>CAZCHJ010000011.1:4573-7238 GCA_964498735.1 uncultured Gammaproteobacteria bacterium | reverse complement strand
TTAAAGGAAAAATGTTTGCAAACGCGTTTTCAACTCACCCCCCGATTGAAGAGCGGATTAAGAGATTGAGAGAAGAGAAAGTATAAAATAATTCCTCCCACTTGGGAGGAATTTTAATCAAGCAATTCTTTCAGATTTGAAATTCGGTCAGGATAGTAGGCATTTTTCTGTTCCGGATCATACAAAATACCTCTCATACCAAGTTTATTTGGTGGCTCCACATCACGATCAAGTTTATCACCAATCATAATTACTTCGGACATTTGTGCACCTAATTTTTCAACACACAATTCATATATTCTCGGATCAGGCTTTGCCATACCTACCTTATATGATGAAATGATTACATCAAAATATTTTTCTAAGCCAAATTTTTCAATAAATCCAGCAATAATATTACTATCGTTAGTGATCATCCCTAGTTTAGCACCTCTTTTTTTTAATCCTGTAATAACCTCTTCAACCTCATCATACATATGTACCTCCTTTTTCCATGAGTTTGTTATTTCTTCAAATTTTTTCAACTGTTCCGATGTGGCAGTGATGTTAAAATACTCAAGCGCTTTACTAATACACATCTCAGCAGAACCAAAATCTTTGGTATTAATATATTGATTAACATTCCAATGTTTAAGTCCTGGAAATAATCTATTCAGTGCTTCTGCATACATTATTTCTGCTCCTGAGCCAGTAATCAGTGTACCGAACAAATCAAAGATGTAGTATCTACTCGTTACCATATCTAACTCGTAATTATCTGTTTGACTTCATCAACAATACTCTCCATCTTTTCCTTTGTATGCGCCTCCACAATCAACCGTAACACTGGTTCAGTATTGCTTTTCCGCACACTTATCCAATAGTCTGAGTATGTAAATAATACTCCATCAAGCTCACTAATTTCTGCATCTGAAAATTTTTCTTTGAGCTTTTTCATGATTTCTTCTCCATTGTTCACATGAAAATTGATTTCTCCTGAATGGAAATATTTTTGTAACGGTTTCCAGAGCTCACTTAATTTTTTATCTGAAGTTGAAAGCATGAGAAGTGTAAGTAGTAATGAAAAATCACTAGATTCAACGTCATAAGTATCGTGATAGTACAAATGCAGTGAGAGTTCGGCTGCAAACTGCGCGTTGATATCCTTTATCATTTTCTTGATATTTGCATGTCCCACTTTGCACATATCAGTTGTCGCACCGTTACTTTCCCACAATTCTTTTACACTCCGACTCATGCGAAGATCATAGAGTAACAGAGATTCTGGATGTAATTTTAAAATTTCAAGACCAATAAGTCCGCCTACAAATGATGCGGGTACTACTTCCCCTCTCTCATCAACCAATCCAATACGATCAGCATCCCCATCAAGTGCGAAACCAAAATCAGCACCACTCTCTGTCACTTTTTTCTGCAGATCTTTCAAGGTTTCTTCTTTCAATGGATTTGCTTCGTGATTTGGAAAAGTTCCATCTGGATCAAGATAGAGATATTCAACTGACACGGGAAGTTTTTCCAAGAGTTTTGGTATTGAGACACTCCCCATTCCATTACCCGCATCAACTACGAGTTTCATTGGTTTGATTTTTGAAACATCAACCAAACCAAGTACAAACTGTACATATTCTTCAACAACATCAAATTTTGTGTATTCTCCTTTCGATTCTTTTTCTTCTGTAAACCCACTTACAACCAAATCGCGCAATTCTTCCATGCCAGTTCCGGTTCCAAGCGGCAAACCATTCTCGTAGGTAAGCTTAAATCCATTGTATTCTGCCGGATTATGACTTGCCGTAACCATAATTCCTCCCGCATGGTTTGGATAGTGTGCGCAGGCAAAGTTAAACACTGGCGTTGAGGTGAGACCAATGTCAACTACTGAAACGCCACGTGCCTGTATTCCTTCAATAACTTTTTTTGCAAATGGAATACTCGTCGGTCGCATATCATATCCCACCACCAATGATCTGCCGTCTAAAACTACACCCTTTTTCTCAAGCATATAGGCAAATACATGTCCGATATGCCATGCCAAATCCTCTGAAAGCTCAGTATCGGCTAGTCCGCGGATGTCGTAGGCTTTGAATATGTGTTTTGGGTAGTTCATAGAATTACTTATTAAAGTACCAAATATCAAACAATGTGGAAAAATATTTATGTATTACAACAATTTGCGAGCCGTCTTCTTTTTTAAAAAAATAGCCAGATCCCATTTGGTCATAAAATGTATATCCTTTTTCTTTCATTAATTGAATTATAGATTTTTCTCCATTACTACTTTTGGACAAATATTTTATCACCTGTGCATTATTACTTCTTATTTCCACGATATTTTCACGCAAAAATGTAACTTTTACTATTCCTATAAGCACCGGTCCTGGGTTACCTTCCTGAAGGATATTTTTCCCTTCAAACAAGAAGATTACTATGACAATAAGTACCGCAACTAACAATATATACAGGACTTTTTTCATCATACCTATACTGACTCAAAATTTACATTGATTTTACGGTTAAGTTAGTATATACTACCTATGATAATCAACGCAATAAGCCAGTTGTAGTTTGTATTTACTTACTACTTAGTACTTATCACGCTTACTACCCCCCTATGGATGCACAAAAATTACTTGATAACTTTTCGACTCATCTGAAAAATGTGATC
>CAZCHJ010000011.1:0-4473 GCA_964498735.1 uncultured Gammaproteobacteria bacterium | reverse complement strand
GGGCGAGCAGAAGTTGAACTGGTGTATCTATTACATGCATTATCTGAAGAAGTCGGGAGTATTGGCGGAGAGTTGTTGAAAAAATTCTCAGTAACGTCTGAACTTATCGCTTCTAATGCGCCCGATTATTTTAACGAACAAATAACGAGTACACACAGTGCGCTTTCATCTGCGGTACCCAATCTCAATGATGCTTCGAGAGGAGCACTCGAAAAAGCCTTGCTTCGCGCCCATGAAGAAGGGCACTCATATATTGGGACTGAGCATCTCTTGTCTGGTATTTTGTCATTAAAAAATAAACAGATACAAGAATTATTTGAACAACTTTCAATTAATACAGCAGAATTGCAGAGTCAGCTTGAATTATCATTTCACAATGCTGAAAAATTTACCCAAATGGGAGAAGTGATGGAAATATTTGAAGAAATACAAGGAAGTACCAACGCTACACCTGAAGATGGTCATGAAGATGAAGAATCTGTAAGTGACGCTCCACTGCAAAACCAACGGCCAGAAAATATGCCGACTTCTCTTACTCGCGATCGCAAACAGACATCTGCAGTTGCTTTGTTTACCAATAATCTTACGAATCGTCAGCATACTGAGAAACTTGACCCCGTGATCGGACGCGAAGACGAAATCGAGCGCATGATAAATATTTTATCACGACGAACCAAGAATAATCCGATACTTGTCGGTGAGCCAGGAGTTGGTAAGACAGCAATAGTCGAAGGTCTTGCAAAAAGAATTGCAGAAGGAACCGTACCCGATGTATTGCAGCGAAAAAAAATCCTCTCTCTTGATCTCACCTTACTTGTAGCCGGAACGATTTATCGCGGTGAATTCGAAGCACGACTCAAACAAATTATTGATGAATGTGCAAAGAATCCGAATTATATTCTCTTTATCGATGAGCTTCATAATATTATTGGTGCAGGATCCAATCAGGGTACCATGGATGCGGCAAATATTTTGAAACCCGCACTTGCGCGAGGACAATTACGCTGTATCGGTGCGACCACGTACGATGAATACAAAAAATATATTTCAAACGATCCCGCACTTGAACGCAGATTCCAAAAAATCGATGTTGACGAGCCAAGTAATATAGAGGTCATAACTATTCTCAAGGGAATTCGAAAACAATATGAAGACTATCACCATGTGGTGATTAGTGATGAGACGATTGAAGAAGCGGTGAGATTGAGTAATCGTTATATTCATGACAATTTTCAGCCTGACAAATCAATCGATTTGCTTGACGAAGCTGCAAGCTCAGTTAAAACCAAACAAAAAGCTCCTGAGTCAGTTGCAAAATTACACGCACTTGAAAAAAAATTAGAAGAATATACTGAAGAAAAAAATAAAGCAATCGCGGAAGAACGTCTGAAAGATGCTGCAAAAATTAAAGATAAAATAATTGTACTTGAGAAAAAATTGAATGCTCTCACCACTTCATCACAAAAGAAAACAAAGAAAACAAAAACGGTCACCGTCGCAGTAACCCCTGAACACATTCGAGATGTGCTCAGTAAAAAAATGCACATCAATCGTGATTTATTAAACCAAAATGAATGGGAACGATTGAAAACACTCACTAGCAGACTAAAGAAACATATCATCGGACAAGATGAGGTTCTCGCAGAAGTAGCAGAAACTCTCAAAATGGCAGAACTCGGTATCAGAGATACCAAGAAGCCCTACGCTTCATTTCTTTTTACTGGACCATCGGGGGTTGGAAAAACAGAATTAGCAAAACGACTCGCAGAAGAATTGTATCATGATGAAAAAGCCTTTATTCGACTTGACATGGGTGAATTTTCCGAAGGAAACAGTACGGCAAAGCTACTCGGCTCCCCTGCTGGGTATATCGGGTACAAAGACCGAAATCCATTTTTGGAAAAACTCAAACTCCGTCCATATTCAGTATTATTATTTGATGAGATCGACAAAGCACATCCTGATGTATTGAAATTGCTTCTACAAATTCTCGATGAGGGCGAAGTTAGTGATACGAATGGCAAGAAAGTAAAACTTTCCCATTCAATTGTTATTCTCACTTCAAACATCGGATCAGAATTATACAAATCGCAAGGTATCGGATTCGGAGAAGCGCACAAACAATCAACAGGAAATCGTGCCGGATTAGTAAAAACAATTACACAAAAACTCAAAGAAGTTCTCTCCTCCGCGCTCATGAGTCGTATTAATGCAATCTGTGTATTCAACCAATTGACCGATGGGGATGTGCGCATGATTATTGAAAAACACTTAATAAAATTAAGTGATACACTCAAACAAAGCCAACATATTACCATTACTCATGATCCTGAGGTACTCGAAGCGCTGACGCATGAAACGAGAGACAAAGATCTTGGCGCACGCAATATTGAACGGAAACTTGAGCGAATTCTTGAAGAGCTCGTGATTGATGCACTTAGTAAAAAAACCAAAAAGACCTATATTTTTACTAGAAAAAAAGATCAATACCTTCTAAGCTAATGGTATGGCGCAAAAAAAAGGCAGATCTCTCGGACGCCTTGCTCGTGCAATGGCTCTTGGTGCTGCAATTGGATCTGCAAAACCCGCTGCGTCAGCACCCACTGAACAAGATCACGCATCTCAGCTTTATCGCGCGCAAAGTGCTGCAAAAAATATTGCACGACAAAATGCTCAAGATCCACATAGTGAGATTGGATTCCAATTAGATAATTTACAAACACAAATCGATCAAGGATCACAAGGATCAACTGATCCTAGTCTTGATGCGCGACAGGATGGTCAAGGAAATATCAAACTTAATCTCAAATTTAATGTACCTACCCCCTCTGATACACAGAAACAAGTAATCTCTCAGAGACAAGTTTCTACATCACCTACCCAAGCACCGAGACAGATTGAAACTCAACAGCCATCAAGAAACTCACTCGATACACCGACCTCAGAATCAATCACTCCAGATTCCACACCAGATGAGTTGGAAGCAGACGGATCAGACGTTGTTCAAGATAACAATCAATCACTTTCAAATGAAGCAAAACCAGAAGTTGGAGGAGACGAAAATCCTGAAGAGGTAGAACCTAATAAAGAAGAAGGTGATGGTGAACCAGAGCAAGTAGAAGAAGATCAAAATAAACTTATTGAAGAAGGTCTTGCAGAAGAGCAAGCCGCACAGGCAAAAGCTGTACAGCAACAGGCCCAGACAGAGGCAGCAGAAAATCAAAACGAGGAAGCTGCACAGCGACAGCGCCAACAAGCTGGTAGGGAAATTATCAAGCAGACACAGGATGCCGAAGCACAGATGAAACAAGACATGCAAATCCGTTCTCAGGCTTCGCAAGCAGAAAAAATAAAACGAGACCTTGATAACAAAATACGTAATTTAAAGGCAAAAAAACTTCCCCTGCAAGTAGCGCTGCGTACTGCACAAGTTCTTAAAATTTCTCTTTCTTTGGCAAAGATGATTGTGGACATGCTCTCATATTTATTTCTCTCCCCCCTATTGGCTTGGACTATTGTTCTTGCTATTGTTGGTTTTATATTAAAAGGCGTTAGTTTACTTTTGAAATTTACTATCGAAGCAACCAAAGGATTAATCAAGCTTATTAAATCCAAACTCAAATCAATCGATGATGAGATCGAAAAAACAAAAACAAATCAACAAAAAGCTATTTCTGTGATACAATCTTCATATCGACAAAAGAGAACAGGAAATAGTACTCCGCCCCCGAAGTCTGGAGTGCCACAAGAAGCATAATTTTGGTTTTACATTCGTATGGATAAAAAACGTCTCGCATTAATTCTCGGTTTTATTGTGTTATGTGGTTTACTTGGTTTTTTGATCTACCGTGTATTTTTTAAACCCCCTACCACTATTGTACAACCCGGTACTACAACTCAAAATAATGGAAGTACTAATTTCCCTCAAACAGGCGAACGTACGAATCAAGGACAGATTAATGGAAGCGGTACACTACCCACAGGCTCTGGACAAACGGTCGGTGGTAATAATCAGAATGGCAATACGATTCCTTCAGGGACAAATCCAGTACCAAATTCACAACCTTTGATTTCAAAAGCAGTGAACGTTAATGTTGGCAGTCCAAATTCCGCACCCAGTGGTAATGCTCGTTTTTATAATAAAGATGATGGAAAATTTTATACTCTTGACGCTACTGGACAGGTTCGTGCGTTGAGCGACACCGTATTTTATAATGTAGACAAAGTTACCTGGTCTCCTCAAACCAATGCATCAGTAATCGAATATCCTGACGGATCAAATATTTATTATAATTTTGATTCAAATACTCAAGTCACCCTTCCAAAACACTGGCAAGATTTTTCATTTTCCAAAGAAGGAACACAGATTGTTGCAAAAAGCATTGGTCTCTCTCCTGACAGTAGATGGCTTGTATCGAGTGATCCTACCGGTAATAACGTAACGCTTCTCGAACCTCTCGGAGATAATGCTTC
>CAZCHJ010000010.1:0-26274 GCA_964498735.1 uncultured Gammaproteobacteria bacterium | reverse complement strand
GTAGATACTATTGAACAATCTGTATGATGATCGATACTCATTGCCATATTCATTTCAAAGCATTCGAGAACAATCGAGACGAAGTTATTGCTCGTTGCAAAGAAAAGCAGATGATTTTGAATTTGGTAGGAACTCAGCAGAGCACGAGTAAGAATGGTGTATTCCTTGCAGAAAAATATGACTGGATGTATGCAACCGTCGGGCTTCATCCGATCCAAATTCATGAAGTTGATGTATTCGAAGAAACGACCAATTTTACGTCACGTGGAGAAGATTTTGATTCTGATTTTTATCGTGAACTCGCAAAACATCCCAAAGTGATTGCGATAGGGGAAACAGGCCTCGATCGATTCCACATTCCAAAAGGAGAACCAGAAGAATTATTTTTGCAAAAACAAGCCGAAGTATTTCGAAAACATTACGATATTGCAGAAGAAGCGGAAATTCCACTCGTTATGCATATCCGCGATGCGCATGATGAGATGATTGCACTTTTGAAAGAGATTAAAAAAGAAAAAGGATCACTTATCCGCGGAGTGGTACATTGTTATACCGGAAATTGGAGGCAGGCAGAAGAATATCTCAATCTTGGATTCAATCTCGGATTCACTGGTGTGGTAACTTTTCCACCAAAGAAAACAAATCCTGAACCCCAACTTGAACTCGAGAAAGTGGTAGAGAATATTCCACTTGACCGAATATTAGTAGAAACAGATGCACCATTTTTGGCGCCACAAGCGTATCGAGGCGAGCAGTGTGAACCATGGATGGTTGAAGAAGTGATTAAAAAATTTGCAACGACACGACAATTGAGTTTTGATGAATTGATTGGTCAGATTAATAAAAATACGTTAAATTTATTTACACGAATTAAACCACAAAACTAATTAACTATGCTCCAAGCACTCCTCGTAATCCTCGGACTCGTCGTATTCGAAGTCATCAGCTCAATTGATAATGCGATTGTTAATGCACATGTCCTCAAAACATTGCCTGATAAGTATAGAAAATTTTTTCTTGTATGGGGTTTAATCCTTGCGGTAGTTGTGGTCCGTGGTGTACTGCCATTTGCGATTATATGGATTGCGAATCCGGAAATGGGTTTAGCAGAAGTATGGCATGTTGCATTTTCCGAAGGCGGAATTGAACATGCACTAGACGCATCTAGACCATTATTACTTCTCGGAGGTGGGATGTATTTGATTATGGTATTTTTGGGGTGGTTATTTCTCGAAGAAAAGAAATACGCTTTTTTGGCTGAACACTTTATTCATAGACAAGGAATGTGGTTTTATTTTATTTCATCATTATTATTCACTATCGTAATTTGGCTTTCACTCAAAACAAATCCTGCACTTGCTCTTGCAACAGCAATTGGTACAACTGCATACTTCTTGACTGATGGGTTCAAGAGAAACGCAGAAGAAAAAGAAAAACAACTTATGAGCGGAACTTCTGCGATGAGTGCGTGGAGTAAAATTCTGTACCTTGAAATTCTCGACGCTTCATTCTCGATTGATGGAGTGATTGGAGCATTTGCATTCACCATGTCAGTTCCGCTTATTCTTATCGGAAATGGAATCGGTGCTTTTGTTGTTAGAGAGTTCACAATCAAAGGTATTAATATTATTTCAAAATACGCATACCTCAAGAATGGGGCGATGTATTCAATTGGAGTTTTGGGAGTCATTATGGCGCTTGAAGCGTTTCATATCGAAGTACCATTTTGGATTGCCCCGGTGAACACAGTGGTAATCGGTGGTTTATTCCTATTCCTTTCAATAAAAGAGGTGAGAATGGCGGAGAAGAAAAATTCGTAATAATTATACCATTCTTCGACTCAGATGCTTCGCTCAAAATGACATATGAACACCAAGAGAGCTTGACAAAAGCTCTCCTTTTTTTATAAGTTAGCCAAGAAAGCGGGTACTCGTGAGCACATGGGGTGCTAATGAGTACCAGCTGTCATAAGGAGGGATTTCATGAGTGAAGCAACCACTGAACAGCGGGCTGAGTTGACTCAACTGCTCAAAGAGTACGATATCGTGCTCAGGACTCAGCCGAAGCTCTATGATCTCAGGCATGTCCTGCACCAGCTCCGGACTGGGAAGGCACTGCTCGTCGCCAGCATCCCCGACAAGTGTCACGAGTCGGCAAAAGCGGAATCGTCCGATCCGCGAGAGAGGGAGGATCAGTACTCGGCGCTCATCGGACCTCCCCGAGTCGAATAACCCCAGACCTGCAAGAGGTCGCTGGTTCCGTCTCGGAGACCCTACAAGACCCCCCGCAAGCTTCGGCAAGCGGGGGTAAGTCATTTTATTGGGGATAAACATAAAAAAATATTGACATGTCCGAGGAAATTCTGTACACTTGAGGGCGCTTTCTATGGATAATCAAAATCCCAAAAAAACAACCGATCGAGCATATGTAATGCTAGGAATGCAGATTATTGGAGATTTTGGTGCGACGATAGCGATTCCTGTAGTACTCTTCGTACTAATTGGACAATGGCTTGAAGGAAAGTATGGACACGCCCCATGGTTTACGGTAGGAGCTTTTGTACTCGCCGCTCTGCTTTCAGGAAAAATGATTTATACGAAAGCAAAAGAGTACGGTAGAAAATATCAAGAAATAGAAAAAAATAAGAATGAAAAAATGTAAGTATGGCTGAGATTCATATTCCAGAACTAGCACCAGATGTATTGTTCCATGTCGGACCTATTTCGATTACCAATACAATGATTAATGTCTGGCTTGCGTTGTGTATTTTCTTAGTTTTGGGAATTGCGATCAAACGAAAAATTTCACTTCGCCCCAATAAATTACAAAACGGTTTTGAATATATTCTCGAATTATTACTTCCATATTTTGACCAAGTAACTGGAGATCGAAAAAAAACTATGCGCTTTTTGCCCGTAGTTGGAACGATCTTCTTTTTTATTTTACTTTCAAACTGGCTAGGTTTGTTACCAGGTACAGGAAGCATCCTCGTCGGACATGCGCCACTACTCCGACCAGCAAATTCTGATCTCAACCTTACCGTAGTTATGGCACTCGTTGCTGTTATTTCTTCACATGTATTTGCTTTCTTGAGCATCGGAGTCTTTACTCATTTGGGAAAATTTGTACAAATTGGTGGATTACTCAAGAGTTTCAAGAAAGGACCTATGGGGGTTTTTCAGGCAATCATTGAGTTCGGTGTCGGATTACTTGAAATCGTGAGTGAGGCTGCAAAGGTATTATCACTCTCGCTTCGATTATTCGGAAATATTTTTGCTGGTGAAGTATTGATTTCAGTCATGAGTGGATTAATTGCTGCAGTGGTACCTGCACCATTTATGTTACTTGAGTTACTGGTAGGTTTGATTCAGGCAAGTGTGTTCGCAATGTTGACATTGGTGTATCTGACCGTGAACAGTCAGGCGCCGCATGGTGCAGATGAAGGCCATCATTAGAGAACAACATTCGTAGAAGAAATATTTTTCTACGATATTATTCTTTAATCAGAAACTATTCCGCGAGGTAAAAATTCCAAATTTACCCCCTCGACCGGTACACGGTTTCAGAAAGAAAGGTTTATATATGGAAGGATTAACTCATGAGTCGATTGTAGTCATGGCAAAGGCTTTTACAATCGCAATCGGTGGTATGATTCCAGCGCTTGCAATTGGCAAGATCGTATCAAAAGCGATGGAAGCTATCGGACGAAACCCAGAAGGAGCAGGCAAACTCTTTGTTCCAATGCTTTTGGGTGCAGCATTCGCAGAAGCGATCGCAATCTACGCACTTGTTGTTGTGTTCACACTCAAATAGTTCGATCAAGTGTCCTGAGGAATCAGGGCACCCAATTGATTTATTTGTTACTGAATTATTATGAACGAAGAATTACAAACACAAGCACATACAACAGAAGTACAAGAAGACTCTGGAATTTTGGGAAGTCTTGGAATTAATAGTTCATTATTCTTGTTTCAGTTGTTGAACTTCGCACTCGTTGCAGGTATCGTATGGTTTTTAATCCTGAAACCATTGACCAAGAAAATGGAAGAACGAAAAAATTTGATTGATGAAAGTCTTGATCGAGCAAAAGAAATTGAAACCAATTTCAAAATGAGTGAAGTTAAGTTTCAAGAAAAATTAGCTGATGCAAAGAAAGAAGCAAATGCTATTATTGCAGGGGCGCAGGAAGAAGCGGTACGACTGCAGGAAAGAATGAAACAGAAAACCAAAGATGACATCGAAGCGCTAGTTCTACAGGCTAAGAAAAATATTGAGATTGAAAAAACAGAAATGCAGGCAAGTCTTCGCAAAGAAACGGTTGAAATTGTTGTGTCTGCAATGGAGAAAATCTTGGGAGAAAAAATAGATGACAAAAAAGATAAAAAATTTGTTGAAGATATTCTGAAAACGATTGAGTAACTATGGCAAAAATGCTCCCAAAACAATACGGAAAAATTTTATACGAAAGTACTAAAGGGTTAAAAGGTGCTGAGCTTGAGGCTGTAATTAAAAATTTCCTTATACTGTTGCAAGGAGAACAAATGCTCTCGAAGGTGGAATTTATTATGAGGGAATTCGAACGGTACGCAAAAAAACAAGAAGGAGTTGAGGAGATAGAAATTACCAGTGCACGAGAGTTAACACCACAGGAGATAAAAGAAATTGGTAAACATTTCGGAGAAAAAGTGGAAGCAGTGACAAAAGTAGATGAAAAAATAATCGGTGGTGTGATTATCAAGACAGATAACACCATTCTCGACGGAAGTCTCAAAGGGCAACTGGAAAAATTAAAACAACAACTCTAATCACGTACATCATATGTCACAAACAGATCAAATCATAGCTTCGCTAAAAAAGAATATCGAATCATTCAAAAAAGAAGTGCAGGTAGAAGAAGTAGGAACCGTCATCGAAATCGGAGACGGTATTGCACGAATGAGTGGACTTGAGAAATGTCAGGCTCAAGAAATGTTGGAATTTCCAGGCGGAACCTATGGAATCGCATTGAACTTGCAAGAAGAAACCGTAGGCGCGGTAATTTTAGGTTCATATCAGCATATTAAGGAAGGTGATACGGTAAAGAGAACTGGTCGCATTATGTCAGTACCAGTATCAGACGCTGTTATCGGTCGCGTAGTGAATGCAATCGGTGAGCCGATTGATGGCAAGGGTGCGATTAATAGTAAAACATTCTACCCAGTAGAGCGTATTGCACCAGGCGTGATGACTCGTGAACAGGTTAATCGCCCGATGCAGACAGGTATTAAAGCTATTGATGCATTGATTCCAGTGGGACGAGGACAGCGTGAGTTGATTATCGGCGATCGTCAGACAGGAAAAACAGCAATCGCAATCGATACTATTCTCAACCAAAAAGGTCAAAACATAATTTGTATTTATGTTGCGATTGGACAAAAGGAGTCAAAAGTAGCTCGAATCGTATCAAAACTACAAGAAGCAGGAGCAATGGAGTACACCATCGTGGTTTCTGCTGGTGCTTCTGAACCAGCTCCAATGTCATACCTTGCTCCATATTCTGGAGTTGCAATTGGTGAATATTTCATGGACAAAGGCAAGGATGTACTGATTATCTACGACGATTTGACCAAGCAAGCATGGGCGTATCGTGAAATGTCACTCTTACTTCGTCGCCCACCAGGACGCGAAGCGTATCCGGGAGATGTATTCTATCTCCATTCACGCTTGCTTGAACGCGCATGTAACCTTAATAAAGAAAATGGCGGTGGATCAATCACTGCACTTCCAATTATTGAAACTCAGGCTGGAGACATCTCCGCATACGTTCCAACCAATGTGATTTCGATTACTGACGGTCAGATATTCCTCGAAACCGACTTGTTCTATCGCGGTATTCGACCAGCATTGAACGTAGGTCTCTCAGTTTCTCGTGTAGGAGGAACAGCACAAATAAAACCAATGAAAAAAGTAGCAGGAAGTTTGAAGCTCGGACTTGCACAGTTCCGAGAACTCGAAGCATTCGCACAATTTGCAAGTGATCTTGATGCAGATACCAAGAAATCAATTGAACGTGGTCGCCGAATGACCGAATTATTGAAGCAGCCACAATATTCTCCAGAACCAGTAGAAGAGCAGGTGGTTTCAATCTATGCAATTTCACAAGGGCTCTATGATGGAGTTGAAGTGAATAAAGTGAAAGAAACTGAACAAAAATTTATTGAATTTATGCGTTCTTCAAAATCAAAACTTCTTGAAAAAATCAAAAAAGGCGACTGGAATGAAGAAGTTGAAAAAGAATTAAAAGAATCGGTAAAAGAATTTGAAAACAACAAGTAATATATGGCAGTTAGCGGAAAAGCAATCAAGCAGCGAATCAAATCCGTGAAAAACACAAAGAAAATCACCAAAGCAATGGAGATGGTTTCGGCTGCAAAAATGAGAAAAGCGATTCAAGCAGTAACTGCTACAAGAACATACGCCATGCTCGCAAAAGAATTGATGGAAAAGTTGAGTTTGAATGGTGAGATAAAGAGTCCATTGACTGAAATTCGTCCAGTGCAGAAAGTATTGGCGATAGTATTTAGTTCAAACCGTGGATTGGCCGGAAGTTTTAATTCAAATGTATTCAAGAAAACTCGTTCACTCCTTACCCACACAGAAGCTTTTGGGAATGAAAACAATATTTCCTACGAAATAATCGGTGTAGGGAAAAAGAGTGCATATTTTGCAAAACGATTTGGCTATCCACTGATACAAGCATACGATGCAATCAAGGATAATCCGAGCGTCGAAGATATTCTC
This sequence comes from uncultured Gammaproteobacteria bacterium, assembly GCA_964498735.1. Lineage (GTDB taxonomy): Bacteria > Patescibacteriota > Patescibacteriia > Magasanikbacterales > UBA922 > UBA922. The sequence continues at coordinate 19,494 of CAZCHJ010000010.1, read as the reverse complement.
CCGATAGCAAATTTCGCAGTAGAAAAATTCAAGACAGGGGAATATGACGCAGTGCTCGTGGCCTATACTGAATTCAAATCAAGTATTACGCAGACACCAAGACTACGAAAGCTATTACCAATTACGAGAGAAGACATTGAGTCAATCCTAGAAGAATTACCAGGGAAAAAGAAGGAGATGGAAGTTGATACAACAGAATATGAATTCGAACCGAATACTGAGATGATTATGGAAACGATCCTGCCCCGACTATTCGAAGTACAGCTCTACCAGACACTCCTCGAATCACGAGCTAGTGAACATAGTGCCAGAATGGTAGCAATGAAGAATGCAACGGAAGCAGCGGGAGAAATGATTGGAAGTTTGACCATAGAGTTCAATAAAGCGCGTCAGGCAGGAATCACAAAAGAAATTGCAGAAATCGCCGGAGGAGCTGCAGCACTCGAAAGTTAATAACATTATCACCATAAACTAAATTATATGACTAATACAGGAAAAATAACGCAGGTGATCGGGGTCGTGGTCGATGTGCAGTTCGATCAACAGCTTCCTGCAATTTACAATGCGCTTGAAATCAATCTCGAAAAAGGAAAGAAGTTGGTTCTTGAAGTACAGCAACATTTGGGAGCGAATAGTGTTCGCACCGTCGCCATGGGTTCAACTGATGGTGTTGCTCGGGGAACCGAAGTAGTAGATACTGGAGCTCCAATCTCAGTACCTGTCGGACCAGAAACTCTTGGTCGCATGTTCAATGTGGTTGGTGAACCAATTGATAATAAACCTGAAACAAAAACAAAAAAGAAATACAGTATTCATCGCAAAGCTCCAGATTTCAAGAGTCAATCGCAGAAATCAGAAGTATTTGAAACTGGTATTAAGGTTATTGACCTTCTCTGTCCATTCTTGAAGGGTGGAAAAGTTGGTTTGTTTGGTGGGGCCGGAGTAGGAAAAACAGTTATCATTCAGGAGCTCATCCACAATATTGCCCAGGAACACGGAGGATACTCAATGTTCGCTGGTGTTGGTGAGCGTACTCGTGAAGGAAATGATTTGTACGGAGAAATGAAAGAATCAGGGGTATTGGAAAAAACAGCACTCGTCTTCGGACAGATGAATGAACCACCAGGAGCTCGCGCTCGCGTTGCATTGACTGCACTCGCAATGGCCGAATATTTCCGTGATGAAGAAAATCGAGACTTGCTACTTTTCATCGACAACATCTTCCGCTTTACTCAGGCAGGGTCTGAAATGTCTGCGCTTCTTGGCCGCATGCCTTCAGCAGCAGGATACCAGCCAACACTCGCAACGGAAATGGGTGCGCTTCAGGAACGTATTACCTCAACCGACAAAGGTTCTATTACCTCTGTACAGGCCGTATACGTACCAGCTGACGATCTTACTGACCCAGCTCCAGCAACCACATTTGCACACCTTGATTCAACTGTGGTATTAAACCGTGCACTTTCTGAAATTGGTATTTACCCAGCAGTAGATCCACTTGATTCAAGTTCAACCGTTCTTGATCCACAGATCGTAGGAGAAGAACATTACACAGTTGCTCGTGAAGTGCAGAAAGTATTACAACGCTACAAAGACTTGCAAGACATCATCGCGATTCTTGGTATGGAAGAATTGTCAGATGAAGATAAATTGACCGTTGCTCGAGCTCGAAAAATTCAACGTTTCCTTTCTCAACCATTTGCTGTTGCCGAACAGTTTACTGGTATGAGTGGGAAATATGTAAAAGTTGCTGACACTGTAAAAGGATTCCGAGAAATTCTTGACGGAAAACATGATAGCAAAGCAGAAGGTGCATTCTACATGAAAGGCACGATTGATGAAGTTGTCTAGTTACTAGACAACCAGAAAACCAGACAACTAGTCAACTATGATAAATTTTAAAATCGTAAAACCAGAAGGTATCGTCTATTCAGACGCAACTGTTGAAAAAGTTACCATCCCAACCAAGGAAGGCTATATTACGGTTTTGCCACACCATATTCCACTCATTACAATCCTCGATGCAGGAGAATTGGTAGTGTTTAAAAAAGATCACGAAGTTTCAATCGCTGTTTCGGGTGGAGTTGCAGAGGTAAGAAAAGACAATACTGTATATATTCTTGCTGATAGTGCTGAACGAGCAGAGGAAATAGATGTAGAACGTGCAGAAGCAGGACGCAAACGTGCCGAAGAATTACTTGCAGCGGAAGAAAAAGCGGTAGATGTAGACTTTGCTCGTATCCAAGCTTCACTTGAAAAAGAACTCAATCGCTTGCGAATTGCAAAGAAGTACAAGCCGACGAGGTAAACTTTACCAATTACTACGTCATTCCCACGAAAGTGGGAATCTAAAACTCTCCAAATAGGAGAGTTTTATTATTGACGCTAAATAGACAATATGATTAAATCTAGTCGCCTGAATTTCCAGGCAACACACTGGAGCAACCGATGAGGGATAAAATAGTTTTTGTGGTTCCAAAAACGCGCATCGAAGATAGGGATCAGACCTACAGGAGGTTCACACATGCGGTCGTGGATACCGTGGAGGAGTATCTCAAACCTCCCAAAGACAGTAGACTGGAAATCAACTTACCCTCCTGGAACACTGGCCCACAACACCTCACGATCGAGGAAATGGTGATGGTGGAAAAAAACGCCGCCATCGTCATCTACATCGACACGGGGCCGTCCATCGAGAAAGCGCCCTTGCTCGGGATCGCACACTGCATGAAGGTCCCCATCGTGGTACTGGTGCCGTCGATCAACATGCCCTCCCGAGAGAAGCATGTTCTGGCGGAACTCGCCACACATGTCATCGTCTTCGATCATGAAGACTGGACACATAGAGGGCTTCCTCAGATTCGGGAGATCTTGTCTGCTAGGTGAGTAGGTGCTATTCCACACACGGTGGTGCTTCATCATGTAGTGGAGGGGTGTCGCGAATGCACTCTCATTCGCACGCCTCAAAAACAGTCCTCCGATTTGGAGGACTGTTTTTGTTTTTATAAAAATAAAAATTCCTTTGATCAAGGAATTGAACTCGTACCCACCATTCATCCACATAAATGATGGGTACGAAATTTAAACGTGCGCGACTCGCTTGGGAAGTCCGCTCTTGATGGCCTGGTCGAGCATCATCAGGGCAACCTCACGCGGGAAGCCTGCACGATCGACCATCTTCTTCATCTTCTGGTATCCCTGGTAGAAGTCGGGGATGACTTCGCTTGCTCCCAGTATTCCAAAGTAGAAGCGGCCGCTATCGTTCTCAGCACGCTCGAAACGGCAGGACTTCTTCCAGTGTTCGTCGACGTGAGTGTATGAAGCCAGATCTTCGACGAGCCGCATGACATGATCAAGGAACTGATCGACGTTCGACTCATCCTCGGCGAGCATCAGAGAGTACTGGCCTTTGAGAAAACTATAGAAACTACCGTCCGGCATATTACCTCCATGTTCTATTGAAGCCAGGACAGAATAATCTATACCAGATAGGTAAGTATGTCAATAGTTGCTTATAGGTCCACAATTTGCTACCCTACACTTATATGAAACCTTATATTCCTGTAATTCTTGGTACTGCTCGCGAAGGCAGATACTCGGAAATGGTGGCAAAATTTGTGTACACAATGGCACAATCTTTTGACGTTGAAACTGAGCTTATCGATATAAAAAATTTTGAAACAACTCATACAATTCCGACATGGGAAGAGAGTGAAAAAACAAAAAAATGGCGAGGAATTACTGCGCGGGCTTCGGGTTTTATCTTTGTTGTGCCCGAGTATAATCGAAGTTTTCCTGGTGAGTTCAAGATATTACTTGATATGGCCTACAAAGAGTATGAGGGGAAAGCTGTCGGGGTCGTAGGAGTATCATCAGGAAAAATCGGGGGAGCACGGATGATCGAGCACCTGATGTCGATTTTCATGTATCTTCAAATGCACGCAGTGATTCCAAGTGTTTACGTTGGTTTAGTGCAAACACTCTCACTAGAAGAACTAGAAAAACAATATACGGATGATGTCAAAAAAATGATTACAAAAATGTTAGAAAAAATTAAAGATTGAATAGTATAATATTTTAATTTTCAATTTTATTAGCCATTAAACTTTTATATGTCCGAACATAAATCAACAGCACGAGATTTTTTCCTACACCTACTTTCTATTGTTACACTCTACATGAGTGCGACCGCTTTTATCACACTATTATTCCAGTATGTAAATTACTTTTTTCCAGATGTACTGTTACCAGAATATTATTATGATGCAACGAATGGTCCACTGCGATTTGCTATCGCAACATTAGTTGTAGTATTTCCAGTATATATTTGGTCAGCATGGTATCTGCAGAAAGGATATGCAAAACATCCAGAATTACGCAATCTCGGAGTTCGAAAATGGTTAACCTATCTCACGCTGTTCGTGACAGTATTCATGATTATCGGTTCTCTTATTTCGATTCTCAACAGTTTCCTCTCAGGTGAGCTCACCGTGAGATTTTTCCTCAAAGCATTGGCAGTACTTCTTGTTGCTTTGAAAATCTTCGCATATTACTTATACGATATTAGAGAAGCGCTTACCAAAGTAAAACGTACGGTATTCAGATATGGTGCGATTATGCTCGTGGCAGGATTTGTCATTGGTGCTTTTTTCCTTATCGGAAGTCCAACGCAACAAAGAGTACTTAGATTTGACAATCTCCGTTCTCAAAATCTCCAGAGTCTCAAATATTCAATTGATGCATACTACACACAAACCGGAAAACTCCCAGCTACCCTGAGTGACCTCAATCAAGCGCCATACTATCTCGGCGGTACTATAACTGACCCAGAGACCGGAGCTGTATATGAATACACGATAACTGGAGATAAAAACTATAATCTCTGTGCAATGTTTGGTGCAGCTACACAGCAGAAAAATGGCACGACAAATCCTTATGGATCAGATACATTCGCGTATACACATACGGCGGGGAAGCAATGTTATTCTCTAATAGCTCCAGAAAAAACGAATACACCTGCAGTCGTCAAACCAGCGATGTAAATGTGTTGGTTCTATACTATGTCAGAGAAAGAGCTCAACGAAGCACAACAAAGGGCGGTCGAATATGTCGACGGTCCTTTGCTTATTGTTGCAGGAGCAGGAACAGGAAAAACGACGGTGATTACAAAAAAAATTTCATATCTACTCAAACAAAAAATTGCAACTCCGGAAAATATTCTCGCGCTTACCTTTACCGAGAAAGCGGCGAGTGAAATGCAGGACCGGGTTGATGCTGAACTTGAGATCGGATATGTTGATCTTCAAATTTCAACGTTTCATGCATTCTGCCAACGATTGCTTGAAATATATGGGATGGAAATCGGGCTACCAAAAAATGCACGTCTCCTAACGGATACAGACGCATGGATGCTGATGCGTGAGAACCTACTTGAATTCAATCTAGAGTACTACCGCCCAATGGGTAATCCTAATTCCAATATTCACGCACTTCTCGATCATTTTTCAAAAGCAAAAGATGAATTAATTTCTGCTGATCAGTATCTTGAATATGTCGAAGGTCTAATTCTTGATAAAGATGAGGCGGAAGTCCAGGAAAAAAATCGTTTAATCGAACTCGCCAATGCGTATCATCGGTATAATAAATTACTACTCGATAACAACGCTCTCGACTTTGGAGATTTAATTTTTTACACACACAAACTACTCACTGAGCGACCTAATATTTTGAAAAAAATACAAGATCGCTTTACACACATTCTGGTCGACGAATTCCAGGACGTCAATTATGCTCAGTATGAATTAATTCGTCTACTTACCGGAAAATCTCAACTTACCGTTGTGGGGGACGATGATCAGTCTATCTACTCATTTCGAGGATCAAATGTATCTATTATTTTGCGATTTAAAGAAGATTTTCCAAGCGCAAAGGGAATTGTCTTGACCGAAAATTATCGATCAAATCAAGAAATTCTTGATACTGCATATACTTCAATCATTAATAATAATCCTGATCGATTGGAGGTGAGACTTGGGCTGGATAAAAAACTAGTTGCAAAAGGACACACAAAACCTGCGGTCATTACACATCTCCACCGAGAAACACTCGATGCCGAGGTTTCTGCGGTAATACAAAAAATTCTTCAACTCAAAAAAGAAGATCCGGAATTTGAGTGGGATGACTGCGCAATACTTGTCCGTGCGAATAGTCATGCAGAACCATTTCTCAATGCACTGGACTCGTATGATATACCCTATGAATTCTTGGCGTCAGGTGGTCTATACCAACAACCGATTGTGCTAGACACTCTCGCATTCTTGCGAATAGCATCGCGCGAATATGAAAATACGTCATGGTATAGACTCATGAGACTACCTTGTCTTGGATTTTCAGAAACTGACATCCAAAAATTAATCTCTGGTGCAAATAAAAAATCAATTCCATATTATGAAGCGTTTGGGCGAGCAAAAGAATTTTTTGTAAGCGCAAACGGTATTGAACAAATAGATACATTAATCAGTGCAGTCAAACACGGTATTGAAGCAACGCGCTACGAAAAACCCACCACGGTATTATATGGATTTCTGGAAACAGTAGGGTACCTTGAATATCTCATGAAAGAGGAACAAAAAGGAAATCCAGAAGTGACACGACAAATTCAATATCTGACACAATTCTTTGATCTGATGAGTGCATATGAAAAAGTAACTCCGGGCGCTCATGTGCTGGGATTTGTAGAACATTTTGATCATATTCTCGAGTCAGGGGATGCAGGAAAAATATTTCAACCTCGAGATACAGCGGGTTCGATACAGGTATTAACCGTTCATGGTTCAAAAGGGCTGGAATATCCTTATGTGTTTATTGTGAATTGTGTAGAAGAACGTTTCCCAACTCGCGATCGAAGCAGTGGAATCGAGCTTCCTCTCCCACTAATCAAGGAAACTGGGGAAGGAAAGGAGGATTTTCATATCGAAGAAGAACGTCGACTATTCTACGTCGCAATTACTCGCGCAAAAGAACAAGTTTTCTTCACCAGCGCTGACTACTATAGCGAGGAACGCAAGCGGAAGAAAAAAATAAGTCGATTTGTAGAAGAGCTACAACTTGAAAAAAATGTTGCATTACCGAAGATAACTACTACAGAATTATCGAAATTCAAAAAACAACCGCCCAGGAAACCCACTGCACAGGTATATGAAATACCGAAGACATTTTCCCATTCCCAAATCATGAGTTTTCTTAATTGCCCATATCAATACAAACTTGGACACATTCTCAGTATCAAGCCAAAGGGGAGCGGAACCTTCAGTTTTGGTACGAGTATGCATAACACCATGCAAAAATTCTACACCCGTGTCCAAGAACTGAACCAGGTAAATCAAGGATCACTATTCGATCTCACTGTACCAATCACAAAAGAAAAAATTGAAGGACAGATACAGGTTCCAACATTTGATGAGTTAATAAAAATGTACGAGGAATCATGGATCCCGGACTGGTATGAGAGCAAAAAACAACGCGAAGAATATTATAAAAAAGGAAAAGAAATTCTCGACGTATTCTACACTTCACAGAAAGATAACTGGACTATTCCGGTGTCTCTTGAGGGTTGGTTCAAAATAAAAGTAGGAGACTATGTGATTAATGGACGCATCGATCGAATCGATCAACTCTCTGATGGTTCACTTGAAATTATTGATTACAAAACCGGAAAAGCAAAAGAAAAATTAAGTACTGATGACAAGCAACAGCTCCTGCTCTATCAGATCGCAGCAGAGACACTCCCTGAATACCGCCACCTGGGTCCAGTAGGAAAGCTAACGTTCTACTACGTGAATGATAATTTGAGAACTTCGTTTGAAGCGAATGCGGAAGATGTTGAAAAACTCAAAGAAAAATTAATCTCCACTATCGACGCAATTAAAGCAGGAGATTTCACTGCAACACCTGGACCTTTTGTGTGTAAATATTGTGAATTTCGAAACATTTGTGAATTTAGACAATAATATGTTCGAATGGCTAGCTCAATTCAAAAAATCAATCCATATATCATTCGAAGTCAGTCTGATATTCAAAGGTATTAATGGTTTACTAGAATTAGTCGGCGGTTCACTGCTGCTATTTCTTCGCCCCGAGCGTATTGCTGAATTTCTTCAGCTTATAACATACCAAGAATTACTACAGGATCCAGAAGATAAAATTGCTAATTTTTTACTCAATATAGCGCACACACTATCGCTGAGTTCAAAATTATTTATCGCACTGTTTCTTCTGTCACATGGGATTGTTAAGCTATTCCTCATAATTGCATTACTAAAAAAGAAACACTGGGCGTATCCTGTCGCAGTTATTATATTTTCAATATTCACTATCTATCAAGTATATCGCTTTATTCTATTCGGCAGTCTTACCATGCTCTTCCTCGTGATAGTCGATCTGTTTGTTATTATCTTCACCTGGCTTGAGTATACTGAGATAAAACTCGAACAGAATAAAGAAGTTGTTAATTCAGGTAGTTAATGATATAGTCAATTCAAAGCATATGGCCTTTACTCCGCTCGGTGACGCGCTTACTTCAAAATTACTACACAACAGCACACTCAAACGCCAGGTAGAAACCTCAGGGGTTGTTGAAATTGCAAAAGAAGTAATCGATCATATGTTAGGAGCAGAAATTGGCGCCCATGTACGCCCTTTATTCTTGAAGAATAGAACTCTCACCGTGAGTTGTGCCAGCTCTTCGGTGGCGCAAGAAATAAGACTAAAACAACTTGAAATTGTGGCTAAAATAAACGAAAAAGTTGGAAAAAATGAGGTAGACCGGGTGAGATATTTAGCCTGATTTTTTGTGGTTGCAAAGATAGACAGCTCGTGCTACTCTGTATAGGAATAAGCTCGACTGATATGAATCTCAAGCAGTATCTTGCAACCATGATATTTTCAACACTCTTGTGCTGGGCAGCATGGGTATTTGTAATTATTGAAATTGACCCCTTTGAGACAGGCACCTTCGGTTTTGTCTTTTTTTATTTGAGCCTTCTATTCTCACTTATCGGCACCATTTCACTGATTATTTTTGGAATTTATCGCATATTTGGGGGAAGCGAGATGCCACTTTTTCGTCATGTACGGATGAGTTTTCGAACTGCAGTAGTATTAAGCGTTCTAGCATTGGTAGGGCTCTATTTGCAATCATTATCAGTATTAAGTTTATTCAATACACTCGTATTCGGAACGATTTGTATTATTATTGTTTCCTTTGACTTATCAATTACTAATTTTACAAAAAAACACCTCACTCAACATTAATTTTCTATGAGACAATCACAATTATTTACCAAAACAAGAAAAGAAACTCCAGCTGACGAAGAGGCTCGGAATGCTCAGCTACTTATTCAGGCTGGTTTTATTCACAAAGAAATGGCAGGTGTCTATTCACTACTTCCACTCGGATTAAAGGTGATACATAAAATCAAAAAAATTGTCGCTGAAGAAATGGAAAAGTTGGGTTCTGCGGAACTTATCATGTCCACCTTACAGAATAAAGAAATCTGGGAATCTACTGATCGTTGGGATGATACGAAGGTTGATATTTGGTTCAAGTCAGCATTAAAGAATGGTAATGAAATTGGTTTTGGTTGGTCACATGAAGAGCCAATTACCAATATGATGAAATCCTACATATCAAGCTACAGCGACATGCCCAGATATGTGCACCAATTTCAGAATAAACTCCGAAATGAAACTCGCGCAAAGAGTGGAATTATGCGCTGCAGGGAATTTATTATGAAAGATATGTACTCATACTGCACAAACGAAGAAGAGCACATGTCTTTTTATAATAAAACAATTGATGCATATTTAGAAATATATAAAAGAATAGGTCTCGGCCCCATCACCTATGTTACATCTGCATCGGGAGGTGTGTTTACTGATAAATTTAGTCACGAATTTCAAACAATCTGTGATGCAGGGGAAGATATCATCTACGTTCACAAAAATGGAACAGTTGCACTGAACGAAGAGATATTTACTGATGAAACAATCAAAAAAATGGGCTTTGAAAAAACTGATTTTGAAAAGAAAAAAGCTGCTGAAGTGGGTAATATATTTACATTCGGAACAAAGAAATGCGAAGAAATGAATTTGTTTTTTACTGACAAAGAAGGCAATCGACAGCCAGTGTTCTTAGGTTCCTATGGCATCGGCATTACACGACTTATGGGGGTAGTGGCAGAAGTATTTGCAGATGAGTTAGGGATGGTTTGGCCAGACACGATCGCGCCATTCAAGATACACCTCGTCTCACTCTGTAGAGAAGAAAGTGATATAAAGACCTGTGAGGAAATATATGCAAAATTAGAAACAAAGGGAGTCGAGGTTCTCTATGATGATCGAGATCTTCGTGCTGGAGAAAAATTTGCAGACAGTGATCTGATTGGAATTCCAATCCGTGTTGTCGTTAGTCCAAAAACGCTAGCGAATAATAGCGTAGAATACAAGCGTAGAAATGAAACCGAAGCGCAATTAATTACGATTGAAAAACTTATCTCACTGTAGGACGAGCGATATGAAATTTCCTTGGTTTAATATAAAACCCCGCAGTCTTGCGATCGATCTTGGAACCGCAAATACGCTCGTATACAGTCCTGAACAGGGAATTGTAATCAACGAACCTTCAGTGGTTGCGGTGAATACCAAAACAGAACAAATTCTTGCGGTTGGGCACGAGGCAAAAGAGATGTTAGGCAAGACGCCGCCCCATATCGAAGTTACACGTCCACTCAGTGGAGGAGTTATCTCTGATTACGAAGTGACAGAAAAAATGTTGAAATTTTTTATTGAAAAAGTCTCAAAAGCAACATTCTCATTCGTTTCTCGTCCACGCGTGGTAATAGCAGTACCACTCGATGTGACTGAAGTAGAAATCAAGGCAGTAGAAGATGCAACACTTGCTGCGGGAGCAAAAGAAGTATTTATTGTACAAGAACCTATGGCAGCTGCAATCGGTTCTCGAATGCCTGTGCGTGACCCAGTGGGCAATATGATCGTTGACATTGGTGGAGGAAATACCGAAATTGCAGTTATTTCTCTCTCAGGCGTAGTTACCTGGAAATCAACAAAAATAGCAGGCGACGAAATGAATCGCAATATCACTCAATACGCACGGGAAGTGTTCAAACTTCTGGTTGGGGAATCACACGCTGAGGAAATAAAAATCAAAGCAGGCTCAGCACTACCTCGCAAAGATAGAGTTGAATTCCCAATGCGTGGACGGGATGCGGTAACCGGATTACCAAAAGAAATCATGGTATCAGATGAACATATACGACAAGCATTGAGTCGTAGCGTAAAAACGATTGTTGACCATATCAAAATGTCACTGGAGGTAACGCCCCCCGAACTAACGGCAGATATTCATGAACGTGGAATTCTCCTGGTTGGTGGTGGTGCCTTGCTTGAAGGATTAGATACCGTTATTGCACGCGCAGCGGAGATTCCAGTTCGAGTCGCAGATGATCCATTAACTGCGGTAGTGCGCGGTGCAGGACTACTACTAGAAGATGAAGAGTTGTTGAAACAAGTCGTACTACCCTCAGCTCGAGAGCTCTAATATAAACAGATATGAAGAAAAAATACCAAGCAACAATTGGAATTGGTGTTATTGTGTTATTGGTGGTGATACTACACATATTTGGTGTACTACGTAAGCTCGAAGATGTGTTGACTCAATTCTTTTATAGTTGGTCACAATCGAGCTACACACATGAGTCAGGTGCCTCATCAAGTAATTCGATTAATAACAAGCTAACCGACACATTCGATCCAGAACTAGTAGAGGCGGTATGTGCAATCGATACAGCTGAAAACAAATTATACAAAGAAGAGAACGAAGAGTTGAGAAAACAACTAGATTTTTTTTCAAAAAATGACTACAAACACGTGGGCGCCGAAGTCATCGGAAGAACCGTTGATCCCTTAAGTACAGTAATAACCATTAATCGAGGGAAACGAGATGGTATTATGCCTTCAAATCCAGTAATTGTTGGAAATGGCGTTCTCGTGGGTTCGGTTATTGAAACATTTGACTCAGTATCATATGTGCGTTTACTTACCGATAATCAGAGTAAAGTGGGCGCGACATTACTCAATGAAAGTAGAACCATAGGACTGGTAGAAGGTGGATACGATATTGGCGTACAGATGGACTTTATTCCACAAAATGAAGTGGTTTCACCGGGTGATATTGTGGTAACTTCAGGATTAACTGAAAATATGCCCCGCGGATTGATGATTGGAAAAGTTGAATTCGTTGAAAAACAACCCCTTGAGCCATTTCAGCAAGCAGTGCTCAACCCTATAGCTGATTTGTCATACATTACAACAGTATCAGTACTCATCACCACCTCAACACATGCAACATATTAAACTACTTAAAAAAATTTTCACTGTATTATTATATACCATTAGCATAGTAGTACTTGTATTTGCAAAATTAAATTTTAATAATTTTGTACCAAAAATATCAACATATATCGATATCCTCATGCTATTTTTCGTTATAATGATCATGCGTGGACGAAGCGGGAAGATAGTCTGGTTCGCATTCTGTATATACTTCATCATAGATATTCTAGATTCACAAACATTTGGAATAGAACTTTCAGTGGGTGTATTCAGTGTACTCGGTGTTTTTTGGTTTTTTGAGGAAATATTTACCAATCTCTCCATCTGGACAGCAGGAATTCTAACACTTTTCGGTATGTCCGTATTCAAACTGTTATACTGTATAGTAAGTATAGCAACCACGTTTATGACACATACAGGATCAATAATTTCTGTGGGTTTAATACGTCAATTTGCTATAGAAATTATAGTCACCTCAATAGTATCTGTACCACTCTATGCAGTGCTCATGAAAGTAGGTAATATGATAACAAGAGAGAAAATTAGATACTCGTAATACGCACCCCGTTTCTTAGTATGTACGACCTAGATCCATTTGCAAAAAATCCAAATAAAGACCTCGGAAAGGGGAAATTGGACGGTAAATACCGTTTTGCTTGGGTTGAAGACTCATTTACTCCACAAAGTATTTCTCAAAACGAAGATATCATGTACTCAGGAACTTCGCACATTGGTACTAGTTTTTCAGACCGTAAAATGCTCGGCTTTCTTATGGCAGTCACGATTGCGTTACTCGGTATAATCGGAAGGCTTGTGTATGTGCAGATACTTGAGGGTGGTACATATGCAGCAGAAGCAGCAGGAAATCGTGAACGGGAAATTCCGATTCCAGCAGAACGTGGATTAATATATGATCGAAATGGGGTACAGTTGACACAAAATATTCCAAATTTTTCTTTGGCGATCGTACCACAAGATTTACCACGCGATGAAGAGGGGTTGGTTAAAGTTATAGAAAATCTATCGAAAATTACTGGTAGTGACCCAAAAAAAATCAAAAGTACATTAAAAAAATATCGAGAATATCGTCATGATTCTATTGTAATCATTGAAGATATACCCTATGATGCCGCACTAAAAATTTTAATTGATGCAGATGAAATGCAAGGTATAACCATTCAGCGGGGAAGTAAACGACTGTACCTTACCGAAAACCCAGAAACTATCGTGCACTCAACTTCAACAGAAATTTTATCAGAAAAAGAAATTACAGCTATTACAGACGCCTCACACCCGAACTCGCTTTCGCATATATTGGGTTACATAGGAAAACTCTCGCCAGATGAATTAAAGCAATACTATGAGAAAGGATATTTGCCTTCAGACTCTATAGGTAAGATAGGTGTAGAGAAATCATACGAATCCTATATGCGAGGTATATATGGAGAGAAAAAAATTGAAGTTGATTCTCGAGGTGCCGAACAGTCAGTAATTGCAGAGACGAATCCTACACCAGGAAAACATATCAAATTATCGATTGATTATAAAATTCAAGATGAACTCGAAAAAGTTATTTCAAATTGGCTAAAAGCAAACAACCGAACACGAGCTTCAGGAATTGCTCTTAATCCACAAAATGGTGAAGTCCTGGCTATGGTAAGTTTACCAGGATTTGATGACAATAATTTCTCAGGGGGAATCGATGAAAAGACATACACAAAATATATTGAAGATAAAGATAGGCCACTCTTCAATCGAGCTATTGCTGGTAGTTTCCCATCAGGCTCAGTTATCAAGCCAGCAGTTGCCTCAGCAGCATTAAGCGAAGGTGTAATCACTCCAAAAACAACCGTAAATAGTACAGGGGGAATTTGGCTCGGTGAACGATTCTTCCCAGACTGGACCCCAGTAGGAAGTGGGATAACAGATGTACGAAAGTCTATTTCTTGGTCAGTCAATACATTCTATTATTATATCGGTGGTGGATATAAAGATTTTCAAGGACTGGGAGTTACCAAAATTAACGAATATCTCCGAAAATATGGCTTCGGTAGCGAACTAGGGATTGATATTCCAGGCGAAGGCGCGGGATTACTCCCAACACCAGAATGGAAAAAACAACAAACAGGAGACGAGTGGTATGTAGGTGATACATATAATTTTTCAATTGGACAAGGATTTTTCCTTACCTCGCCACTTCAAATAGCTTCAATGACTGCAACAATCGCAAATAGAGGGACGGTATATCGACCGCACGTAGTACACGCAATCATCGATCCTAAGACAAAAAAAGAAGAAACAGTTGCACCTGAGAAAGTTCGAACTAATATTGTAGGTGATCAATTTTTGAGCACCGTACGATTAGGTATGAAAGATTGCATTGATACTGGTCCATGTGGAATTTTACGATCTCTCCCATTCTCAGTAGCAGGAAAGACAGGAACAGCACAATGGAATTCAAATAAACCAACTCACGCATGGTTCACCTCTTTTGCACCATTCAATAACCCCGAAATTGTAGTGACCATCATGCTTGAAGAGGGTGGAGAAGGAAGCAGAACAGCATCACACATTGCAGCCGAATTTTACAAGTGGTGGGGTGATTATACAGGGAAACATAGATAATGTGGACAAAAATTTGACGCTCGAGTCTAATATGTTACACTAGGTACCAAGCCGGCACCGCCGGAACATTTTTTTAAAGAATGCAATAATATATACGTGTTGTATGTCATCTCAATACATGACTGAAGAAAAAATACAAAAATTGAAGACAGAGCTGAAAGATCTCAAAGAACAAAAAATACCAAGCTTAGCCCGACGAATTGATGATGCACGACAGATGGGTGATTTGTCAGAAAATGCAGAGTATCACGCTGCTCGTGAAGACATGGCATGGGCACAGACTCGTGTCAAAGAATTGGAATATTTGATTGATAATGCAGAAATCATTTCAACCACAGGAAGTGGCAAAAAAAATGAAGTGACCATCGGATCACGGATTGTAGTCTCGAATAAAGGAAAGAAGAAAGAATATACTATTGTAGGTGCACAGGAGGCAAACCCAATGGATGGAAAAATTTCAAATGAATCTCCGCTAGGAAGCGCATTTCTGGGACACAAGAAGGGGGAGAAGATTCAGGTGGAATTACCAAGTGGGCGACAGGAATTCAAAATCGAAGAAGTTTCATAATATTATAAAAAATAAAACCACCCAAAAAGGGTGGTTTTTGCTTTATATTAAGGGCTTTTTATAAAACATCCAGGTGTTTGTATTTTTTCATGGTTTCTGTTATTATACAACCATCTAAAAAATGCTAAATTAGGGTTTTTATGCAAGAAAATCAAGTTAACATAAACGATGAACGAAGCGTAAGATTAGCAAAACTTCGCGAACTACGGGAAGCTGGTATTGATGCGTATCCGACCCAATCCCACCGCACACACACCATCAGCCAAGCACTCGAGCAGCCTCATGGTACAAAAATTACTATTGCAGGACGAATCATGACCAAACGAGAAATGGGAAAATTAACCTTTTGCCACCTCGAAGATGAGAGCGGACGGATGCAGGTGGTTATCAAGAAAGACGATGTAGGAGATGAACAATACAAACTTTTGGTAAAGAAAATTGACGCTGGAGACATTGTTGAGATGACTGGCGAGCGTTTTGTTACTCAAAAAGGTGAAGAATCAATACTTGTACAATCATGGGCACTCCTTACCAAAGCATTACTTCCATTACCAGATAAATTCTACGGACTCGAGAATGAAGAACTTAAGATGCGCAAACGCTACCTAGATTTTTTGGTAAACAAAGACTTGAAACAGAAGATTGTAGTGAGATCAAAACTCGTGAGAGCACTTCGAGAATTTATGTATAGCAAAGATTTCATCGAAGTTGAGACTCCAATGCTCGAAACTGTTGCTTCTGGTGCGCTTGCAAAAACATTTGATACACATTTCAACGCGTACGACATGCCCGTACATCTCCGTATTGCGATTGAAATTCCACAGAAAAAACTCATGGTCGGGGGATTCGAAAAAATATTTGAAATTGGTAGATGTTTTCGAAATGAAGGTGTGGATCACCAACATAACCCTGAATTCACACAGATTGAATATTACTGGGCGTATGCAGATTACGAAGACAACATGAAGCTCCACGAAGAAATGCTTCCAAAAATTATTTCATCTGCAATAGGAAGTTCGGAAATAGAAATTGATGGACAAAAAATTAATTTTACCGCTCCATACAAACGCACTACTTTCAGAGATGCCGTACTTGAACACTCAGGTATTGATTTGAATATCGAAGATACCAAAGAAAAATTAGCAAAAGCAATGAAGGGAAAAAAATACGAAGTCGACCCAAAGGCCGGATTCGGACGTCTTGCAGACGATCTCTGGAAAGCATCTGCACGACCAAAAATCATTCAACCAACATTCGTGCTCAACTATCCGAGTGAACTTAAACCACTTGCAAAAAAATCACCGGACCCTCGATATACCGAAGTTTTCCAGCTTGTAGTGAATGGATTTGAAGTAAGTAACTCATATACTGAACTCAATGACCCACTCGATCAGCGAGAACGTTTTGAAGAACAGGCACAGAACAAAAAAGCAGGTGATGATGAAGCAATGGAATTTGATGCGGACTTTGTCGAGGCGCTTGAACATGGTATGCCACCAGCCACGGGGACTGGTATTGGAATCGATCGTCTTGCAGCACTGATTACTGGTTCGCATACCTTGAAAGAAGTTATTGTGTTTCCTATGGTAAAACCTATCGAACAAAGGAAGCCAGAAAAAAAACAGAAAAAATAAATGTGATATGAAAACCGTGGTAGTTTTTGGGACATTCGATATTATTCATCTAGGACATATTGCTTTTTTTAAAGACGCAAAAAAACACGGTGATCACTTGGTGGTAATTGTTGCACGAGATTCTCGCGTACGAGGAATCAAGGGGCACCATCCGGTATTTTCCGAACACGATCGCGTCGAGATGCTACAAGAACTCTCAATTATTGACAAAGTTATATTGGGTGACAAATCAAATGTATACAAAGCAATAAAAAATATCAAACCCGACGTAATTGTTCTCGGTTACGATCAGGAAATTTTTACTGACAAGCTTGCAGAAAAAATAAAAGAATTCGGTTTAACAACTGAAATTATTCGATCGAAAGCTCGCAAACCACAACTCTACAAATCAAAACTAATACGTGGAAAAATTTCAGAAAAACCAGAGTCAAAGCATTTAGTGGTACCATTAGGAATAATAGTAAGGGAAGGAAAAATTCTTCTCAATAAGCGCAATGATCTAGAAAGACCTCACTTACATGGAAAATGGGAATTTCCAGGAGGGGGTATGGAAATAGGTGAAACAATCGAAGAAAACTTACTCCGAGAAGTCAAAGAAGAATGCGGTTATGATGTTGAAATCGTTTCTCCATTAAAAAAGATATGGACGATTAATCACAAAAATTCGTCCATGGTTCATGAACATCTCAATATCTATCTTATCCCGTTTGTGTGCAGAATCGTGGGAGGAGGAGGAAAAATTCAGGATGCTGAAGTTCTCGAGACAAATTGGGTCCTTCCAGAAGAAGTAGAAAATTATGATCTAATTTTAGAAAATAAAAAACTCTATCAATCATTTTTTTCAGAACTTGTAAGCATAATCAAAACTAACAATCTGTAACTAAAGCCATATGATCGACATAAAATTTGTTCGCGAACATGCAGAAGAAATAAAAAGAAACTGTCAAATACGCAATGTCAAAGTAGATATTGATCTATTATTAGCTACACACACAAAATTAAAAGAAGTCGAAACAGAGCTTGAAAATTTTAGATCACAAATTAACAAAGCATCAAAAACAAAACCTACACCAGAAATCATAGAAGAGATGAAGGCTCTAAAAGAAAAAATAAAGAGTAGCGAAACTATACAAGCAGAACTGAAATCAAACTTTGACATACTTGCAAATCAAATTCCTAACCTCACCCATAAAGAAACACCCGTCGGGGGAGAGGATGATTTCAAAGTACTTGAAGAGCGTGGAGTGAAGCCAGATTCTTCATTCAAAGCAAAGGACCATGAGGAGATACTACTTGAACGCAACCTAGTAGATTTTGAGCGCGGAGCAAAAATAGCAGGATCAAAATTCTATTTTGCAAAAGGTGACCTGGTCCGACTTAACCAAGCACTTATCGCATATGGTATTGATGTTGCTACAAATCGTGGATTCGAACTTCTCGAAACTCCAGATCTTGCTAAAAAAGAAATACTCGAAAGTGCTGGATTCAATCCTCGCGGAGAAGAAACTCAGATATATTCGGTCGAAGGACAAGATCTCAGCCTTATTGGCACCGCTGAAATTTCTGTTCTCGGCTATCATGCAGACGAAATTCTTGATCTCTCGAAAGGACCAAAAAAATATGTAGCTCTTTCACATTGTTTTCGAACAGAAGCTGGTGCGTACGGACGAACAAGTAAGGGGCTATATCGGGTGCATCAATTTACCAAACTCGAAATGTTCATATTCTGTAAACCAGAAGAAAGTGAAGAGATGCATGCAGAATTATTAGCAACAGAAAAAGAAATTTGTGATGGACTAGAAATTCCATACCGAGTGATTGATATTGCGAGTGGAGACCTCGGTGGCCCTGCATATCGCAAATTTGATATTGAAGCATGGATGGTCATGAAAAATGATTACGGCGAAATTACCAGCACAAGTAACTGCACTGATTATCAGGCACGACGAGCAAATATCCGATACAAAAATAATGAAGGAAAAAATGAATTCGTACACACACTCAACGGAACTGCGGTAGTAACTAGTAGATTTCCAATTGCATTAATCGAAAACCATCAAAACGATGATGGTAGTATTACTATTCCAGAAGTGTTGCAGAAATATCTTGGGAAAAAATTAATATAGTTATGTACAAACCCGTACTCTGTATTGTCCCTGGATGGGGTGGGACACAAGATACGTGGAGGGATTTTATTGAGGAAGCTCAAAAATTTTTTATTGTTCACTGTATTGAATTACCTGGTTTTGGTGGAGT
>CAZCHJ010000009.1:24181-27737 GCA_964498735.1 uncultured Gammaproteobacteria bacterium | reverse complement strand
AGATATCATCAAGTGCTTTTTCAAACACCGGCAAATGAACTTGGAAAAAACTAAGTAATCCCACTTTGAACTCAATTCCTCGAAGCGAAATCATGATGTAATCCTGACCTTCCGAATAAAGTGTATCTGTTGGAACAGAAGCAGGAGATTTGTGAGTAGAATAATAGAGTTGAAAACCAATCATCTGGTCATTGAGTTTTGGATAATCGGGAAATTCCAGTCGATCTTTGATAAACAATGCTGCAATCGTTTTGCCATTACCATCACTTCGAACGATAAGACTCTTCAAACTTCGCATCGTAATCTGATGTTTTCTAACCCAGGCGAGAATATACTGTGCTGTTTCATTGATCGCTGCATCAGCGAGTTCTGATTTTTCTACGGCATAACGAACCTTTTTTCCTCGTTCAAAAAACCCAAGACAGGTGCGTCCGGTTTTGTCGATTGCAAAGCTAAATTCCATCTTATTCCGGTATCCGTAATATTTTTCACTATCAAAAACTAGATCAGGATTAATCGTGCTTAATGCTTCTTTTCCAATACGTCGATATACTTCGAGTGCAATCTCTTTTTTCCATTCATTCTCCTTCTCATAACTCATGATCTGCCAGGGGCTGGTCGAGAGAAAATTCGGATCCTTTGGCTCGATTCGCTCGGGTGATGGAGTGATGATTTTTGTTGCTACCGCTTCGATATATTCTTTTTTCTTTTTCAAAATTTCAATTTCTACAATTTCACCTGGCAGTGCGTTCCAGACAAAGTAGACCTTCCCATCTACCCGCGCAAAGCCCTGTCCGCCAAAGATGAGTTTTTCAATCGTAATTTGTTGCATAATGTATTTTAGTATAACTCTTTCTTCTTTAAAATCTGTACAATCGAGCACTCGGTATGTTTGCATCCTGCAGAACAATACTTTCGCCCGTAATCAATCATCCGATTGGTGAGATGAAACCATTCTTTTTTTGAAAATAATTCTTTCAAATCTTTTTCTATTTTTTCTGGAACCGCATGATTGGTTAGTTTGAAAACTCGCGATAATCTTTGCACATGTGTATCAACCGCTACTCCTTCAATAGTATTGAAGGCATTCCCTAATACCACAATTGCAGTTTTTCGACCGACTCCAGGAAAAGACATCATTTCTTCAAGTGTGTTTGGTAAGTTTCCTTGAAATTCGGTATGAAGTTTCCGAGCAGTCGCCAGAATATGTTTTGCTTTGGTTTTGTAATAATTCACCGAAGAAATGTCCTCGGTAAAAATTTCATCTTCTGCATCAACATAATCCTGCAGTTTTTGATATTTTTTGAAAAGCTTTCTCGTAACCACATTCACCTGTTTATCCGTCGTTTGTGCAGAGAGCATGACTGCGACCAAGAGTTCAAAATGATTACTGAATTCAAGAATTGTGTGTGACTCAGGAAAAAGTTTTTTTAATTCTTTTAACACAACCTGTGCACGTTGACGATAGATGTAGTGCATACGTCGGTATACTACCGATAGATCAAAAGAAATACAAGCCTGTAGTATAAAAATGAAGTCCGGAGCCTATGGCAGGTCCGGACGTTCTCCTTGTGCGATGCATCGCTCACCCGAAGATGATACTGGTCATGGTTCCAGCAAAACCTGTCCAGAACAGATGCTCGCCAACGATCAATCCTCCGACCACGGCGACCAGGACCGAGATGATGAACAGTCCGCCAGTGCCGGCAGACCCGTCTTTGGGACGCATGTACATGAGATAGAGCATTGCGTGTTCTCCTGTCAGATGTGGGCACGATGGTATCCTCGAATATCAATTCCCGCCTCAGGATATACTATATCTATCTTTTTTGGCAAGTACCATACCCTCTATGGTAAGCCGTTCAAGCGCTTGTTCAATCTGTATTTCTGTATAGCCCTCAGCACAGTGCAGTCGGATTTTGGAAAGAGAAAGCGGGCTCTCTTCAGTCAGAAGTTTCATAATCATACCACGGAGTTTTCGAGTAGATCCTTCGAACTTACTTTGCTTTGTATAATGTTTACTCCTTCTGCTTGGATTCTTATTTATTTCCTTCAGCAGTGTGCCGTAATCCATGAGTGCGTTGTACCAGTCCCGAGGGTGTTCCCTATCAAGCGTCTCTTCAATGTAGGGCAACAATTCTTTGTCATGGATATCTGTCTTGTCGCCAAAAAATTCGTGTATAAACACACTCCGTATATTGGTTTCAATAAAAATACTCGGATAATTGTATGCAAACGCAGCGATTGATCCGGCAGTGTGGGGTCCAATCCAAGGGAGATTTACTAATTCTTCAGGTGTTTTTGGGAGTTTTCCTTTGTATTCATTCATCACCATTTGTGCAAGTTTTTGTAACCCTAGTGCGCGACGATTGTACCCAAGTCCTTGCCAGACTTTAAGAATATTTTTGAATGGAGCTTTTGCAAGTAACTCAAAATTAGGAAATGTTTTGATAAAAAGCTTAAATTTTTCTACCACGCGTGGCGCTTGCGTTTGCTGGAGCATTATTTCAGAAACAACAATTTTATATGGAGTAATAGCTTTTCTCCAAGGGAAATCACGCTTGTTTTGGTGATAATGATCGTAGACTTTTTTTTGAAAATGTTGAATTTGTTTTTTTGAAAGTACTAATTTCATAAGAATCTAAGCTTGTATTTTTCTTTTACCTTTTTATATATCAATCTCAATCCCCACCGGACAATGGTCCGATCCATATACTTGATCAAGAATAAACGCTGATTTCACTTTTTTCTGCAAAATTTTACTGACTAATACATAATCAATACGCCAACCCACATTTCGTACACGTGCCCCAGCCATAGGGCTCCACCAACTATACTGTACTTTTTCTGGATGTAGTGTGCGGAAAGTGTCGACCAATCCTGATGTAATAAAATTGGTCATATCAGCTCGTTCCTCGTCCGTGAATCCGTGCGTCATATGATTGCTATCTGGGCGTGCAAGATCAATTTCATTATGTGCCACGTTGTAATCGCCAACCACAATGACAGGCTTTTTCTTTTCAAGTTTTTTTACTTTTTTCAAAACCATGGCATTAAATTCTTGCTTAAACGGAATTCGTGAGAGGTCTGGTTTTGCATTGGGAAAATAAATATTCATGAAATAAAATTTGGGAAATTCAAGCGTGTGCACACGTCCCTCAAAATCAAATTCTTTTTTACCAAGTCCAACTTCATGTGACAGTACTTTTAATTTTGAATTATTCTCTGAAACTAGAGTCATCGTACCAGAATACCCAGGTCGTTCTGCTGAATTCCAATATTCGCTGTATTTTGCAAAATCAAATTTTTCTTTTTCTCGAGCATCATCTGAAATCTTTACTTCCTGAATTCCCAAAATATCTGGTTTTTGTTTGGTCAAAAACGTGGTAAATCCTTTTTTCACAGCAGCTCTGATTCCATTAACATTCCAAGAAATTATAGAAATAGACATAAGGGGTGATTAGAGTAGATTCTATTCTAACAAGTAGCCGAAATTTTAACAACAAAAAAACAGGTTGTGCGTACCTGTTTTCGTCTCGCTTTAGCGATCGTTTCG
>CAZCHJ010000009.1:14929-24081 GCA_964498735.1 uncultured Gammaproteobacteria bacterium | reverse complement strand
AACAAAAAAACAGGTTGTGCGTACCTGTTTTCGTCTCGCTTTAGCGATCGTTTCGGCGTGGTGGGCGATCTTCGAGTGGTCGAGCTTCATTAACTTTGAGGCGTCGTCCTTCGAATTCTTTGCCATCCCACATTTCGATTGCAGATGCGGCACCGGCTTCATCAGCCATTTCCACAAATCCGAATCCTCGTGATCGACCAGTGAATTTGTCGGTCATGATTTTTACTGAACTTACTGCACCAGCCTGCTCGAAAGCAGAACGTACAGCATCTTCAGTACTTGAGTATGGCAATCCGCCAACGTAGAGCTGTTTTGACATAATTTACAATTTGCTTGATTCCCCTGAATGGGGAAAGTGAATAGATTGTAAGGTTCTATCTCCTCGTCGATTGAAGTCCAAGCTCTAAGTCGAGCGGCGTCGCACATACGCCTTGATTGGTGCCTCGTATGAGACGAAAGTTCCAAGAAAACTTACACATATACACTATAGCATAGATAGATAGAAAAATCAAGCCCAACTAAGCTTGATTTGTCCTATCGTAGATGTAGGTAGGCATGGGTATTTGACGAGTCACGAATTGATGATTTTTGATAAGCTCGTGTAGTAGTCCTCCATGAGGAACGTGTGGCATGTGTTTGATCCGATCAAATACATGTTCTTTAATAAAAAAAGTGCCATGTATAGGTGCATCGTTAACATGTGAATAGTGTGTAGGAGAATGAGGATCTTCGATGTAGGGACTTCCGATTATGGTAGGTTTTCCGAATACCATATCGACTCTCGGATGTTCCAAAAAGAAATCATGGTGTGTCTGTAGATGTGTAGGAGCAATGTAATCGTCTGGATCAAGAAACGTAATCACGTCTCCTCGCGCAGCACTAATACCCAATGTTCGTGCTTCGGTGAGTGTACTATGCGGTATAGTCATATATCGAATCCTGCGATCTTGTGCGAGTAGTGGCCGAATACCGGGCTCATGCTGTTCCCCAGGAATACCAACAATAATTGCTTCCCACAAGGGGTACGTCTGCTCGAATATGGAAGAAAGAGCGTGTGATACACTCCTCGTTCGTCCGGTTGTTGGAATAATAATAGAGAAAAACATGAGTCCTCAATTTAGAGCTTTTGCAATTCTTTGAGATCCCCATCAGGGAGATATAAAAGCAATATACCAAACACAACCCCAAATAGTGCAGTGCCGATATGACCACCATTGAAGAAATAGTGGTCAACATAATCGAGCACATACCAAATACCTCGCCAGATGAGCACGATTCCGAGAATGATGCAGAAATTTTTTATAAAATAAATCGCATTTTTTTTCTTTTTTCTAAAAAACATATATAAATTTTAATATTCTAAAGAGAGTATATCAAAAAAATAATCTTTACCCAAGGATGGGCTACTTACTTTTCTTTGGCATTCTGATATACGGTTTGATCGGCCAGAGAAGCAAACTACCAATAATTGAAGCTATCACAATGATTATAATAAGCGTTGGAAAACCTTGCAGAGTTGCAACATACCCACCAATAATCGCAAGGAGCGCACTTGCCAGATCAGTCGCAGTGAAGTAAATACCCCATTCTGTCCCCTCTTTTCGTTTGTCAATATGACGGGTAAAAATTGCCATGTAGGTTGGAAAAGTGAATGCGGTGCAGAGTCCTAGAATAAATTGGACAATATAGAGTTGTAATGGTGTATGGATAAATAAATATGCCAGTGGAATAATACCAATAACCAACGTAAATACAAACATGATCCAAAAATCATCCTTTTCTCCACGAATACGGTCGATCAGCTCCGCAATAGGAACCTGAAGTAAACTTTTTGTCAGAAGATAAATCCCGACTGCAATACCAGCCACCACTTCACTATTCTCAGTACTAATAAACTCATGAATAAATAAAGCAAAGATAGGTGCCAAAAGCCCTGCAGCTCCAGTGAGAATTGTATCCGAAAGAATCATGAATCGAATAACTGCATTGATGTCAAATAGAAAATAATCTCTCAGTTTTTGTGCACGTTTTCCCATACGATTTAGGGTTTAATAAGCGAGTATAGTTGGTCTTCGAGTTTGAATGATTCTTCTGATCGAATATTCCGTGGACGAGGCAAATCATTGATTACGATACGCTCAATTTTTGACGGACGGGGAGAAAGTACTGCGATACGGTCAGCAAGTGTGATCGCTTCTTCGATCAAGTGTGTGACCATTACAATCGTCGGTTTTCGTTCTTCCCACATAGCAAGTAGTTCATTTCGTAATTCTCGGGCGATGAACGAATCCAATTCAGAAAATGGTTCGTCCATAAAAATAATTTTAGGCTCAGTCGCAAATGCACGCGCGATACCAACCCGCTGCCGCATACCACCTGAAAGCTCTCGCGGATATGCATGCAAATAATTTCCAAGTCCAAATTTGTGTAAAGCATTTGACACACGTATATGTCGTTCATGATCTGACATGTGTTGGGTTACGAGTCCCATTGCTGCATTCTGTTCAACTGTAAGCCATGGGAGTAGTGCAAATTGTTGGAATACAAAACTCACGTCATGTGGATTGAGATGTCCCGTTCGTTCAATCGAACCTGCATAGTCTTTTTCAAGCCCACTCAATAAACGAAGCAATGTTGATTTCCCGCACCCCGAAGGTCCAAGTAAAATTAAAAATTCTCCTTCATAAATGGTGAGATTAATGTGATCAAGAACAATCTTGGCTTGTTTCTTAGAGTCAGGATATGTTTTTACTAAATTGGTGAGTGTAAAAAGTGGAGACTTCATACAATTTAATCTTCAGTAAGATGGTGACTCTGTTCAAGAAGTGGTAGCCAGATAAGTTTATTAATAATGAAAATGAGCAATAACAATCCCAATACACCAAGCATAGTTATCGAGGTATTTTGTGAGAAAGTAGAAAAAAAGCTACCCAATCCTACTGGTGTATGTACAATAATTTCAGTCGCGACGAGCGCTTCCCAACCTTCACCCAACCCAACAATTGATCCGGTAATAAGGCCCGGAGCGCTTACCGGCAATACGAAACGTTTGAGATATTCAAATCCTTTCCACCCAGCAATTTCTGCTGCTTCTTCCCAATCTCTACGTGCCAACTTGAGTGAACTCAATACTGAGAAAAAAATCGGCCAAATGATACTCAAAGTGAGTAAAAAAATAACAGTTTTTTCCGAAGGTCCCCAAAACATAGTCATGAGAGGGAGTATGGCGAATGAAGGAAAACTTTGGAGCACGTCAAAAATAGGTAGTGCAACCACGCTTCGACGTCCACGATAAAATGCGACAGCGCAAATCCACGCTAATATTGCTGCGACAACATACGAAATTGCAAGACGTCCACATGACATTGCAAGATCAAGAAATAATCGTCCAGTTGCTATTTTTGCGATTCGAGAAAAAATAAGCAAAAAGAAAAACGGCAATGCAATCAATCCAATGGTCACAAATATATGACTCTTGCTCGGATAAATAATTACGTGGTGCCGTTTTGCTGGATGAGTGGAAGACATACTGAATATTTATCTCATAGTATATCAGATAAATATTTTCTTTAACACAAAAAAGAAGTAACGGAGTATATCTTAGTATTCAAGTTGGAATGTTGCCTGAGTGATGCGTTTTATAACTTCTGACATGTTAGTGAAGTCTCTTCCCTCAGTCATAATACAAATTATATAGGGGTTATTTGGGGAATAGACAATTCCACAATCATGAAGTATGCGAGAAGATACTGAGCCATCAGCTGCATAGCTCGTGGCTTCTCCAAATTTATGCGCAACAGGAATATTTTGTGGAATCACTGCACCGATACCATTAGCAAACGTACTACGCGAAAGATAATCAAGAATTTTTTCAGAGTATGTAAGGTTCAAATAGGATGAATTATACAACGCACGCAATATATTGGCGTAGAGCCGCACATTCACATAACGATCCGGAGAATTGGAAGAAGACCCTGAATCTTCAATACCGAGATCATGTAGAATAGTGGTACGAAACACGGGATCGATGTGGTTGTTGAGTAGAGTAACTGGATTATTATCTGAATCAATTAACATCCCCTCGATTAATTGCTGTACACTGTAAGTATTTCCTGGGATAAGAAGTTTTTTTTGAGAGGGGAATGCTTCTTTTTCATCTCTATTTTCTTCTGGAAGAGAAAATTTTTGTAAAAGAATATCTGGAGCAACTTCTGCAAATTTATAATAAATAATTGATAATGGTAATTTAAGTAGACTTGCCCCATAAAAATTTGCCGTATCATCAATTCCAAACCACCGCCGCGTGGTAAGATCACGATAAAAAACACTCGCTCGTATAATATGATTTTTTGTCTTTTCTTCATCAATGATACTACGAATTTTTGTATCTATATTTCGAATTCTTGAAATATTTTCATCAATCGACCCACAATCAAGCGTCGGATTAATGAATGGATAGTCGGTACAATTGTGTGTGTTAGTTATGGCCGGAGAAATGTAGATATTATGGAAAAGCAAATGACCTACTCCCAATCCTAAGAGGAGCATTATCGTGCCAATACTGATACTAAACTTATGTCGACCAAGATAAGTGAAAAACGTATTCATATTCGAATAGTATAGCAAACAAACAAACTTATACAAATAAAAAAACCCTCATCATGAGGATTTTTTATTTCAAGCAATTATGCTCGAGAAACATTTACCGCAGCTGGACCTTTTTCACCGTCAACTACTTCAAAAGTGACAGCATCGCCAACTTGTAATTCACTGTATGCGACGCCCACCAATGACTTTGCGTGAAAGAAGAGATCTTTTGATTCGCCATCGCGAGCAATAAATCCGAATCCTTTATCAGTAAGAGTTTTGATAGTTCCGTTCATAATTATGCATTATGGAATGAGTAAGCACGAAAACTCGACTTTATTTTTCGTATGTCACTAGACATAAAAAGGACTATACTCTATTTATAGCTTTTTGTCAATCTAGGAGGGGGTATTATCGAAGAAAAATCAATAGCCCGAGTACGAGCAGGGTGATGAGAAAGAAAAAACCTAGGGTATATCCAACGAGGAGCAGCGCTTCCTTCTTTTCTCCCTTGAGATACCATAGAATCGGCTTGCCGAAAACGAGTGACCCTGTTACTGCAGCAGAGAAGACGAGAAGCATGAGCATGGCAATCGGAGCAAGAACAGTGTCTGCTTCTTCGGCAAATCTTCTTGGAATATAAAATAGAAAAGAAGCTACCGCACAGATATATAGTGCTGTTCCTAGAGCATCGATGAGTGCGTGTTTGATCGTTGGTTTCATATATAGTGATTGTAGTAGGTACTTCAATTTTCGTCAAATAAAATACCCCGACCAATTCGGGGTATTCATGTTTTATTTCTTCGCTTTCTTTTTCTTCTTTTTATCTCTATTTTGAGCATTATTTCCTTTTGCCATATAGATGTATTAATAACTTATATTGATATTAGTATATCACAGTATGTATGTGTAATTCCAATTTTAGATAGTACAAAAAATAGCGGACAAGAAATAATTGTTAAAACTTAACTTTGCAACACTCAAATGAGAAACAAAAAAATCGCCAATCTTACATTCAAAGAGCCTTATTCTTTGCTCTCTAAAATTGAAGATAAAAGCGATTTTTTATCGGTGCGGAGAGGGAGGGATTCGAACCCTCGGTTGCCTTTCGACAACACCGCTTTTCGAGAGCGGTACCTTCAACCACTCGAGACACCTCTCCATGTAAATAAGCAAATAACAAGGAACAAAAAAACAAAATGCCTTATCTATTTAGTTTGACCTTATACTAACGCTAGACCATGCTTTCGTCAATCATAGTTTTTTCAATAGAAGCATGATATGATGTAAAAAATCAAAAATATATGCTCTACCTTGTCGCCATCTATTTCTATCTTTTTCTACACCTTGCCATAAAAAGATTTCCACTTGCTATATATCTATTTCTGGCAACCCTCCCAGCATATCTTATTCGTTTTGATATCGGACCACTACCTTCTACCCTAGTCGAAGTAAGTTTTTTTGCGCTAGCCTTGGGCTGGTTATCCAGTGTTAGAAAAAAAGATTGGCAGATATTCAAACATGTTATTGAAAATAATAAATTATTCTTTGTATTTCTATTGGGAATATTATTTTTCTCGTTCGTTGGTGCGTTCACTAGTATGATTGGCGCGGAAAATCCGATGCAGAAACTTATATACGGAATTGGTGAATGGAGAGCACTTTTCCTTGAACCAATATTGCTTTTAATAATTCTTTTGACCAAAAAACAAGAGCTGGAAGATAAGAAAATTATATGGTCTCTTGCGCTTGCTGCAGTATTTGTAAGTATTATTGCTATCATACAAAAATTCACCGGACTCCTCTTCCCTCCTAGTCTGTGGCATGCGCAGTTATTCGGCCGAGTGACTTCGGTATTTACCACCGCAAACGCAATCGGGCTCTTCACTGTACCAATTCTCTTTCTATTATTCTCAACACTGCCTTATAAAAAAGTGCTACTTTTGGTTTCGGCGTTCATTATTTTCTTGGCAAATTTGTTCTCAGTATCTCAAGGAGCTTGGATAGCACTCGGAGCAGGAGTATTGGTCTATATCTTTATACGAGGTTACAAAAAAATAGCTATTGGTATCGCCATTCTTGGTATTATCGGATCTTTTGCAGTACCGAGTATGCGAGCTGCAATATTATTCGAAGATCAAGCAGGACACAATCGACTGACGATCTGGTCACATACCGTGAGTTATCTGATTGAAAGTCCTAAAAATTTTATTCTAGGAACTGGAATCAGAAATTTCTTTGACGCAATTCAAAAACCGTTCTACGACCCGACCAAACTTGAAGCACTCAAGTACCCCCACAATATTATGCTCAATTTTTGGACCGAGACGGGTTTCTTCGGAATGATCTCAATCGTTGGTATTGTCATAAGTCTCAGTATCTGTATTTCAAAAATTACCGATACTAGCAAAAAAGCAGCACTCGCTGCTGCGCTCATCGCTCTCGTCGTTCATGGACTTGTCGATGTACCGTATTTCAAAAATGATTTGGCAATGTTGTTTTGGGTAGTGGTATTTATATTACTCAATCATACCATACGAGAAAAACACGAATAATGATTTATCAAAAAAACACAAAACCACCCGATACGGGTGGTTTTTAATTCTATTACAGATTTTAACTAAACAAACTTCTAAACCAACCTTTCTTTGGTTCTGTAGGTGTGAGTTGAGGATTTGGTTTTTTGCGAGGAGGTGTGGGCACACTTTTCTTCGCCCGTTTTTCCCAATCATCATCTTTGACCACAGGTACCATCTGATCAATATCCGCAACCATTTCTCTTCGAGAATGTGATTTTCCAGTCGAAGCGACACCTTCTGGTTTAACTGGTTTCATTTTTTGTAATACATCAATCAACTCGTCGACTTCATCAAGTAATGCCTGATGGTCTGGATCTTTTGATCCACTCTGTACCAATTCATTATACGCATTAGCAAACATGTCCAATGTTTTCTTTATCGTTGCCTGTTCAGGTACGATTCCCTTACTCACCCATGTTTTGGTAGATTCCACCAAATCCCACACTTGTTCTTGAGATAGCTTCGCTTCTTTCTTTTTTGATTCAGGGACATTTTTTTTCACCACTTGTTCATCTTCTTCCCCCATAATTTCTGCTGCAAATCCTTTGACATCATGATGAATCCCTGCATTTTTCATTTCATGTGGGCTTGGCCTAGAGTGTTCACGCATAGATATAATTTTAAAAAAATTAACGTTTTTGTGATAATACTTCTTTCAAAATTTCAGCAGCACTCTTTCCCTCACCCTCAATATCTTGCAACATATTTCGTGATTCATCTTTAGTATACCCCATTGCAACAAGTCCCTCAACCACATCATCGAGTACGCCATCTGCTGGTTTCGAACGAAGTGAAGGTTTAGTAACCAATCCGATTTTACTTTTCAATTCTACAACGAGTCTCTCGGCGGTTTTCTTACCCATCCCCTGAATCGCGGTGAGATACCCGATGTCTCCTCTAGCAATCGCATCTCGTATGTCTTCGATTGATCCAAGAGACATGATATTCATGGCGCTCTTCGGACCAATTCCTGATACCGTCATGAGGAGCATAAAAAATTCCCGTTCAAGAATAGTTGAAAAACCAAATAATTCTTGCCCATTTTCGCTCACCTTATGATAGACGAAAAAAGAAACAGGAACTCCATTGTTTAATTCAAGTAATTTAAACGTTGGAAGTATAACCTCATATCCAAGACCTGATTGTGTCGCTACAATCACACTTTGTTTCGTACTACCGATTACAGTTCCTTGAATATGTGCAATCATAGATTAGTGTGACAGGTATGCAACTAATGTTTCAACTCCAAATCCATTGGCACCTGGATGGAGCCATGGTTTTGCCTTGCCCATAAATATAGCACTCGCGAGATCGATATGCGCCCATTTGTAACCCTCGGCAAAAAATTCGAGAAATGCAGCGGCAGTCGACGCACCGCCAAACATGGGGTGCCCTACTCCACTCAAATTTTTGATATCTGCAATTTCACTCTTATTTGCTTCAGAAAATTCTTCACCCAGTGGCAACCTCCAGAGATTTTCCCCCACTTCTTCTCCCGCATTGATCAACTTGTTTGAGAGAGTATCCTCGGTAGTAAAAATACCTGATCGCTCGGTTCCGAGTGCACCCATACATGCGCCGGTCAGAGTTGCTAGATCAATTACTTCTGCTGGCTCATACTTTTTTGCATAGCAGAGTGCATCTGCAAGAATGAGTCGGCCTTCTGCATCAGTGTTTATGATCTCCACCGTTTTACCGTTCATAGCAACTAATACATCATCTGGTCGGAATGCCGTACCGCTTGGCATGTTTTCTGCTGTAGGTACCAATCCGATCACATTTTTCTTGAGTTTCAATTCTGATATAGCTTGTATTGCTCCGAGTACAGCAGCGCCCCCAAGCATGTCGTATTTCATATCACTCATCCAATTCCCTGGTTTGATCGATAATCCACCCGAATCAAACGTGATGCCTTTACCTACCAGTACTGTGGGTTTTTCTGTCTTTTTTCCACCCCAATATTCAACAATAATAAATTTTGGTTCA
>CAZCHJ010000009.1:12264-14829 GCA_964498735.1 uncultured Gammaproteobacteria bacterium | reverse complement strand
TCTTATGCTCATCATACGCATAGGTAGAAATTTCTACTGACCGAACCAGAAGTGATACGAGTTCTTCTGCAGTTTCTTTCTTTTTCAAACTATTGGTGATTACCACAGATACTTTTTTCCATTTTTTATTTTGTGCTACCACAAAAGCAGCGCCCACACATTCTCGCAATCGCTTTACTGAATATTCTTTTTCTTTCCCCAATCCTACGAGCATGATACGTGGATGATTTTTGTCTTCGGTATGTACTACTAATTTTTCCATTTTTTTGCCTTTGAATTCTTCGAGTTCGATGGCATTAACCACCTTTTTTCTTTGTATATCTAATAAACCCGAACTTTTGAGTTCAAATTCAATTTTTTGATCTTCAAAAACCGGGAATAATATAACATTGCACGGTTTTAATTCTTCCACTTTGGTTTGTATAGTGTATTTCATATAGCTTTAAATTACGTGTTTATTTCTTTTCAATAGTAAGCGCAATTTCAATCCCATCAATTGAATTTTTTTTGTCAGTATTCTTTTCAATTAATTCGTCCGCCAAAACTCCACTCACAATTTCCTTATGATAACTTTCAAAAACTGATCGCAATTGCTGGTCTCCAGTATGCCAATATACAACTACTTTATCTTCAACGGTTAAGCCAGTTTCTTTTCGTATTTGATTAATAGTTCTTACAATCTCACGCACCAATCCTTCTTTTTTGAGTTCGGGAGTTATTTCTATGTTTAGAACAAAACGATCTTGTCCTTGGCTACTTTCCAAAACTTTTTCTACTCGTTCTCCAGTCACATCAACGTCATAACTAGCCTGCTTCAAATTCAACTCATCTTTTATGATATCCAACAAATCCTCATTCTTATTGATACTCCATGCAGGTATCTGTAGTCCTGATAAAGCCTGTCGCACTGGTATACCCGCCTCTTTTCTTAATGAATGTCCTACTTCAACAATTTTACGCACTAATTCCATTTCTTCAAGAACTTTCTCATCAACTTCTTTTTTATTATACACAGGAAAATCTTCAAGGTGCACACTTTCCATCTCTCCTCCAACTTTCTGATATAACTTCTCTGCTATAAACGGAGTAAATGGTGCCATGATTTTTGATAACGTCAATAACACCATCTCAAGTGTCTGGAGTGCAGCCTTTTTGTCTTCCTCATCATCACCCTTGAACCGATCACGACTTCGTCGCACATACCATTGTGATAATTCAGTTACAAATTCTACAATCGGTCGACTCGCCTCAGCGAGTTTGTATGCCTCCATTCCTTTAGTTACCTCTTTAATGAGAATATTCAATTTTGTGATAATCCACTTATCCAGTATATTCTCTCTTTTTACTTTTTCCTTTTTACTTTTTCCTTTGAAAAGTTCATAAAACTCACACACATTCCATAATATATTTATGAGTTTATTATACATCTCTCGTACTCCTGCTTCAGAAAAATTGAGATTTTCTGCTGCCATGACTGGAGACGTAACGAGATAATAACGGAGTGCGTCTGCACCATATTTCTCAATCACTTCGTTTGGATCCGGATAATTTTTCAATTTTTTACTCATCTTTTTTCCATCTTCAGCGAGCACAATACCATTCACAATCACATTTTTGAATGCAGGTTTGTGGAATAGACTTACTGCCAATACATGGAGATAGTAAAACCATGCACGAGTCTGATCTTGCCCTTCGGCAATAAACTCTGCAGGAAAACTATCCTCGAATTTTTCTTTATTCTCAAATGGATAATGGACTTCGGCATAGGGCATAGATCCTGAATCGAACCAGGTGTCGAGAACGTCAGGAACTCGAGTATATTTCTTTCCATTTTTTTCAAACGTTACCGTATCAATCACATGTTTATGGAGATCGGTAACCTTGGTACCAGACAATTCCTCGAGTTCTTCAATCGAGCCAACGCAGATGTAATCCTTATCTTCACTCTCCCACACCGGGATTACTGTTGCCCAGAATCGTTGTCGAGAAATAGACCAGTCGCGTGCTCCTTCGAGCCATTTTCCGAATCGCCCTTCCTTAATATGCTCTGGCGACCAATTAATTTTCTTTGCTTCTTTGAGTGCTTTATCTTTAATTTTTGTAACATTCACAAACCAACTGTCAGTTGCATAATTGATCAGTGGGGTGTCACAGCGCCAGCAGTGTGGATAGCTGTGTTCGTATTTTTTCTTTGAAAATAATTCGCCGTTGTGCGCGAGCCATTTCACAATTTCTACATCTGTTGCAGTATGATCTTCGATCGGCTTCACATGCATACCTGCAAAATCCGTCACTTTATCAATAAATGTTCCATCCATCTTCACATGCTGAATAAATGGTACATTTTCTTTTTTGAATACTTCATAATCATCGGTTCCAAAGGCTGGAGCAAGATGTACAACTCCGGTTCCATCCTCGGTTGTTACAAAATCTGCAACAACTACACGGAATGAATTCTTGCTATCTGCAAAATATGGAAAGAGTGGTTCATATGTTACACCCATCAATTTTTCAGCTGAAATTTTTTTAACGATAGAATATTCTTTTCCTTCAAAATTAACTTCA
>CAZCHJ010000009.1:8213-12164 GCA_964498735.1 uncultured Gammaproteobacteria bacterium | reverse complement strand
TTCAGCTGAAATTTTTTTAACGATAGAATATTCTTTTCCTTCAAAATTAACTTCAACCAATTTTGAGGCGAGGATATAGTGTTCGCTCTCACTTTTTACGAGTGTATATTCAATATCTTTTCCTACTGCGAGCAGAACATTCCCTGGCAATGTCCATGGTGTGGTGGTCCATGCAAGAACAAAAACATCTCCATCAATTCCTAACTTTTCTTTAGCGTTTGTAACCTTAAATTTAGCAGTCACCGAAATATCTTTCACATCCTTATACCCCTCACTTACTTCTTGTTGTGAGAGAGTTGTCTCACAGCGAGGGCAAATGTGCATGGGTTTGTAGCCATGGTAGACCAAATCCTTATCCCATAATTGTTTGAACACTGCCCATACCGACTCCATGTAATTATTATCCATGGTTCGATATGCATGCTCCATATCCACCCAGCGGCCGAGACGCTTAATCGTCTTTTCCCACTCAGGAACATAGCTCAACACCTTTGATCTACAGAGTTCATTGAACTTGGCGACACCCATTTCTTCGATATCTTTCTTACTCTTGGTCCCTAATTCTTTTTCAACTATATTTTCAATCGGAAGTCCATGACAATCCCATCCCCAGACACGTTCAACACGTCTCCCCTGCATGGTCCAATAACGAGGTACCACATCTTTCATAACACTTGCAACAATATGGCCATAGTGCGGAAGCCCGGTTGCAAATGGTGGTCCATCATAAAAAGCATATCGTTTATCCGATGGACGATTTTCTATCGATTTTTTAAATGCATCGGTTTTATCCCAGTGCTTCAGTATTTCTAGCTCTTGTTCTTGTGCATTATACGGCATATGCAAAATAACTAATTAGAAAAAATAAAAACCCCTTAGTGTGAGGACTCGGCCAGGCCGAGCGGTACCACCTCACTTCCAAGCGGCTACTTCATATAAGCTATTACGGGCTCACCCGAGAAGGTCTTATCCAGATAAAACTAGACTTTTCTTCTTGCGCTCCTTTTCCTAAGGATTTCTGTTGATAGCAGAAAATGCGCATATATAATTGTATATGCACTGTACCTGAACAGAAGCGAAAAGTCAAAATTATAACCCAAAATTCTTCTTAAGAATTGCCTTATATATACTTCCACGACTGACTATTCCTACTACTTTTCCATTTTCAACTACTGGTAATCGATTTACATCGTGAGCAAGCATCAATGCCCCGGCTTTCATGATAGGGTCATCAGGAGTTACGGTAAAAATATTTCTTTTCATGAATACTTCAACTTTTGTATTTCTGATATCGCTCGCCTTGGATTCTCGCGCTTCCATGTCAGTATAGCTCTCAGGACTTTCATAAAAACTGCGGTACCACGGATAGAGAATGCGGACGATGTCTTTTTCTGATACAAATCCAACTACACGACCTTTTTCATCGAGAACAGGTGCACCACTTATCTGGTGTGTGTAGAGAAGTCGTGCTGTTTCTTCATAGGTAGTATCTGGAGAAACCGATACCACTTCTGTTGCCATCAATTCTTTGACTTTCATAGAGATGAAGTTAAAAGTAAAGAAATAAAGATATGAGGAATGTAGCACTATATTTCTATCATAGACTCATCTTGTATTGACGTCAAATTACAACTATACTCTCTTTACCAACCCACTTAAAAAGGCTATACTATTTTCTACACGTTATCCTGTTTTAACTTTCTAATCTTTTAACTTTTTCCCTTTTACTTTTAACTTCAATATGTATACTGGACCCCTCTATATTGGCGGAGATCATGGTGGATATGCGTTAAAAAAACGCCTTGTTCGATTTATTGAAAATGAATTAAGCCGTCCAGTGAAAGATCTGGGGCCGCTCGAACATATTGAAAATGATGACTACACCGATTATGCGTTTCCGCTTGCAAAACAAGTAGTAGATGAACACGCTCGCGGCATTCTCGTGTGTCGTAATGGTATTGGCGTATGTATGGCTGCAAATAAAGTAAAAGGTGCCCGAGCTGGTATTGGTTACAATATTGCATCAGCAGAATCAATGATGAAAGATGATGACACCAATATTCTCTGTCTTGCTGCAGACCACCTCTCAGAAGATTTTGCTATGGCGATTGTAAAGAGGTGGCTTGAAACTGACTTTACCGAAGGCGAACGTCATGTTCGTAGATTGGGGAAAATTGCAGAGTTCGAAAAAAATGTATGATTGATATTATTCCCTCGGTTCTTGTATCGAATAAACAGGAATTTCTCTCACAAATACAAGCACTTGACCATAGTGTAGGACATCTCCAACTCGATATTGCTGATGGGATTTTTGTACCCAATACCACCTGGGCTGATCCTCATGTTGTCGAGGGAATTGAAGGATACACCTTTGAACTTCATCTCATGGTTTCTTCACCTCTCGAAGTTATTGAAAAATGGGCGAATATACAATGTGTTACTCGTTTTATTATCCATAGTGAGTCAGTAGAAAACTTACCTGAAATAATCCAACACGCACGATTGCACAACAAAGAAATTTTTATCGCTCTCAAACCTGAAACGTCACTTAAAAAACTTGAAGCTGTGCATGACACTATTGATGGTGTACTTTTCATGGGAGTTACTCCTGGTTTCCAAGGACAAAAACTTATCCCACAAGTACTCACAAAAATAACAGAATGTGGAAAAAAATATCCTAATTTATATACAGAACTCGATGGTGGTGTGCAAGAAGACACACTTGAAACAATCGCCAAAAGCGGTGTACATGCGATTTGTCCTGGGAGTCTCGTGTTTAAACAAAAACAAAACGCTCATAAACAAATAATTTTAATCAAAAACCAATTAGCAAAACTAGCTAACTAGAAAACTATTATATGTCTCAAAAAAATGAATTACTCGACCTCGTCATTATCGGTGCTGCTGCAGCAGGATGTGCTGCGGCGGTGTATGCTGCACGCAGAAATCTCAAATATGCAATTGTCGCAAAAGATATTGGTGGTGAAGTCGCACTCTCCGGTGATGTAGATAACTGGCCAGGAACTATTCATACCACTGGTTTCGAACTTGCACAACAATTTTATAAACACGCGGAATCGTATGGAACCAAAGCTGA
The DNA here is from genome assembly GCA_964498735.1 of uncultured Gammaproteobacteria bacterium. Lineage (GTDB taxonomy): Bacteria > Patescibacteriota > Patescibacteriia > Magasanikbacterales > UBA922 > UBA922. The sequence goes on along the minus strand of CAZCHJ010000009.1, from coordinate 9,067 downwards.
GGTTGGCTACGAAGTTGTGGGAATAGAAAAAGAAGGAAACTATTTTATAGTCAAAACGCAAAATTATTCCAAAGAAGAAAAGCTTTATTACACAAAAACTGTGATTATCGGAAGTGGTATTCATCCACGAGAACTCGGTATTCCGGGAGAAAAAGAATTGCGCGGAAAAGGAGTCACCTATTGCACCGTATGTGATGGACCTCTCTATAGAGGTAAGATTACCGCAACAATCGGGGCTGGTAATGCAGGGCTCGAATCAGCACTCATGATGTCTGAGCTTGCAAGCAAAGTATATTTGATCACCAAATTCCCAAATACCAAAGAAACCAATGGTGGTTTCCCTAAAGGAGAAAATATTTTGATTGATAAAGTCAAAAAAGCAAAAAATGTTGAGATTATTTACTCAGCACAAACTCTCACTATTATCGGAAAAGATGCGGTTGAAGGGCTCATCTATCGCGACAGTGTAACTAATGAGGAAAAACAAATTGAAGCTGGTGGAATAATGGTACATATTGGAAATATTCCTAATTCAAGTTTTGCTACTGGCGTTGAAAAAACTCCTTTGGGAGAAATTATCGTCGATCAGAAATGCATGACTTCAATTCCGGGTATCTTTGCGGCAGGAGATGTTACTACTATTCCCTACAAACAAATTGTCATTGCAGCAGGACAAGGCGTGACTGCAGCTCTCTCTGCAATCGAATATATTAATAAATGGGAAGGATAAAAATAGTTCGTAGCGAGAAGGCAAGAAAGCCAATAGGAATTCTAATACTCGATGTGTGTTTTCTTATTTAGAATCACTCTGCTATACTTACATGTGATTCTTATTTTCTTTTTACTTTTTCCCT
>CAZCHJ010000009.1:0-8113 GCA_964498735.1 uncultured Gammaproteobacteria bacterium | reverse complement strand
AGAATCACTCTGCTATACTTACATGTGATTCTTATTTTCTTTTTACTTTTTCCCTGCCTACCGGCAGGCAGGCCTTTAACTTTTTACTTTAAAAAGTATGCTATTTGAATCATTAATCCCTGTACTGCCCAGCTCGACTGCTGAGATTTTGGTATATGTGGTAGCTTTTCTCGGAGCTATTCTCCTCTCATACGGGGTATTCCTCGAAGTTGAACGACGCCAAGACATCGTCTTTTTTCTTGGTGCTAGTTGCCTTCTCGTCTATGCAATTTACATTGCAAATCTCATTTTTGTAATTGCCATGGGAGCGTTTGCGCTTAATTCTATGATTGAATTCATTGAAATTTTGGTTGGGCTTCATAAACATGACCCTGAACAGCTCAAACGGGTTAAAAAATTAAGATAATGCTATGTACGATATTATCACCATCGGAGATTCAACTATCGATACATTCTTACAGATTGATGAGGCTACACTAAATTGCGACGTGAAAACCAATGAATGTAAGCTCTGTTTTAACTATGCTGAAAAAATTCCCATTACCGCTGCACACCAATCTGTTGGTGGGAACGCCGCTAATGTGGCCGTAGGAGCCCAAAAATTGGGCCTACACGCAGCGATTGTGACTGAAGTGGGCAATGACACCAATGGATTAGTTATTGAAGAAGATTTGAGAGATGCAGGCGTTAACACCAAGCTCGTAAAAATACACAAAGGGAAAGAAACCAGATATTCGGTTGTATTAAATTATAGAGGCGAACGCACGATTCTCTCGTATCATGCAGAACGAAAATATACCTCTCCGAAATTACCCCAAACCAAAGCGATCTATTATACATCCCTTGGAAAAACATTCGAACGAATACAAAAAGGTGTTATTGCATATAAAAAGAAACACCCAAAGACACTTCTCGCATGTAATCCCGGATCATATCAATGTACGGAAGGTATCAAGCACACACGTGAACTACTCCCCTATATTGATGTACTCTTGGTAAACAAAGAAGAAGCAGAAAAACTCGTACAAAAAAATACTGACACCAAAAATTTACTTTCTATGCTCCGTGATACAGGAGTAAAGACTGTTGTTATAACCGACGGAACTCGTGGATCATACGCTTATGGTGACGAAGGTATGTTTTCCATGCCTTGTTTTCCAGTAAAAACTGTATCGCGAACTGGTGCTGGTGATGCATACGCAACTGCTTTTATTGCAGCACAACTCAAAGGTAAACACATTTCTGAAGCTATGCGATGGGGCACCGCTAACGCATCTGCAGTTGTTCAAAAATTTGGAGGACAAACTGGGCTTCTTACTATCTCAAAAATTAACACTCTTCTCAAAAAACATAGCTCTATTGAGCCAAAAATTCTCTCATAATACTTGACAAAAAGGCTACCGTATGATATACAGTAGCGATACTTTTTGAGTTTTATTATTGTCTGTCATATGGCTTCAAAGCACAAGCAGAATATTATTCTGTATGTGGGTAGAATACCACTGTATGTGGTGGAGGCGATTAGAAAATTTGAAAAACAAACTAAACGTACTTTTCGTATCGGTCTTTTGTATGATATTAAAGACAAACGAAACACACCCAGTGAGGAATTGATTAAAGCGATTGACGTACTTATTGCATGCGACACTCTTTCTCAAAAATCTATTCAAGAATCACTTCTTCCTTATGAAGATGAGTTATTGGCTATAACTTGTCGCGGAGAGGATTATATCAACATGTTTGCTCGCGTTATTCCATTTGTTCCCTATCTCAAAACCCCTACAAGCGAATCTCTACTATGGTCTTCAAACAAACTCGACATGCGTCGACGTTTGTTTACATATAATAAAAAAATTACTCCTGCATATACTGTAGTTACTGACACGAGTGACGCGTCGCTCAAAAAAATTGAACAGAAGGTTGGTTTTCCTCTGGTGGTTAAACCTACCGGACTTGCCGCAAGTCGATTGGTCACTATTTGTTTCCACAAAGAAGAGCTTGAGATAACACTCAAAAAAGTATTTAAAAAAATTAATTCTGTATATCAAGAAACTGGTGGTAACTGGACTCCCCAAGTGCTTGTTGAACAGTTTATGGAGGGAGAAATGTATTCGATTGACATCTATGTTACGGGAAAAGGAAAGGTGTACTTCTTACCTTTAGTACATATCAAAACTGGCCGCTCGATCGGGTTTGATGATTTTTTTGGCTATTTACGACTACTTCCCACAACACTCAGTAAAGAAAATATTACCGCAGCACGGATGGTCGCAAAGCAGGCAGCCAAAGCTCTTGCACTTCGTAGTACTACAGCTCATATCGAACTCATGAAAACCGAACAGGGGTGGAAAGTTATCGAAGTTGGTGCACGTATTGGAGGATTTAGACAGGAAATGTACGAATACTCCTATGATATTAACCATGCAATGAATGATGTTCTTGTACGTATTCCAGAAAATCCAGTGATTAAAAGAAAACTCAAAGGATACACTGCTGGAATGCAGTTCTTTGCAAAAGAAGAAGGTAAACTCACAAAACTTACTGGCATTAAACGTGCACAAGAATTAGCATCGTTTAAACAGATCACGGTTAATAAAAAAATTGGCGACCAGTGTAATTTTGCAAAAAATGGAGGAACAGGAATATTTAATATTATTTTATTCAATCCTGACCGATCCGAACTCTTAGCTGACATTCATCGACTTGAGCAAATGATAGAAATAGAGGTTGAAAAATAAATACACTCCATGACGCAGTATCATATCCAGGTTTGAAAAACTTACATCTAAACAACTATATGTCTTCTCGACATAACAAAAATATTATTCTATTTGTGGGTAAAATGAGCGATCTTGTGATTACCGCGCTTAGAACATACGAAAAACACCATAAGCGTAAATTCCGTATTGGTCTTTTATATGACCCAAAAAATAAACGTTTTACCCTTAATGATACTCTTTCTAAACATGTCGACGTCTTGATTCCCTGTAATACTCTTTCGGAAAAATCAATCCAGGAAGCACTCATCCCCTATCAAGATGAATTACTCGCCGTTACTTGTCGAGGTGAAGCTTATATCGAGATGTTTACACGGATTATCCCCTTTGTTCCCTATCTGAAAACACCTACAGGGGAATCACTTCGATGGTCGTCTGATAAACTCTACATGCGACGACGTCTATCTACCTACAATAAAAAAATTACTCCTGCCTATACGGTAGTCACTGATACAAGTGCAGCATCACTCCAAAAAATTGAACAAAAAGTTGGTTTTCCACTTATTGTTAAACCTACCGGACTTGCAACAAGTCGACTTATTTCTATTTGTTTCCACAAAGAAGAGCTTGAAGCAACCCTCAAAAAAATATTTAAAAAAATCCATACTGTCTATCAAGAAGCAGGCGGAAACTGGGAGCCCCAAGTACTGGTAGAGCAATTCATGGATGGTGATATGTACTCGATCGATGGATATGTATCTGGTAGAGGTGACGTATATTTTACCCCTTTGGTGTATGTTAAAACCGGACGGAACATTGGTTTTGAAGATTTTTTTGGGTACCAACAAATCACCCCAACCTTACTCACCAAAGAAAATGCTACTGCTGCACGCGATGTGGCACGACAAGCTATAAAAGCACTCGCTCTTCGAAGCACTAGTGTCCACATTGAGCTTATGAAGACTGAAAAAGGTTGGAAAATTATTGAACTTGCCGCGCGCCAGGGTGGTTTTAGACATCAAATGTATTCTCTTTCATATGGCATCAACCATATTGCCAATGACGTATTGATACGTATTCCTGAAAAAGTACATATATCAAGAAAAATTAAAGGCTATACCGCATATATGAAATTTTTTTCAAAAAAAGAGGGTAAACTTACACAGCTCACTGGTATAAAACGAACGCAAAATTTAAAATCTTTTCAACAAATTCGTGTAAATAAAAAAATTGGTGACGTATGTACATACGCAAAAAATGGTGGCACCTGTGTTTTTGACATTCTTTTATTCAATCCAACGAGGTCTGAACTCTTAGCTGACATACGTAGACTCGAACAGACGATAAAGATAGAAGTTGAATAATTTATTCGATATGGATATTTCTTTCCCTCGACATATTAGTTGGCAAATTTTTTTCAAAGACTCGAACCCTTATTCCCCGTTTGGAAAACAAACTGCATCTCGAATTAAAAAAACTGCACAAATACTAGAGAATGCTGGATATACCTTTATTATTGAGCCGGTTACTGACCTATATTTGGACGCATTTATCCCATTATACGAAGCCCATATTGGCTCAAAAGAACGCGGAGTTATCTTCCCAGTAAAAGATCGCGTAGCGGACGGCAGAAAGAGAGGCAGAGAATATCATGGTCTTTCATTATACAAAAAAGATACTTATATTGGCGGTCTTATTTTTTCGATTAATCCTGGCACACACACTATTTCAGGAAACTACAAATTTTTTCCTCATGAAATACCGGAAAAAATTCCAATTAGTGTTGCATTTGTTGCTGAGCTATATTTTTATGAATACGGCCTCAAACATAATTTTACCTATATCTTGCATGGAGTAGATCGTAATGTGTACGGATTTCACTCAGCAATTGGACTTGCATGCTATAAAACTCAAATTGGAGGACGCCCCTTTATCCCACTGAAACATACCCCTACTGACACTGCGAATGAAATATTCGATCACGTACCTGCATTTGATGAGGATATGCTTGTATTCCTCGGAAATACTCATGAAGAATTTGCTGTTGAATCACTGCTTATTTCGGAAAAGCCTGTAGATACACTCAAAGCAAAATTTCCCATACTTTTTTCCAATAAATATTACACAACTCATGTTGTCACACACAATGAAATTCTTTCAAAACCCAACTGGAAATAAAATAGAGAGTATTGAACTCTCTATTTTTAGTCTCAATGCATTTTTTTCTCTTCTTTTCTTCCTTGATAGTGTTCTGGCATCTTGCGTATTACTTCTATGTCTATTTCTGGACCAAGTAGAGAGATACCATGTTCAATCGCTCTAATATTATTTTCTACCTCGTGTGCCAAATCATGATGCTCTCCATGGTGATTTTTTGCAAATTCACGAAGAGAGACGATAACTGCATTAACCTCCTCTATCATACGGCCGTAGTATTCAATCTTTTCCTCATACGTTTTTCTATCATGAGTTAGTACTGCCTGCATCGCATAGCGCCGAATATCCTGTTTCAAGTCTACCAACAGTTCATTTAATTCCCCTCTTTCATCATGATCAAAGTGCCCAGGTAGTGTTCCCTTATACACTGATTGAAAATCCCCTCCGAGCTCGCGGACTAATAAATATTTCTTGCGAAGTGGAAGCGAAGCTTTTTGTACAAAAATTTTATCTGCCATGAGTTTTTCATGGGAAGATACAATTTCTTCAAATGCCTTGATATACGGCCATAATTTCATACTATGAATTGCCATGGACTGTTCCAAGTCATTAAGGCTCGGATCATCTGCTCGTGAGAACCGGTCTATTTCTGTTTTGAGATCCTCAAGAATTGCCGCGGGCACTAGTGGCGGTATACGATTTGCAATGGCTCTATATATGGATAATGTGTGCTGTACAACAGGTTGCATAGTAGAGATAGTATAGCACATTATTAAAATTTCTAATTATTCTAATTAATCTAAGTATCAAAAAAATACTGAAATTAATTTTTAGAATAATTAGAGTAATTAGAATAATTTAAACGTCTCTTAAACACTCAATATTATCTTAAAAAGCTAAGTTTTCTTTCCAGCGTATATACAATTCTTTGGTTGCACGCAAATCTCCCGCACAATATTCTGCTATTTCTTTGCATTTTCCTGCCTGAAATAATGGAAGTACTTCATGACCATCAACTCCTTCTGATTTGGGTGATTTGATCCCGAATGCTTTACAGTAGAAATCAAGGTTGAATTTCCGATATGCGTTATAGAAAGTGAGTTGTTCGAGCAAGTCTACGTGCGCGTCAGTACTGTATCGATAGGGGGCCAAATTTTTTGTTGGTTTTACACCGAGCATTGCTGAGCGGAGCATGAGAACCGGACAGTCAAATCCACGTCCGTTAAATGTAACAAATTTGTGAGAAAAAGAAATTGCTTTCCAAAACTTTTCAAGTATTTCTTTTTCACTACCACATTCATATTTTATATCGTCTTTTTCGTATGATTCAACCAGTTCCCCCGATGATTGAAAATAGACTGCTCCTTTGCCAGTTTCGACTGAGAGCATGCCAATAGCGATAATTCTATTGGTGGGTGCCCAGAGCGCCATTTGCTGTTTTATCTTTTCTTCATCTTCCCCATTTTCGGCAAACTTAAGTAGATATGCCTTTTGTGCGGTGTCGAGAGTTTCAAATGGTACTGGAATGGTTTCTATGTCGAAGACTATAGTGTTCATATATTTTTGAAATGAAAAAATTAGTAGTTAAACTATACGGCATCTATTGATTTTAGGCAAAAAATGTGGTAAATTATCACTATTTATACAGTGGTTGAAAAATTAATTTTATATGAAACGAGCTAGATCTCTTATCTATTCATCATCTGAATATCGCAATGGTGAGTTTTCTTTTATCTACATAATCGACGGTACTGAGTATAAGATCAAACTTTCGCATTCACAACAATCATCACTACCAAAACGTATTATCGAACATATTGGATTCAACATCGGTATGAGTTATCTTGTTGATATTGCTGAGATAGTACTTCCTTATAAAGTTAATATTTTTGCCCACCTATCAAACGAACAAACCTTATTTTGGCAACACACATATCAAGATGTTGTGAAAGAAAAAATGTTTGCACTAAAGCAAAACTTATCTGATCTTGACATACCATGGTTTCCAAATCCCGCGGGACCAAAATTTAAACCATTTTCAATTCTAAACAAAAAAAATACCTTCTCAATATGCATGACCGGTGGTAAAGAGTCTCTTGCACTATTAAAAATGCTGTCCCATAAAAAAAGTAAAACGCTTTTCTATCTAAACCTTGAAAAGAGTATACACAGACAGAGGGTATTTAATACTTTTAAAGATCGATACTCCAGCATTCGAACGTTTTCAAATCGATATGATGTTCTTAATCCACTCAAGAAAAAATATAGTGATATGTATAGTGGTGTTGACATGGCACATTTGGTATTTAATACTCTTCTTTTTGCCGATCAATATCGGGCGGTACTAATCGGTAACGAGTACAGTTCCAATTTCCCCAATGATATATACCAGGGATATCCTTTTAACCATCAATTTGTAAAGACAATCGACTTCGCAAAGAGAATCAATTCCTATCTACATTCATTTCTTACAAAGGACTATTCTTACTACTCCCCTTTCTTTTCACTGTACGAATACCGTATTGCTGATATTCTATTTAGCAATAATGATTACCTTGAAGTTTGGACCAGTTGCAACCAAGCTACTGAAAAAGTAAATTTCTGTAGTAACTGTTCTAAATGTGCTTTCACTTATCTTATTAGTCGAGTTAGAAAAGATGAAAAGTTTCTGTCTAATTTTTTTTCTCGAAACTTATTGCGAGATGTAGCACTCTACAAACCTCTCATGGATTTTACAGGTGAAAAACCACTTGATTGCGTCGGGGATAAAAAAGAAGTGTGGGTTGCGCTTGATACCTTATTTCATAAAGGTGTTAGAGGTGAAGTTATCAGTCATTTTAGAAAACAAATTTATCCTCAGATCAAACAAGATCTCCAAAAGTTTAGAAAAGAAGTTACTGCTATTCACACAGTCCCCATAGACACACCTGATTATCTCAAAAATTTAGTAAAAAAATCCTTGTCTAATACCGTATAAACTTGTATGAAAAAAATTGTGTTATTTACCGACATGCCGCTATCTAAAGAAGGTAAGCCAGCATTTAAGCCAACCTTCTGGACTTCATACTCCGAGCTATCAGAAATAGTGCGCGAGCATGGCGGGCAACTTTATATAGCACACGGACAACATACTTATTTAGGAAATGGTTCTTTTTCTCGTTCCTGGATCATTGAAGATAATACCCTTAGGGACACTGGTGTGGTAGTTGCGGATGTAATTTTCGATAAAGGTAGATTTG
>CAZCHJ010000008.1:16384-28293 GCA_964498735.1 uncultured Gammaproteobacteria bacterium | reverse complement strand
CTGAAGTTGATGTCGCAAGTGAGTTTCGATATCGCGATCCGATCATTGATCATGAAACATTGGTATTTGGAATTTCACAATCTGGAGAAACAGCAGATACACTTGCCGCGCTTCGCGAAGCAAAACGAAAAGGAGCGTTCGTGCGTGGAATTGTGAATGTGGTCGGATCAACTATCGCACGAGAAACTGATGGAGGAACGTATATCCATGCAGGTCCAGAGCTTGCCGTTGCTTCAACCAAGGCATATACCAATATGGTTGCTATTCTTACTCTCTACGCACTTCAATTTGGTCGCCTCAAACGTCTTACTCCAGCTACGGGTCAGCGCATGCTCAAAGCATTACTTGAAGTTCCACGAAAGATGCGTGCTGTTCTAGAAACACGAGAGAAAATTCAAAAAATTGCACTTTCGTACAAGGATTATCATAATATGTATTTTTTGGGTCGAGGAATTAATTATCCGATTGCTCTTGAAGGATCGCTCAAGCTCAAAGAAATTGCGTATATTCATAGCGAGGGCTATCCGGGTGGGGAAATGAAACATGGACCGATTGCATTACTCAGTAAAGATTTTCCGGTTTTGGCAATCATGACCAAGGATCAATTGTATGAAAAAATGCGGAGTAATGTTGAAGAAGTTCGAGCGCGTGGTGCACGACTGCTTCTCATTGCGACCGAAGGGGATGAATCTGCAAAATTACTTGCGGATGATGTCATCTATGTTCCTGAAACTATGGAATTATTACAACCATTGATTAATACACTTCCGCTTCAGATTTTTGCGTATGAAATTGCAGTAGCACTTGGGCGTGATGTTGATCGACCGAGAAATTTAGCAAAGTCAGTGACAGTAGAGTAATAGTTCATAGCCAGTAGCGAGAAAGCCAATAGAAATATGAGATATAAAGCAGTGATATTTGATTTTGAAGGAACACTAGTTGACGGAAGGAATGCATATGATGACGCGCGAGTGTTGATTATTAAACTTAGAGAATCAGGAGTAAAATTGGGAATTGCTTCAAACACCTCGACTCGATCAATCATCGAGAGGTTAGAAAAGAATAACTTGCTCCAATATTTTGATGCGATTGTAGGTATTGATCAGGTAGAGTATAGCGGCAAACCTGCCCCTGATTTATTTATTATTGCAGCAGAAAAACTCGGATGTGAGGTTGGCACATGTTTGGTTATTGAAGATTCGAAGTCTGGAGCAGAGGGCGCTCGTGCTGCAGGTATGGATGTGGTATTGGTCCGAGGCGAAAAAAGTGATTATGCAATTTTGGAATGTGCCAATTTAGAAGATTCTGAATTAGGGAAAGTTTTGTTGTAATTATATGAATCAAAAGAAAAAAGTGGTAATTCTTGGCGGGGGAAATGGTGGATCGATTTCGATTCGAGCAATGAAACAGTACCTTGATTACTATTCTATTTCTGCAATTATTGCCATGAGTGATTCGGGTAGTTCGAGTGGAAAGTTACGACAAGAATTGGGTGTACTTCCGCCTGGAGATATTCTTCGTGCAATACTCGCAATGAGTACCTATGAGTATGATGTGCTCAAGCGTATTTTTTATGACACACGATATTCTGAAAAAGGGAAATTACAAGGATTTGGAGTGGGGCATTTATTTCTCGCCTTAGTTGAAAAATATAATGGAGGAATAATTGATGCAATTCGAGCGCTTGCACAGGCGGTTGATGCGGTTGGACCTGTATTTCCTGTTACCCTTGAATCGAGTGATTTGTGTGTCGAATTAACGAATGGAGAAATTGTAAAAGGTGAACATGAGATCGATCGACCACGATGGGGTCGTTCTATTAAGATACAGCGCGCATGGCTTCAACCCGACGTAGAAATGTATGATCGAGCGAGACGGGAAATTCTTACTGCCGATGTGATTATTATTGGTCCGGGTAGTTTTTATACCAGTATTGTGGCTACCTTATTGCCACAAGGCATGAAAGAAGCACTTGCTGCAACCCATGCAAAATTAATTTTTATTTCTGGAAATGGCGTTGAGCTCAACGGGGAAACAGGGCCAACGTCAACTAGCGAATTAGTGGAAATACTGAGTACCTATTTACCACGGACTCCAGATGTGGTAATTTCCAATACTGCTGAATTAGATTCAGTGCAGCAAGCATTTTATCAAGAGAAAGGGTGGGGGCGTATCTGTATTGATTCTGAAAAAATTTCTTTACCCATTATTTCTCAACCATTTGAATTACCTGGAGGGGGGCTTGATCCTCTAGCACTTGGTGTTTTGATTCATGAATATATTGAAAGAAGTGTATAATATGAATACCTATCAGATCACTCGAATTGAACAGAGTACTCTTGGAATACGGATTTCGGTAACTAATAAGGATACAAAGGAGATTGGACACGCATATATATTTTTTATTACCAATGATTTGCATGAAAAGCCATATGCATTGGTGGAAGATTTATGCGTTCTACCAGAAGCGCGAGGTCAGGGTGTTGGAAATACACTCCTTTCTGAAATGATTGCAATCGCGCGCGAGCATGATTGTTATAAAATTCTTGCTACTTCACGAACTGAACGAGATGAAGTACATGCGTGGTATATGCGTAAAGGATTTGAAAAATTTGGATATGAATTTAGAATGGATTTGGAACAAGAAGCAAAAGGCAAGGAACAAATAGTAAATTAAAATTATTATATGCCGGATATTTCACTTGAAATTACAAAACCCTCGAAAGATTATGAACTCCTTGATAGTGGAGATGGAGAAAAATTGGAGCGCTATGGAAATGTTATTTTTCGGCGTCCTGATCCACAAGCGTTGTGGTCAAAGAATTTGAATATTCAAGAGTGGAATAAAGCACATGCATCTTTTAATCGCGAGGGAAAAAAAGGGGATTGGAATTTGAAAAAAGGAATTCCCGAGCGTTGGCAGATTGAATTTGGTGGGTTAAAACTTTGGATTCGTCCAACGTCTTTCAAGCATACTGGTTTGTTTCAAGAGCAATCAGTAAATTGGGATTGGATGCGTGAAAAAATTAACAAACGAAGTGGTGAAGTTCGTGTGCTCAATCTATTTGGATATACTGGAGGAGCGAGTCTTGCGTGTGCTCAAGCTGGAGCTTCGGTAGTTCATGTTGATGGGTCAAAAGTCGCAATTCAGTGGGGGAAGGATAATGCACAAGCTTCAGGATTAGCGGAAAAGCCAATACGATGGCTTCTGGATGATGCGCGTGCGTTTGTAAAGCGTGAGATTAAGCGTGGAAACAAATATGATGGAATTCTTCTTGATCCACCAGCATTTGGCCATGGGCCCAAGAAGGAATTATGGAAAATCGAAGACCATTTGTCTGAGCTTTTGAAATTGTGTAGTGAGGTTTTGTCTGACAAACCTTTATTTTTCTTGATTAATGGATACGCGTCGGGGTATTCATCGATTGCGTATGAAAATAATCTGAAACAGTTATTAGAAAAATTTGGTGGAAATTTTGAAAAAGGAGAATTGGCAATTGAAGAATCACAAACCGGCAGATTATTACCCTGCGGCATATTTTCACGTTGGAGTTCTGTGTAGTTATGAAAGTTCTCTACGAAGACAATCACTGTATTGTTGTCTATAAGGATGCTGGTATTCCCGTTCAGGGCGATGAAACGGGCGACACTTCTCTTATGGATATGGTAAAGACGTACCTCAAAGAAAAATATCAGAAACCGGGTGCCGTTTTTTTGGGTTTAATCCATCGACTTGATCGACCGGTATCTGGGATTGTTATTTTTGGTAAAACGAGTAAAGGTGCTTCTAGATTATCAGAACAATTTCGTGCGCACACTGTTAAGAAAATATACCGTGCTTTAGTTGAAGGAACATTAGAAAAGAAAGAAGGTGCTTTGATTAATTATTTGAGTAAAGATGAGAAGCGGAATTTTGTAACGGTGTATGATGGACCTCATGGGGATGCAAAAAAAGCAGAACTTTCATTTAAAGTAATTGAATCTAAAGGAAAAAATACACTGGTTGAAATTGAGCTTAAAACCGGTAGGTCTCATCAGATTCGATCGCAATTTGCACATATTGGACATTCGCTTGTAGGGGACAGCAAGTATGGAGCAAAGGAAAAATATACAAAAGGTGCGATTGCACTTTCTGCAGTGAAGCTCGAGTTTGACCAGCCAGTAACTGGAGAGCGAATAATTATTTCTGAAAAAGAAAGTTTTAATTAAATTTATGAACCTTTACGAATTTGAAGGAAAAGAATTATTTGCAGCACATGGAATTGCAATTCCCCGAGGAGTTGTTGTTCGTCGTGAAGAAAATGTTTCAGATGCGTATACGAAGCTTGAAGTATCTGAAGTGGTTGTGAAGGCACAGGTATTGTCTGGGAAACGTGGCAAGAATAATGCCATACGGTTTTGTTCTTCAGCTGAAGAAGTTTCAAAAGCATGTGAAGAAATATTTGCGATGCAGGTCAGAGGACAGTATGTTGCAGCGATCAGAATTGAGGAGAAAGTGTCAATTGCAGAAGAGCATTATTTGTCGATCAGCTATGATAGTCAGACACGACAGCCGGTTTTGGTATATTCCACGAAAGGCGGGGTAGATATCGAGGATGTAGGGGAGGGCGATATTCGAAGAGAGGGTCTGGATATTAGAAGAGAGATATTGGATATTAAAGATATTATGACTATTCCCTATGCACAGGAATTGTGGAATTGCTTTTTGCAAGAAGATGCAAGACAGGTGGAAATCAATCCGCTTGTAAGAACTTCGAGCGGGAAATGGATCGCGGCTGATGCGAAGGTTGCGCTTGATGACGATGCTTTTTATCGTCATGAGACATGGAAAAACTTTGAACCGCGTACGATGATGGGTAGACTTCCGACAGAGCGAGAAAAAGAAGTTACTGCAATTGACGCGGGCGAAGACTATTATCGAGGAACTGCTGGGAAATATATTGAGATGGATGGAGATATTGCGATTTTATTTTCTGGCGGAGGAGCGAGTATTGCGAATATGGATGCATTACTAAAAGCAGGGTTGAAACCTGCAAATTATACGGAGTATTCGGGTAATCCTCCTCGAGAAAAAGTGAGAGATTTGGCAAAAATTGTATTATCAAAGCCTGGACTTCGCGGACTCTGGATTGCAGGTGGGGTTGCGAATTTTACCAATGTCAAAGAAACATTCAATGGAATCGTTGACGCTCTTGATGAAATCAAGCCAACCTATCCCATTGTAGTCCGTCGTGCAGGTCCGTATGAAAAAGAGGGAATGGAGCTTATGCGTGAGTGCGCTATTCGAAATAGTCTGAATATCACATTTTTTGGAAAAGAAACTAGTATGTCTGAAACAGCTGGTATTCTTGCGGGTATGATCAACTAATGTTTCTACTATGCAAAAAACTTTAAATAGTATAGTATATTCTTAGTATTAAATTACTTATTTTTTATTCCATTATCCTATGAAAGGTTGGATTATTGGAGGAGGTATTCTCCTCGTCGTCGTAATGTGGCTCGTTGGTACATATAATTCATTTATTGGTCTCAATGAGAACGTGTCTACAGCATGGGCTCAGGTACAGAATCAGTATCAGCGCCGTATGGATCTTATTCCAAATATCGTATCTACCGTGCAGGGTGCAGCAAATTTTGAAAAATCAACACTTACGGCTGTGATTGAGGCACGAGCAAAAGCAACTCAGGTAACTCTTTCACCAGAATTAATCAATAATCCTCAAGCGTTTCAGCAATTTCAACAAAGTCAGGGAGAACTCAGTGGTGCGTTGTCTCGATTATTGGTTTCTGTTGAAGCGTACCCAACACTTAAGTCAAATGAAAATTTCTTAGCACTTCAGACTGAGCTTGAAGGTACTGAAAATCGCATCTCAACTGAACGTATGCGTTTCAACGATGTGGTAAAGACATATAACATCAAAGCAAAGGGGGTTCCGGGAGTTTTCTTTGTTTCGATATTTGGTCTTCCTAAAGAACGAGAACTCTTTCAGGCAGATACTAACGCTCAGACAGCACCAAAAGTTCAGTTTAATACGGGAAATTAATCGGTATTTACTATGCGAAGGCTATTGTGTGTAGTTACTGGAATTTTTGTTATAGCGTTTGCATGGGGTACTGTTGCTCATGCAGCACCGAATTATCCGGCACCTACTGGATTTGTTGTGGATGCAGCGAATATCATTGATGATTCAGTTGAGGCAAGTATTGTCGAGCGTCTCACTGCGTTTGAAGCAACATCAACCATTGAAATTGCAGTCGCTACGATACCGTCTCTTGAAGATTTGTCAATTGAAGAATACGCAACCGGACTTTTCCAATATTGGGGTGTTGGTAAGGAAAAGCAAGACGATGGAGTCTTGCTTTTGGTTGCTCCAACTGAACGTAAAGTCAGAATTGAGGTCGGGTATGGTCTTGAAGGTGCTTTAACTGATCTTGAGTCTTCTCAGATTATTCAAGATATATTAGTTCCTGCGTTTAAAGCAGGAAACTATAGCCAAGGAATTGATAGTGCTGTTGATGCAATTGTAGAGTCAGTGCAAGGTGAATATAGTGCGGGTACGTTTTCTTCTTCTGGTGGTGATTTTCTTGGTTCTGCGATGGGTTTTCTTATACTACTGGTTGTGGGATTTTTCGTATGGGTGATAGTTTCGCAGGTAATATTACAACTTTCTCGTTCAAAATCAATTATAGCTGGTGGTATTATTGGTGGTGGGCTTGGTTCACTTATGGGGCTTATTATGGGTACCACTCTTATTGGTGCTATAGGCGGTATTCTGTTCGGTCTCTTTGTTGATTGGGCAGTATCTCGTTTACCTCGGTTCAAGAAATTACGCGAAAAGGCTGAAAAAGTTGCCAAAGAGTTGAAAAAACGACCACCGGGTAGTGGAGGATTTAGTGGTTTTGGTGGAGGATCCTCACGAGGATCTAGTGGAGGATTTAGTGGTTTTGGTGGAGGAATGTCAGGGGGCGGAGGATCGTCGGGGAGTTGGTAACTTGAAAAGTAAAAGGGAAAAAGTAAAAGGAATAAATACAAATTCAAAAAATATGGGGATATTGATTACGCCTACAACGAAGGTATTGGTACAGGGGATTACCGGGAAAGAGGGACAGAAAGCCTCTGTGGCGATGAGAGAGTATGGTACGAATGTAGTTGGTGGAGTTCGTCCGGGAAAAGGCGGCGAAAATGTTGATGGAGTTCTGGTTTTCAATAGTGTTGCAGAAGCTCTACATACACATCCTGATATTTCAGTTACTACGGTATTTGTACCACCGTTTGCTGCGAAGGCTGCAATACTTGAAGCGATCGAAGCAGGTATTCCACAAATTAATGCTATTGTAGAACGTATTCCTATCAAAGATACTGCCTATTGTCTTGCTGCAGCGAAAGAAAAAAATATTCGAATTATCGGTCCAAGTTCACTTGGTTATATTACTCCTGGTGTAGGGCGGATTGGCGTCGTCGGTGGGCCCAAGGCACAAGCAGATGAGATTTTTGCACCGGGAAATGTTGGTATTATTTCTCGATCAGGTGGGATGACCAATGAAGTTTCTTGGCAAGTTCGAAAAGCAGGTCTAGGTCAAAGTACTGCAGTGCATGTTGGTGGTGATTTGTTAATGAGTACCACTTACGCGGATTTGCTTCAATTGTTTGAAAAAGATGAACAGACTAAAGCAGTTATTATTTTTGGTGAGCATGGTGGATCATATGAATTTGAAATTGTAGATCTTATTAATACTAAGGGATATACCAAACCACTCGCGATTTATATCGGAGGAAAATTTGCTAGCATTCTTCCTGAAGGGATGAATGTAGGGCATGCAGGAGCAATTGTTGAACGAGGAAAAGGGGCTGCAGAAAAAGAGCAGGTGTTGCGTGATGTGGGTGTTATGATTGCTGATAGATATGAAGAACTTGTTGAATTAGTGAAACCATTTGTTTAGATTATATGAAATTTAAAACTTCCATTACTCGTATTGAAGATGATAAAGAAATTATTCGAGGAAAATTACTTGAGTCTTTAATTAAAAAACACTCATTTGTTTCAACTATTTTTTTGTTATTGTTTAATCGTCTACCCAAGAAAAATGAGGAGGCTATGTTTAATGCACTATTTATTAGTGCAATCGATCATGGCCCAGGCACTTCATCTGCACTTACCGCTCGAATTTCAGCATCAGCCGCTAATCCGGTTCATGCGTCGCTTGCTGCTGGTATTCTTGGTTTTGGAGAACGTCACGGTATGGCGGTAGAGGGAGCAATGAAGTTTTTTTATGAAAATATTACGGAAAAAGATTTGAAATCAAAGATTACAGAATTGAAAGAAAAAAAAGTACGGATACCCGGTTTTGGACATAAAGTATTTACTACTGTGGATCCACGTTCTATCACTTTGTTTGCTATCGCAAAGAAAGAGAAAATTTTTGGAAAATATTGTAAATTCGCTGGTGCGGTGGGTAAAGAACTAAACGCAATTTCGTCAAAACCATTACCACTTAACATTGACGGAGCGGTTGCGGCCATTCTATGTGATATGAAAGTTGATTGGCGATTGGGGAATACCATCTTTCTCATCGGCCGAGTGCCTGGACTTTTAGCGCATATCTATGAAGAACGCACTAATGATGTGGGAATACGCAGATTGGAAGAAGACGATATTGAATATCTCGCATAAACGGTATACAGTATTTAGGAGGAAGTATGTACTCTACACAATCATCAGTTACAACTAGTAACACCTACCGCAATAATCTTGCTGAACCGCATACTGTATTGTGGCAGGAATTTAAAAAGCGAGATTTGAGATATAAATTTAAGCCAAAAGTTGGGCTTGGAAAATTTGTGGTTGATTTTTATTGTCCGGAATTAAAATTGGTTGTTGAAATTGAATACCCAGAGGTGAACGGTTGGGTAGAAAAAGAGAAGTGGCTCGTGACGCGAGGATATACAATACTTCGGTTCAATCATATATATGTAATTCAGGAGTACGAAAAAATTGTAGATAAAGTTTTTGTCGTCTGCTTACATCTTGTATCACTTAGTTAAGTTAATTTTTTACTGATAGGGGGTAATTCAATACCTTTTTTATGATTAAGCGGATTCTTGATCTACATATACACTCAAAATATTCACGAGCGTGCTCTAAGGAATTGGAATTGCCTCGTATTGCTTCGGCATGTGAAGCTAGGGGTATTGATATTGTGGTCACTGGTGATTTTACTCATCCAAAATGGTTCCAGCATATGAAGGATGAGCTTATTGAAGATACTGAAGGAGTGTATAAATTAAAAAATCATATTAGTTCGACCCGATTTATTATTGGCACTGAAATCGCTTCTATCAAGAAGCATGGAGAACAGACCCGTCGTATTCATTTGCTCGTGTTCGCCCCTTCTCTTGAAATTGCGCAAAAATTTAATACTACACTTGAAGAACGGGGATTTAATGTTCATTCTGATGGACGTCCGATCATCGGACTTACCTCAAAGCAACTGCTTGAGCTTGCTCTTGAATGCGATTCACGCATGAAGATGATTCCCGCACATGCTTGGACACCGTGGTTTGGTATTTTTGGATCAAAAGGTGGGTATGATTCACTCAATGAAGCCTTTGAAGACCTAACACCCCATATTCGTGCAATAGAAACCGGACTTTCAAGTGATCCATTGATGAACTGGAGATGGAGTCATCTTGATGGTATCACACTTGTTTCCAATTCTGATGCACATAGTCCTCAAAAATTGGGTCGAGAAGCGAATGTACTACAGTTCAGTTCAGAAAACGAAATTACCTACGATGAAATTATGCGGATTATTGAGGAAGGTGACCCGGATAAATTTTTACATACGATTGAATTTTATCCGGAAGAGGGGAAATATCATTATGACGGACATAAAGATTGTAAATTTTATTGTCCGCCGTCAGAAACTAATAAACGAAAAGGAATCTGTCCGGTGTGTGGAAAAAAATTGACTATTGGTGTTGAATATCGTGTTGAAGAGTTGGCAGATCGTACTCCAGATGAGGCCCGTGAACATGCACTCAAAACAAAACGAATACCATTCAAATCTCTGGTACCACTTCCAGAAATAATTGCTGATGTGTATGAGGTTGGTGTGTCTTCAAAAAAAGTTGTAGGCGAATATAATAACCTTATCAAAGGTGTTGGGAGTGAATTTGATATTTTACTTCATGCAGAGCTTGAAAAAATAACGAGAGTGGCTAATAAAAATATTGCACGAGCGATTGACCGTGTCAGAAAAGGAAATATTTATATTCGTCCAGGTTATGACGGAGAATTTGGTATCGTTAAGGTTTTTCAAGATGGGGAATCCAGAGGGTTTTCAACTCAATCAAGTCTAGAATTGGAGTAATAATTTAAAATAGTTTACTCATAAAAAACAAATCCTGCACCAGAACGGTGCAGGATTGTTATTAGAGAAAAAATTTACTTTTTTCTCTTGGTAGTCTTGCGGCGTTTAGCTACTTTGCGTTTAGCTGGCTTTCTTTTAGCTGCTTTGCGCTTTTTTGGAGCTGCTGCCTTGCGTTTTCTTTTTGCTGGCATACGATTATGTACACCTCCTCTCTAATTTAGGATGTTTGTGTTTGTTAATGATGATGTGACCATGGTGCACACCAAGTGATCACACAAACACAGTGATGCAAATTTTTTACATGACAAGCATCGACGTAAAAAAATTTTGCAACTACAACGACCTTTGTAAAATAAGTATACTGTTTTTTTTTGTTTTATTGAATAGTAAATGACTTTTTTTTATTTCCACCTGTGAATAACTTTTTTTCGTAAATAAATATTTTTATACGATTAAAAATAAAAAAATTTATAATTATATAAATTTTTGTGAAATAAAAAAGAAGCTCGAGCTTCTTTTTTATTCTATGGTGTTAACTATTGGTGAGAGAATGCGATGCAGATTTTGGAATTTTTGAATTACATTTTCGATCCATTCTTCTCCAAAGAAATTTACATATCCAGGATCGTTTCTGTGTTCATTCATCCAGGTAAGAATATTTTCAATTGCTTCAAGTAAAAATTGATTTGCAATTGATGTGCGCATGTGTGCTGCAGATTCTCGTGTGTTGTAGAACAACAAACACTGTAGACCCCACATGTATTTTTTTGATGTTTTTGAAAGTTCACAGACTCGCGCCAATCTTTCGATATTCATGATATCGAGTTGATCTGAGTCTTTGAGAATATTCACTAAGACTTTTTCTTTTTTGGTGAGAAGTAATTTGGTAAATACAGCGCCCGTTCCAAATGTTTTTGATAATATTAATTTTGTTGCCATGCCACCACTATTCTTCCAGAAGCCATATCGAATGCTATGAAGACACAGCATGACTGCTGAGAGCATATCATCAATACATGCCATCCAGACGAACGATGGTTTTTTGGTAAGTACGCGGGCGACATCGTGCCACCATGCTGCAAGTTCTACAGCCTCGAGTTCTTCGGTGGTAAGGTCGAATGAAGGTGCAATTCTTTGAACGTTTTTTACGACTCGTTCTACATGAGACAAGTCGTGTATGGGGTCTCGAGATAGCTCCATGAGCTGTTTTGCCTTATCTACGAGGAATTTACGTTTTGAATCAATCATATGTTGATTAGTATACATCAAACATGTATTTTTCTCAAGTCCTTGATTTTGGCCGTTTTGTCTGTTAGTATAGGCTTATTTACTATGGGCCTCCCACCTTCACTAAAGTTACGGTGGGCAGGGTAGCTCCCTCCTTCCCCTTCGCTTACGCTCAGGGTTCGGCAGGCAGGTGGTTAGTCCCGACACGTCGGGGTATAACGTTGGGTTACTGTGGTATCGAGTTCTTTTATTTTTAATGGGCCTGTAGCTCAGGTGGTTAGAGCACAACGCTTATAACGTTGGGGTCGATG
>CAZCHJ010000008.1:14041-16284 GCA_964498735.1 uncultured Gammaproteobacteria bacterium | reverse complement strand
ATGGGCCTGTAGCTCAGGTGGTTAGAGCACAACGCTTATAACGTTGGGGTCGATGGTTCGAGTCCATCCAGGCCTACGATATGAAAAGTCAAAAGTCAAAAAACAAAAGTCAAAAGGAAATACGTGAAAAACGTATTGTTGTGGTACCTGAACAAACTGAAAGACAGAGATTGGATATGTTTCTTGCTGAGAATGGTTTTGGTACACGTACTTATATTCAGCGATTGATTGATCGTGGTCTTGTTATGGTTAATGGAGTGGTGTGTTCTAAGTCTTCCTATCGTGTACAAAAAGATGATGAGATTCGAGTTGATGATGTACCAGAGGATAAGATTATTACTCAAGAACAAGTAGTTGAATCTAATGAGTTGTTAGAAAAAATACGAGTTATTCATGAAGATACAGACTATCTCGTTGTAGAAAAGCCTGCAGGATTGATTGTGCATCCTACTGAAGCAGGTGAGAAAGTCACGCTCGCATCATGGATTGTATCCCACTACCCTGAAGTCGCTAAAGTGGGGGATTCAGAGGTACGTCCTGGTATTGTACACCGTCTTGATAAAGATGCTTCTGGTTTATTGGTTATTGCTCGAACAAAAAAAATGTTTGAGCATCTTAAAGCACAGTTCAAAAATCGAACAGTGGAAAAAATGTATACTGTGTTAGTATATGGAATACCTTCCCATGAACACGACACGATTAATTTTATTATTGATCGTGGAAAAGAAGGGCGCATGATTGCTCGCCCGAATACTCAGATGACGTTGCGTAATGTGAATGAAGATCGAAGTGGTAAGGAAGCACTGACTGAGTTTGACGTCATCCAGAAGTTCGCTCGTTACGCATTACTTTCTGTGAAAATTCATACCGGACGAATGCATCAAATCCGTGTACATATGCATGCCTATAATCATCCGGTGGTTGGTGATACGCTCTATGAGCACAAACGAAATATCAAAAAAAATAATCCTCCACTTAATCGTTTGTTTCTCCATGCTTCAAAATTATGTTTTTCTACTCTTCAAAATAAAGAGGTTTGTTATGAGTGTCCTCTTCCTGAAGAGTTGGTAGTGTATCTTCAGAAACTTAGTTAGTCATTATGAAACATACTGGTTTGCTTGTAGTTATTTCAGCTCCTTCTGGGGGAGGGAAAGATTCTGTTATCAAAGCTTTAACTAAGAGAATTCCACACTCAGCACGATGTCTTACGACTACCACACGTCCTCCACGTCCAGGTAATGTCGAAGGGGTTGATTATCATTTTGTATCAGAACAAGAATTTTTGGATAAAATTTCTCGGGGAGAATTGGTTGAATATAACAACTACGCAGGTAATTATTATGGTACTGAAAAGGCGGTTCTTTCTCATGCTCTCGAGACTTACGATGTAGTCTATACTCAGGTAGAGGTAAATGGAAAGAAATCTTTTGATCGACTACATATCCCGCATCTTGCTATTTTTCTTATGCCAGAGAATCTTGAAGTACTGCGAGAACGGATTATTGCTCGTGGAGGCGTTACTCGTGAACAGTTGGATGAGCGACTTCATATTGCGGAGCAACAGATTGCGGAGGCAGGAATTTATGACCTAGAGATCATGAATGAGCAGGGGAAATTCGAAGAAACTGTCGATCGGCTGGTTGCTGTTATTGAGGAAGAATATCATAAGAAGGTAGCGTCCTGACCTCTTGACAATATCGTCTCTGTATAGTACAGTGTTGCCACTACATTATATATATTCCGACGTTGGGGCACTTAACTATCCAACCTCTCGATTAAATTTTTATCTATGTCAGCAGACATCCGCAATGAACTCCAACCAGGAATGATTGTGAAAGTTCATCAAAAAATTAAAGAATTGAATACTAAAGGTGAAGAAAAAGAACGTATTCAGATATTTGAGGGAATTATCCTCGCAGTAAAACACGGAAGTGAAACCGGTGCTACAGTGACTGTTCGAAAAGTTAGTGAAGGTGTCGGGGTTGAAAAGATTTTCCCTATCAATTCTCCGGTAGTCGACAAGATCGAGCTCGTACGCGCAATGCATGTACGAAAGTCTCGACCTTATTACCTTAGAACCTATAAGAAAAAACTCAAAGAGGTAAAGAAGAAAGAAGAAACTAAGTAAATAAAAATCCGCCGATGAGGCGGATTTTAGTTATTTATTTTTTCTTTTTTGCTGTCTTTTTGCTCGCACCCGCTAATTCTTTCTTGAGGTATTCCGCAGTCAGACTTTCTTTTGA
>CAZCHJ010000008.1:4789-13941 GCA_964498735.1 uncultured Gammaproteobacteria bacterium | reverse complement strand
TAGCCTAATCCTACGTTTCTAAGAATCTGGAGTTTGTCAGTGATCGGCTGCTTGCCTTGGAAGAATTTGAATGCTTCTTCTACCGTCATTTTGAGCACTTCAGCAATGTTTTTTTCTTTATAATGGATCTCAAGTACATCTCTTGTGTAGCGCGTGCCATGACATTCACTACACTCCACAAATACATCATTCAAGAAATGCATAGGGATGGTAACGTACCCTTCACCCCCACACGCCTCACATCGTCCATCTCCCTTCACATTGAAACTAAAAGTTCCTGCCTGGTATCCACGCATTTTTGATTCTGGAAGTTCTGCATAGAGGTCTCGGATCATCGTGAAGATACCGGTGTAGGTAACAGGGTTACTGCGCGGTGTTCTTCCGATCGGAGTCTGATCAATTGCAATAACTTTATCAATATTTGCAAGACCCTTGATATCTTTGTGTTCGCCCGGTTCATCTTTTGCACGATAGAATTTTTTTTCTAATGTTTTTCCGAGAATATCCAAAATAAGTGTTGATTTTCCAGAACCTGATACACCGGTAATACTTACGAACATGGCGAGTGGAATTTCAACATCAATATTTCTCAGATTATTTGCTTTTGCACCAAGAATGGTGAGTTTTTTACCACTACCTTTGCGTATTTTTCCAATTGGTTTGATTTCTTCTGCGCCAGAAAGATATCGTCCGGTTAATGATTTATCTGATTTGATAACACGGTCAGGAGTTCCTGCAGCCATAATGACACCTCCATATTCTCCAGCACCAGGTCCGATGTCAATAAGATAGTCAGCTGCTTGCATGATTGCCTTGTCGTGCTCAACTACGATGACTGTATTACCTGCATCTCGTAGAGAGATTAATGTATTGATTAATTTTCCATTATCTTTTGGGTGTAGACCAATTGACGGCTCATCAAGAATATAGATGAGTCCTGATAATCCTGCAGAGAGTTGCGTCGAGAGACGCACGCGCTGTGATTCACCACCTGAAAGTGTATTCAATGATCGGTCGAGGGTGAGATATGCAAGACCAACATCAAGCAGGTGTTCAATTCGTCGTCTAGTTTCGAGGGCGATTGGTTTCGCAATTGATCGTTCTTCAGCAGAAAGTTTTTTTGCCAATCCTGAATTTTGATTTTCAAGAGACTTGAAAATTTCATACGACTCTTCGAGACTCATTTCTGCGATATCAGCGATTGAATAGTCCGTAATTTTGATATTCAAACTATCTTCTTTGAGACGCTTGGTATTACATACAGAGCAGGTCTTTTCGCGCATGTACACTTCAATTTCTTTTTTTACATATTCTGATTTTGTTTCGATGTAGCGCGCGGTTAAGTTTGGAATTACACCTTCGTAATAGGTCTTTTTTCCTTTGATCATGTATTCCTGTCCATCGGTACCATAGAGAATAATATCCATGGTTGCTTGAGGCAATTCTTCGATCGGTCGGTTGAGTGAAAAACCATGAACACTGGCTACTTCAGTCAAAATTTCCATGAGTCCAGTATTATTTCCTACGAGTCTCGTCCATGGTTGAATTGCTCCTTCGCTGATGGTGAGTTTTTGGTTTGGAATTACTAATTCTGGGTCCACTTCGAGTGTTTTTCCAAGTCCGGTACATCTCGGACACGCACCATAGGGACTATTGAAACTGAATGATCGTGGTTCGATGTGTGCGAATGTTCGACTACATGAATTACACATTGGTACTTGTGAGAATGTTGTTTCTTCTTCTGTTTCTGGATTATAGATGGTGATATATCCATTTGAAAAATCGAGTGCTTTCAATACGTGTTTTGCAAATGATTCTTTGACCAGATTTTTGAGCTCACCGACAATAATCTCCACATCATATTTGTATGATGGGTTGAGCTGAAGTGATGATAATTGTTTTACTGAAGTTTCAACACCATTGAGTCTGATTGCAGGATAACCGGTTTTTTCCACTCGATGCTTCAGCTCTTTATTCGTTATTGATTCTTGACGAATAATAGGGGAGAGAAGTAGTGCATTAGGAGATTTTTTTGCAAGTGTTCGGATGCGTTCAATAATCATTCCTGGCTTATACGATGATACCGGAATATTACAGGTAGGACACCATTGCACACCGATTCGAGCGAATAAGAGACGTAAGTAATCATAGATTTCAGTTGCAGTACCCACGGTTGAGCGTGGGTTTTGGGTGGTATTGCGTTGGTTGATTGCAATCGTCGGGGAGAGGCCGGAAATTTCATCCGCATCTGGCTTATCCTGCATATCCATGAATTGACGGGCATAGGCATTCAAGCTCTCAGCATAGCGTCGTTGTCCTTCAGCATAGATCGTATCGAATGCAAGAGAAGATTTTCCAGAACCAGAAAGACCAGTAATTACAACTAGTTTATTTTTTGGTATCTCAAGCGAGACATTTTTTAGATTATGTACCCGTGCGTTTACGATTTTGATTGAGTCGTTTTGTTTCATATGCATTTTTGATATGGACTAGCACCTCCACTTGTTTCTTCAGTAAAATAGTCTGTACGGCGCCCATATTCAAACATTCTTCCGTACGGAACATCATCGTCGCCTTTCTCAATATCCTTTATGTATGCTGCATTCACGTCAAGCCGAACACCTTTTTTTAAATCATCGGGTGATATAAAATATTTAGCTTTAATGATGCTTAGTACGCAGTCAGATTTTGCTTTATGTTTGTCGCCCAGATCAATACCCGTCCCCTCAGAAGTTCTGCCAATAAAATGAGGTTCACGAATTGGATCACCAGCTTCATTCATGTTAAGGTAAAGTACAAAACCTTTGAATCCACCCTCACTATCACATCGTTTTACATGATTTTCTATCTCTTCGTTAGTGGTTGTTAAATAATAATTTTGAACGTTTTCAGCGACATAATCTTTTGTTGGATCATTCCCTGTTGTACTCAAATTGTCATAATCGCCGTTATTGCAAACACTGTATATTGCTGGACTACTTGCCCAGTCAGGTCCGGCCCACCCTTCTTTGACGGTAATATCAACTACTGTTTGAGTAAAACCTTGGCCTGCGAGTAAATTGTCGAGAGTATCTGAACTTTTTATTGTTCCCGCAATATTTGCAGAGAAACATGCTGGTTTTCCGGTGGCAAATTTGTCATAACAAATCTGTGCATCTCCTGGACAGAATGTACCACTACATGTAAGTGCTCCAGTACTTTGTACATAATAATCACTTCCACATTTTGCAGTTGAGGTTGGCGCCCAGCTTGCTGCTTTGACTGCCGCACTGAATCCATCTTGTTTTTCTTTGGTGGTCAATGTTTTTCCTGTATCATTTGAAGGATCTTTTGAAATTTGTCCTTTGGTTATTTGGCTGCAATATGGTGCGGAAATTTTTTGAGTATTAATCATCCATGCATTAGGTGGTCGGAGATTGACGAGGTCAGGATTGATCGTGTAGAGGATAGTATATGCGGTAGCAAGTATGATGAGGCCGATAACTGCTCCAGTAATTCTATGTTTGGCACTACTAATGGCTTCACTACTTCCTGCAGACACAATCCATTGTACTCCTGCAAAAATAATCATGAGTACTGAGAGAATTCCCGCAATACCCATACCATATTTGTAGATAAATGCAACGAATTCTCCGAGGCCTGCAAATTCATTCTGTCCGCCGATTGATATTTTTATTTTTGCAGTAGTCGCAGGTAGACAAAACCCTACCTTGGTTCCTACGGCATCTTGTCTCAGTCCACACAGTTTTTCAGTGGTGTCATCTTGTCTGAAAACTTTTTCCCATCCCGGTTTTCCTTTTTCTGGAGTCGCTTGTCCAAATAAACTTTTTCTCGCGTCATAACATGCATCTTCGGTCCAGCATCGCTGGTCGACTTGTGCATGTGAAATTTGTGGCACGATACAAGCAAGGAGTGAAAGCAGAATGAATATTTTTTTCATATTCTTGGGTGGAAAATAAGAGAGGTAGTGATTATGTATGATTGAGAATGTCGAGAATAATTTTTTTCCACTCATCAAATGTTGCAACACCTTCGACAAAAGTGCCATTTACTATATAGGTGGGGGTACCGCGTACACCTAGTGCCACGCCGTCTGAGAGATCTTGATCGATCGCTTTGCTATATTTTTTTTCTTTGAAACATCGATCAAAAAGTGCCATATCGATGCTTGACGCATTAGCATACGTGTATAATGAGGATTCGTCAAGCTTCTTGGTGGTAAACGCATTGGTATAGAATTTCCAGAAACCTTGCTGCTCTGCCGCGCACATACTTGCTTCAGCTGCACCTCGCGCACTAGGATGGATGGTGGTGAGAGGGAATTCTTTAAATACCACTCTTATACTATCACCAAAGGTGTCCATAACTTGATTGAAGACAGGGTATCCTGCCTGGCAAAAGGGGCATTCAAAATCGATAAACATGACAATGGTTACTGGAGCAGTTGCATTTCCCTGTGTAGGGTTTTCTTTTCTAATGAAAGACTGGTAGTCTGGGCGAAAGCTTGGAGCATCTGTATTTCCTGACTTAGTGAATGATCCTTCGAGTGATTTGGTTATGGTTGCTTGTTTTTCTGGTGTTCCATACCGTAGTTGCCAGGTGTAGTACACAAAAAAGTACAGGAAAATGGCGCTGATAATGCCAATGAGAGTGAGAAGTGAGATTCCAAGTATTTTTAGACTTCGAGCAGTCATAGAATAATCGTTAAGTTTAGGCATACTATAGCATTATATATGAGATTTTACAAAGGATTTCCCTTGTTCTTATTCTTGACAGCATCTTTGTTTTTTGATACACTAGCATCTGCTTAACTTTGTACGGATTTTCCGTTTCTGATATACTAGAATTTGCATATTATGCTCTCAACTATACTCTCAATCGCTAATCTCGTTGTTGCCGGCCTTCTCGTTACTGCAATTTTGTTGCAACAAAAAGGTGCAGGTCTTGGTAGTGCATTCGGTGGCACTGGTGGGGTATATACTACTCGTCGTGGAATTGATCGTGTACTCTTTAATATCACTATCGCACTCTCTATCATTTTTTTTGCTATCGCACTCCTCAAATTGGTTGTCTAATACCAAGAATGATTGCGTGTGCTCCTAACTTCTTATTTTGCGTGTGCCTTTTTCCAACTTTACAAAGGCAGTACGAAGAGGGATTGGGGGGAAGAAACAGAGATCTTCGCATGATGTCGCTTTGATTTCACGTCTTCGAAGTCGTCGGTTTCCCTCACCTCGTCAACTGTTTCAAATTGGTACCGTACTTTCTCTCAAGGAGAAAATTGTTTTTGGTATAGCGTTGGTTATTTTTATTTGTTCTGTTGGTACGATTGGATTTGTCTTGGCTAATGATTATCGAGTATCAGTACCCAAAGTTGCTGGCACATATCGAGAAGGTATTATTGGATCACCACAATCATTTAGTCCATTATTTTCGTCACTTAATGAAGTTGATCAAGATGTAGCTTTTTTGGTCTATTCTGGATTACTCCGTTATGATAGTTCTCGCAGACTAGTTCCAGATCTTGCAGTCAAATATGAGGTAAGTGCGGATAATAAGACATACACATTTGAACTCAAACAGAATGTAGTGTGGCATGACGGAGAACCATTTACTTCTGAAGATGTAGTACAGACATTTGAGTTACTTCAGGATCCACAGGTGGGCAGTCCACTTGCTATTGCCTTTAAAGGTGTTACGGTTACCGCGTCTAGTCCTTATACGGTTGTGTTTACTCTTCAGGAACCATTTGCATCTTTTTTGTCGAGTCTTACACTCGGTATTTTACCGCAACATATTTGGTCTTCGATTCCTGTTTCACAGATCAGACTTGCTCAGCGAAATTTACAACCAATTGGAACTGGACCATTCAAATTTAAACGTCTCGTCAAAAGCTCTGATGGATTTATTCAAGATGTAGAACTTGAGCGTTTTGCTGATTTTTATCGAAATCCTCCATATCTTAAGGAAGTGGTATTTCAATTTTTCAGTGATTATGATGGACCACAAGGACTGATCTCTGCACTTCGAGAACAAAAAGTTGATGGTATTTCCTTTGTTCCTTATGAATACCGCGAACGTGTGAAACGTAAACATATTACTCTCAACACACTTCAGCTACCGCAATATACAGCACTTTTTTTCAACGAAAAAAATGAAATTTTGAAGGATAAATCGGTACGTGAAGCATTGTCACGTGCAATTGATAAACAGCGGATTGTTTCTGATGTCCTTGATAATGAAGCGCACACGATTGCCGGGCCTCTCATGTCGGGTTTTCCTGGATATACTGAAAATGTTACTACTACTGTTTTCTCACTTGATGAAGCAAATACACAGCTTGATAAATATTATGAGCGTATTCCTGCTCAAGAGTATCGAGCACTATTACTTGAATCACGGGTTGCTGATCGCATTGCACAGGAAAAAAAGAATACCGGAATTACAGCTTCAAGCACTTCAGAGCTTTCTACTCAAGCTACTAGTTCTACTCCTGTTGAAGCAACTATTGATGAAGATGTAATACGAGAAACAATTAGTAAAGAGTTGGATTTGGAACTTAATCCTGCACAACTTTTCTATCGTTATCGAAAGAGTGGAGACAAGAAGGATACTATCGGGTTCGAACTTGTTACCGCTGGAACTCCTGAGTATGTGAAGGTTGCTGAAATTATTGCAGGATATTTTCAAGAAGTGGGAATCAAAGTGAAAGTACGATTAGTTGATCCTCAAGACATTACCAAAGAAGTTCTTCGATCACGAAATTATGATATGTTACTGTACGGAATTATTGTAGGAAGCGATCCTGATCAGTATCCTTTCTGGCATTCAAGTCAGATTACCTATCCAGGACTTAATCTTTCTCAGTATTCCAATAAAATCGTTGATCAGATTTTGGAAAAAGCACGCGCAACTACTGACCCTGCTGATCTTGCAAAATTATATACTGATTTTGCAAATACGCTTGTTACTGATGTTCCTGCAGTATTTTTGTACACGCCAACTTATACGTATGTTTTAACTGATGCTATCAAAGGATTTAATGCAGATCGAATTGCAAAACCTTCTGATCGTTTCAGTAATATCACTGATTGGTATATTAAAGAAAAGAAAGTGTGGAGATCTAAGAATGCTTCTTAAACAGAAGCCGATGTGGTGAAATTGGTAGACACGTGCGCTTCAGGTGCGCATGCTTCGCGGCTTGTGGGTTCGAGTCCCACCATCGGCACGATTTTTTGAGAAAAGATTAAAGATTGGAAGACTGAAAGATTTTTTATCATCATCTTTTAGACTTCTAGTCTTCCAATCTTTACTCCAAATCAAATTTTTAATTTATCTGTACTTTAGGCATATATTTAGTGCCAGTACATATTACTTCATGTAAGTAATTAGTTTGTTTTTATGATGAATGCACAGAATACGAAAGGTAGCCCTCGACACGCTCGAGGAGGTTATCGTTCTCGACCACCAGGTACTGCTCAGGGGAAGACCCAGGGCACCCGTCCCGCTCACCGTCCAAGTCGGCCGGGCTATTCGTCGTTTAATCGACGTTCAGAAGAGGGGTATGAAAAAAATCCTCATGCACTTCGAATCATTCCTATTGGTGGATGTGAAGAAGTTGGACGCAATATGACCGTATTTGAATACGGAAACGATATTATTATTCTCGACATGGGAATTCAATTTCCTGAGGAAGATATGCCAGGTATTGATTATATCGTGCCTAATACCAAATACCTTCAGGATAAGAAAAAGAATATCCGTGCGGTAGTGTTTAGTCATGGACATCTTGATCATATCGGTGCTGCACCCATATTACTCGAACAGCTCGGTAATCCCGTAATTGTTGGACGTGATTTGACTTTGGCGTTGGTTAAACACAAGCAAGAAGATTATAAAAAGGGGAGTGCTGCAAAATTGAAAACAATCCGTATCAAAGGAATTGACGATGTGTTCAAATTTGGCGCATTTACGATTAAATTTTTTCAAGTTGAACACTCAATCATGGATGCGGTTGGTGTAATTGTAGAAACTCCTGCTGGATCAGCCATTCATCCAGGCGACTGGACGCTTGATCGTGATAAAGAAGGTAAACCAACACTCGACTACACTCCGCTTCGTAAACTTACCAAGCCGACAGTTCTCATGCTCGAGAGTCTTGGTGTTGTTCATGAACATCGCGGAAAAAGTTATGAAGAAATGTACAACAACCTCCAGACCATCATGTCTTCGGCACCTGGGCGTATTATTATTGGAACATTTTCTTCACAGCTTGAACGTATCAAGTGGGTACTCGATGCTGCGGAAAAATTGGGAAAGAAAGTAGCGCTCGATGGGTATAGTATGAAAATGAATGTGGAGATGGCGAAGAAGCTTGGCTATATCAAAGTTCGCGCGGATGTATTGATTGATGTGAAGAAAATCGATGATTATCCAGACAATCGAATTGTAGTTATCTGTACCGGAGCACAAGGAGAAGAGAACGCAGTTCTCATGCGCATCGTTAATCGACAGCACAAATCGATCACACTCAAGCAGAGTGATACAGTGGTATTCTCATCATCCATTATTCCAGGAAACGAGCGATCAATTCAGCGATTGAAAGACAATATGTATCGTCAGTGCGACAATGTCATTCATGGACAGCTCATGGATGTGCACGTATCTGGTCATGCAACCAGACAAGATATTCGAGATGTGCTTACACAGGTACAGCCGACCTATTTTATTCCAGTGTATGCTAACCATTACTTCCTCAAAGAAGCACAAAAACTTGCCATTAGTCATGGCTTCGATAAAGATAAGATCTTTGTTCCCGACAATGGATCGGTTATTGAAGTAACTCCACAAGGTGCAAAAATGCTTACGAAAAAAGTTCCGAGTGATTATGTATTTGTTGATGGACTGGGGATCAGTGATAGTCAAAATATCGTACTTCGCGATCGACAGGTATTGGCAGAAGATGGAATGCTTGTGGTCATCACTACGATTAATTCAAAATCAGGTGCTCTGATTCAGAATCCTGATATTGTTTCTCGTGGGTTTGTATTCCTCAAGGATCACCGAGAACTTATTGAAGAAATTAGACTTCGAGTTAAGAAGATGGTTGTGGAGTCAGATCCAAAAAGTTGGGCTGATACGAATCAGATCAA
>CAZCHJ010000008.1:0-4689 GCA_964498735.1 uncultured Gammaproteobacteria bacterium | reverse complement strand
ACTCCTCAGATTATTAGAGATGCGGCGAAGAAGGCGATTGATGAAGATAAGACTGCGTATCCTCCCGCAGCAGGAATTCCAGAGCTTCGAAGTGAGATTGCTTTGTGGCTTAGTGAATCATATCAGTGTTCATATAAATCGGATGAGATAATTATCACCCCAGGAGGGAAGAGTGCGTTATTTTTTCTATTTCAAACATTACTCGAGAAAGAGGATGAGGTATTGATTATCGCGCCGTACTGGGTATCATATCCAGCGATTGTGGGTGTGTTTGGTGGTGTTCCAAAAATTGTGGATTCAAACGTTGAAAACAATTGGAAAGTAACTGTTGAAGATTTGGAGAGAGTATACTCGTCTCACACTAAATTTTTAGTTATCAATACTGCATCTAACCCAACTGGTGTTGTATACACAAAAATTGAATTAGAAAATATTCTTGCATGGGCGTATGAGAAAGGAATTTTCGTTATTTCTGATGAGGTATACAGCGGACTGGTGTATGAAGGGGTATTTGTATCGTGCGGCTCGTTTCCAGCATATCGAGAAACTGTTTTTGTGGTGCAGAGTGCATCGAAGAATTTTGGTATGACGGGTTGGCGCATAGGGATACTTGCAGGGAACAGTGAAGTTTTGAAAAAAGTTACCGCGTTACTCAGTCAGAGTGTTTCTGGTGTTACCACGATTAGTCAGTGGGCATTGTTGGAAGGAGTGAAACATCGCAGAGAAATTATTCCTTTGATTAATCAAGAATTTAAAGCTCGGAGAGATTTGTGTGTTAGTCTGATTAACGAATTATTTCATACCGAAATTAAGGCGCCAGCTTCTGGGTTATATGTTTTTGTCCCACTCAGTATTTTTGGACCAACCAATGAAACTTCAGTAGACTGGTCAGAGAGGGTTTTGAGTGAAGTAGGTGTTGCAACAGTTCCTGGAAGTGCATTTGGTTGTGAGGGGTGCGTACGATTATCTTTTGGGGGTAGTAGTCAGGAGGTTGAAGATGGGTTGCGAAGGCTCGCTACTTTTTCAGAATAAGGATTTGACTAGTTGGAAGTGATATAGTATTCTTCATTACTACGATATGAAATTATCATTGTCACATACGTATTTTTACTTTTGGACACCTACTCTGCATAGTCCAGAAGTTTAGTTTGTAATATTCATCTACAATCAAACTCCTCTCGGACTATGTCGAGGGGAGTTTTGTTTTGAGCCCTCTATATGAATCTCGTATGCAGGGCTCAGCGCACCAATTTCGGGGCTGTGTTCATTCCTAAGGAGGGAAGCATGGGTAAGGGTTCTCGGCTCTGTGTAGTTGCAGAGGGTTTTTCACCCGAGCAGCTGAGTACGGTTCTCAACACGTGGGTCATCATGATGCTCGGTACGATTCGAGAGATTGAATTGGTGCTTGAAGCATCGGACGTGTCGCCTGCGATCAAGGCGGTGCTCGCCACGTATTTCGAAGAAGGTCATCACATCGATATGCTCTGTTCACATTCGATCACGCTCACTACGCTGCCTGATGGTAGTAAGAAGATCGCGATCGCCTGGCTTCGCTGAGAAGTCTATCCACCATGCGACAACGAGTTGGGGAATATCCTCAACTCGTTGTATGCTATCTATACATTATTGAAAACAAAAGGCGACTATAGTACACTTCATTCATATTTAACTGAATAGTATGGCAAAAAAGCAGATAATTGTATCAGGTATCCAACCAACAGGAAATCTTCATATTGGGAATTATTTGGGAGCAGTAAAGAATTGGGTAGATCTGCAGAATTCAGGAAAATACGATTGTTATTTTTTTATTGCTGACCTTCATTCACTTACGGGTAATCGAAATTCGAGTGAGCGTAAAGCACAGATTCTTCGAACAGCTGCAGAATTATTGGCAGCAGGTATTGATCCTAAGAAATCTACATTTTTTGTACAATCCCATGTGCCTGAACATACTGAACTCGCTTGGATTTTTAATTGTGTAACCCCGATTGCAGAGCTTGAACGCATGACTCAGTTCAAAGATAAATCTCAAAGTCAGGCAAAAAATATTAATGTTGGATTGTTTACCTACCCAGCACTGATGGCCGCGGATATTTTGTTATATCATGCGAGCGCGGTACCAGTGGGGCAAGATCAGACACAACATGCTGAACTTACGAATGATATTGTTCGATGGTTTACCAAAAATTATGGCTCATATTTTTTTTCCGTGAAACCGATTTTTACTGAAACTCCAAAAATCATGAGTCTACTTGAACCCATGAAAAAAATGAGTAAGTCTCTGGGCGAGGGACATGTGATTGAACTTGCAGATGAACCAGAAGTGATTGAGAAGAAATTGAAGAAAGCGGTAACTGCGACTGAGGGTGGGGCAGGATCGCCAGGTGTAGAAAATTTGCTTGGGTTACTCAGAATTTTTGGAGATGCAGCATTATACAAACAATTTCATCGTGCAGAAAAAGATGGAACGATTCGATATGGGGATCTGAAGATGGCACTTGCAGATGTGATTGGAGAAACATTTGCAGATTTTAGAGAAAGACGAGATGAGCTGATGCGTGGACATGATGAAGTTGCTGACATACTTGCAGAAGGTATGGAGAAAGCGCAGCCAGTCGCAGAAAAAACCATGCACGAAGTTCGAAAGATGGTGGGCATTAGATAGTATTTTATATTTAAAAAATTATTCATAATTTATTTTATGACTACGATGCAAAAAGTTTCGCTTGTCGGACTTCGTGTAACGTTGGGTTGGTTCATGTTTTATGCAGGTATTACCAAAGTACTTGATCCTGCATGGTCTGCAGAGGGGTATATCAAGGGTGCAAAAAGCATGGTCTGGTTTTATCAATGGTTGCTCGCTCCTAACATTCTTCCGACGGTCAATTTTTTGAATAAATGGGGTCTTACGTTGCTTGGAATTTCTCTTATCTTGGGACTTTTTGTTCGATGGAGTTCTGCAGCGGGAATTGTATTAATGGTTTTGTACTATCTTGCAATTCTTGATTTTCCATATCCAGATGCGCACTCGTACCTTGTAGATCAACACATTATTTATTCATTTGTCTTGTTCTTGTTTATTATCTTTCGTGCGGGACAGGTCTGGGGATTTGACTACTTCATTTATCACAAAGAATATACATAATTTAACTCAACCAGTATGTCAGAAAATATAGAGTTTACCCGAGGAGGAAAGACTATTGCTATTGGGATGGTTGCGGCTTCGCTCATTTTTTCAATTTCTTTTTATGTGTCACGAGTTGCAAATCCAGGTGAATTATCGGTCACCGGATCGGCACGTATGCATGTGACTTCTGATACGGTGAAGTGGACTGTGCAACTTTCTCGACTTACTGATGCTAATGGACTTCAGAGAACATATACTGATCTTGAAGCCGATCGAAAAAAACTTCAAGCAGTTTTGGTAGATCATAGTATTCCTTCGAATATTATTGAGACATCGCAAGTGTTTACCGAACAGGATTATAGTTACAATACGTATGATGTAAATGCTCCACGACGATATAATGTTCGACAAACGGTAACGGTACAGTCCAATGATATTGCGAATGTTACTGAGGTGGCAAAGAATATACAGAATTTGGTTTCAGTTGGGTCAGTGGTGTCTACTGCTTCACTTGAATATCTCTATTCAAAATTACCCGAACTTCGTGTGAATTTGCTTTCTGATGCTGTCAAAGATGCAAAGACTCGTGCAGAAAAAATTGCTGAGAGTAGTGGATCAAAAGTTGGTGCATTGCACGCAGCGAGTCAGGGGGTAGTGCAGGTGATGGCACCAAATTCTGTAGAGGTGTCTGATTATGGTGCATACGATACTTCAAGTATTGAGAAGGAGGTTATGGCAACGGTCCGCGCATCATTTGGGGTGAGATAAGATGTTGACATGTCTTTTAATAGCGTGGTATAATAAATTGGCTATGATATATACACGAAACAATAATAATCGAAATAATTACTCAGTGATCGGGTAGGACTTCGTGTACAAAATAAAAACATGAAATCCTCCTGGTAGATCGGGAGGATTTTTATTCCCTTGTAGTTCAATGGTAGAACACCTCGCTGTTAACGAGGGGGTTCCTGGTTCGAGTCCAGGCGGGGGAGCGACGTAAAATAATGGCTACATTGAGCCATTATTTTTTATATCTATTCTTGATTTACTCTTCATGATAGACTGCTATTACTAATATGCAAACAAAAAATCGTTACCATCTACCAATTGATTTATTTAACGTTACTAAGGTTGCTAAAGAAGGTGTTGCTCATGTAGGAGATTTGGTTAATTCAATAGATTACGATGCGCCCGAAGGTACTGATATTTTTGCAGCACTTGATGGTGTGGTTATAAAGGTTAAAGATGATTCCAACCTGGGTGGCGATGATCAGAAATTTGAAGCTGATGGTAATTATATTGAAATTCTACATGCGAATGACGAGGTGTCAGAATATGAACACCTTCGATTTCAATCGTCTAAGGTAAAAGTTGGCGATAGGGTACAAGCAGGGCAAGTTATTGCGGAAGTTGGGAATACCGGCTGGAGCGAATGTCCACATTTGCATTTTATGGTCTTTCCAGAGGGTCAAGAGTATAAGACTCTCGAGATACAATTTTAAAAAACGACTTGATTCATCTCTAGGAAATACGCTCGAACATCGTCCACCACGTGGAGC
>CAZCHJ010000007.1:0-29269 GCA_964498735.1 uncultured Gammaproteobacteria bacterium | reverse complement strand
ATCATTCCGTATTTTGGAATTAAAATAAAGTAAAGAATGAGTGTGATAATAGCACTTGTAATATATACGGGTAGCGCCTCTTTTTGTCTATTTACGGCGACAGCAACATGTCCAAAGACTGCGCCAAAATATACGCCAAATACTGCAAATGCAAGCAACATAAGAGGGAGTGCTGCAGATGCAAATTCTGCACCAGCCACAATACTCATGATTTGTTTTGATAATACAATGAGTGCAATACTCATGGGAACTGCAAACATCATCATGACATTGAATGATAATTGAAAATGTTCTTTGAATTTTGCATCATCTCCCTTTGACCATGCATAGGCTAGAAGAGGAAGCATAAGACCCATAATCATCATGGCAGTCTGGGCAATAATATCGATCACTCGATATGCAGCGCCATAGAGACCTACTTCTGCTTGTGTTCGAAAAATTGACAAAATAAGTATGTCGCCTCGCAGATAGATAACATTAAAGATGATAGAAAGCGCGATTGGCCACATTTTTATCGCTATTTTTTTCCATAAATCCAGATCAAATGAAAAAGTTACTGAGGAGAATTTTCTGGTGAAAATCCATAGAACAATTGTATACGCCACACTGGAGGTGGTAATCGCCCACATAACCGAAAGGAAATCAGCATGTAGGTATATGCAGAAAAATAATCCTATGAGAAGAACAATACGGCCGATTACTTCCCCAATCGCTTGAAGATATGTAATCAGTTTTGATTGATAGTACCCGATAAAGATTTGATTCATGGCAACCGCGAGCATGCTAATAGTGGTAAATGTGATTGCAATTTTTACTTCATGCGGATAGGGGAATAGAAGAGCAATTGCTGGAGCAAGCCCAAGGCCGATAATTGCAGTGGTGAATCTGAAGCCGAGAAGATTTTTGAGCAGTTTTGAGCGGTAACTCTCAATGGCTGGGGTATCACCAGCAGTAAGATGAGCAGGAACTTCACTCATCATCTGTGCAGTAACAGGGATAAGGCCAAAATCAATCAGAATCGCAATAAACTGTAAGAATGCAAGTGTGGTTGCATACCAGCCGAATTTTTCAACACCTAGATAGCGGGTAAGAATACCAATAGCAACCAGCCCGAGAAGGGTAGAAATTACCTTGCCTACGAGCTGTGCGGCGGTGTTGTGGGCGAGCTGTTTAGTGAGTGACATAATGAGTACAGGCTACCATATTTTTTCCACAAATTCAACGAAGACATAGATATATAAACATGGTATACTCATTAATACTGTTACGATTCACCATACATTATGTCTTTTTCTTCAATGAAACCATTTTTTATAACCCTGGGCATCCTCGGGATAGGAGTATTTGGGGCAGTACCAGCTCATGCTGCAGACCCAAAACATACTATTCGGGATGAGGCATATGCAGTGAAGTTTGTAAGCCAGTCAATCGCCGACCCAATCAAAATTGAAGCTGGAACTACACAAACTGTTACGGTAAAGTTCAAAAATATCGGTACTGCAACTTGGAATGCAGCAAGCGCACGATTTCTCTCAGCATACACAGTAGAACCTCGCTATCGTTCATCAGTATTTCAAGGAAGCAATTGGATTGCAGCGCGTGAAACAGGTAAAATTGGGGGAGTAGTAAAACCAGGTGAAACAGGAGAATTGACGATTGATCTCAAGGCTCCAATACAACCAGGAGAATATCGGGAAGAATTTTATCTATCTGCAGAAAACTATACCTGGGTGAAGGGCGGATATTTTTATTTTAAAATTAGTGTTTCTCCAAAAAAATCAATTGCAGCCACCAATTCAGAACAGACTACCACTCCTGCACCAGTAGTTACTTCAGTTGGCTATCAGGCAAGTCGAGTGATTCTCAGTAAAAAAGAAATTGAAGCAAAAGGGGGAGAAGAAATCCCGGTAATTATCGCGTTTCAGAATATCGGAACTTCTACCTGGCAATCATATGCACTGAAGACAAAATTCACATCCAATCTCTCACTTGCAAACGCGGGTACAGGAGTAACACTGGTTGAAAAAAATACTGGACTTGCTCAGTGGGGGGTTGCACGGGAAGAAGTAATGATCAAAGTTCCACCAAAAGCGGGTAACTATGCGATGAAGATTATGGTGAGCGCAAATGGAGTTGAGATACCCGAAGAAATCGGAACTATCTCAGTTCGTGTGACTGAAAACGCCGCGAATATCGATGATAATAGTAGTGGAGCAGAAGTGGTTCCACAAGTTTTTCCTCGTATGGATCATGAACCTCGTATTCGTATAGGTGTCTGGAAAGATCCGGCCGACGGAGTGAAATTTGTCTCGAATGACGACGATTACCAAGTATTTGATGGTGGGGTACTTATCGGCACCCTGCATCGCGGTCAAGGTGCTGAGATGACCTATAGCGGTGGACTCTATTATTTTTCTGGTGATGGAATCAATTTTTCAACTGGAGTGTTTATCAGATTGGAACCAAAGACCGATCCGCACGCAGTATTTGCACTTACCAATTACCAGCGTCTCGTGAATGGAAAAGGGGCTGAGAATTTCAACACCTATCGAGGTGCTATGGAATACCGAGCAACATCAGATAATCAGAGTGTCTATGTAATCGAAGATACACTCTTCGAAGACTATATGATGGGAATTGCCGAGACATCGAATGCGTCGAATATGGAATATATGAAGGCACTCCTCACGGCTGCCAGAACCTATGCGTACAATGTGCAGAATAGTTCAAAACATGACACCAGACATTTTGATGTCGTCGCGACAACCGGCGATCAACTCTATCTCGGATATGAGAGTGAGAAAACCATGCCTCGAGTAGCAGAAGCTGCACAGACGACCAGAGGACTCATGGTAACCTATGATACTGATGCAAATCCAGATACACCAAACGAGCCAGTGATCACCCCCTATTTTGCAAACACGGATGGAAGAACTAGAAGCTGGACCGAGGTATGGGGAGGGGCTACCAAGCCATGGCTAGTGTCTGTCGTTGCAGAGTATGATAAACGCGATAAGAAACGAATGAGTGGACATGGAGTCGGGATGAGTGCTCGTGATGCGTCGTTTCGAGCAGAAGAGAAAGGTGAGGCGTTTGATACAATATTGAAATATTATTATACGGGTGTTGCAGTGGAGAAGATGTATGAGTAAGGCTTGAAAAGTGAAGAATAAAATAGCCCTCCAAATCGGAGGGTGTTTTTATTTTTGTGCAGTGAGATAACCGAGTTCGCAGTTATCGATGTAGATCTGTTAAAATCTATAACATAGAGAGAATTAGGGTCGACCAGCATCACCGCGTAATTACGCGGTGATGCACTACAATTATTCGACCTCCCCCCTGAACCACCAGCGTGTGCGTAGGCAATTTAGGAGGGACGAATTTTATATATTTTTATTTTGCTGAATAATATAAAGATAAATAATTTTTGATTTATATACAAATAAATGTTATTTTAATCTAAAAGATGTCATTAATATTAAATAATATGAGACTAACAGATGTTGATAAAAAAATTTTATCCTTTATAGAACTTCAAGCAGATATGTCAGTCCCAGATATCGCTAAGAGTTTAAATTTAAGAAATCATACGGTTTATTATGTAATTAATAAGCTCGAACGTGAAAAAATAATAAAAAAAGTGCCATTTATTAATATGGCGCGATTAGGTTATAGTGATTATTATTTATTTTTTTCCTTATCATCTCATGATTCATTACAGAGAGAAAAATTAGTTAAATATTTTAAGGAAAATAGACTTGTAACTTGGTTTGTAGAGTTGGGTGGAGAATTTCAGTATATCGCAGCGCTTTATGTTAAAAATACGGTTGAATTTTCTATTTTTTTGTCGGAGCTGTCTGAACGATTTGGTAATTTATTTTTTAAAAAAGCATTTAGTTTGCATACGAGGTTTGCTAGATTTAATCGTAAATACCTCTCCCCTGGATTTGACGATCAAGTGATAGAAACACAGAGTACAGAAGATACAGTTAGCATTGAATCAATCGATCATAAAATACTCGAAATGATGACGGTAAATGCAGATAAATCTCAAGAAGAAATAGCACGACTAGTGGGAGTACCATTTTCCACACTACACTATCGTTTACAAATTCTTAAAAAGAAGAAGGTTCTCACTAACCATCTATACTTTATAGATACACCTAAATTAGAAGTTCAAGCTTTTGAATTATTAATTTATACCAAAGGATTGGATAAAGGTTTTCCTGATCAACTATTTAGATTTGCGAAAAAACATCCACACGTAGTACATTTTGTACAGAGTATTGGCACATGGGATTTTGAATTAGGAATTGAAGTTGAATCAATGTATGATGCTGCAAAAATTGCAGAAGAACTTTATAATAAGTTTGGCGATATTATAACCACTATAACCACTATTCCACTTTTTAAACAACTTAAATTTAGATTTTATCCAAGCATTTAAAAACCGATCTCACGA
Source organism: uncultured Gammaproteobacteria bacterium (assembly GCA_964498735.1). GTDB lineage: Bacteria > Patescibacteriota > Patescibacteriia > Magasanikbacterales > UBA922 > UBA922. Next base: position 24,807 of record CAZCHJ010000007.1, on the reverse strand, counting down.
CCGGTTTTATTAATCTATATTTTTCTACACATTCTCCTTCTCTGCTTCGAGCAACGCGAGACTCGCAACCTTATCTCCCTCTTGCTTGAACCGCATGATACGTACACCCTGGGTCGCACGTCCGAGTGTTGAGACGGTCTTGATAGGAGTTCTGATTACCTGGCCTTTGACCGAGATAATCATGAGATCCTGGGTCTCGGTATTATTCACCACACGTGCAGTGATGATTGGACCAGTCTTGTCGGTGATTGCCATGGTCTTGATACCGCTTCCACCACGACCCTGCACCTTGTATTCAGTGAGGCTCGTTCGTTTGCCGAGTCCATTGCGTGAAACGACGAGCAGTTCCAATACTTTCTTCTTCACGAGATCACTTGATACCACGTCCATGCCGACGACCACGTCATTTGATTTGAGCTTGATCGCGCGGACACCGCTCGCGGTGCGCCCCATAGCACGGACTTCTTTTTCCTGGAATCGGATCGCTTGTCCCTGGCTCGTTACGGTAATCACATCATTGCTTCCAGTAGAAGGACGTACCCATTCGAGCATGTCGTCTTCCTTGAGTTTCAAGGCGATGAGACCAGAGCGACGGACATTCTTGAAATCATCCAGTCTGGTTTTCTTTATCGTTCCCTTGTTCGTCAACATGATGAGGTATTCATACTGGCTCATGTCCCCGACCGAGAGAATCGTTGATACTTTCTCATTGGGTGCAAGCTGGAGGAAGTTTACCAATGCCTGACCCTTGGCAGTACGAGATCCTTGTGGGATGTCATAGGCCATGAGCTGGAATACACGTCCGCGGGTGGTGAAGAAGAGAATATTATCATGCGTATTGGTTGAAATAATGTCGTCAACAACATCTTCTTCCTTGGTCGTGAGACCCATAACGCCTTTTCCTCCACGACCTTGTTGTTTGAAGGTGTCAGAAGGAAGGCGTTTGATATATCCATCAGCAGTAGAGAGAATAAGCGTGGGTTCATTTGGAACCAAATCTTCAATAGAGAATTCTTTGACGCCATGCTGAATGATTTTGGTTCGTCTTTCTTCTGCAAAACGTTCCTGAATCTCAGTAACTTCGTTTTTGATAATACCAAGAATTTTTGTATGGCTTTTGAGAATTGATTCGAGTTCGGCAATAAGTTTTTGTTTCTCTTTCAATTCGTCTTCGATCTTCTGTCTCTCAAGGTTTGCGAGTTGTTGCAAGCGCATTTCGAGAATTGCAACAGTCTGACGTTCGGTGAAATCAAATTTTTTCATGAGGTTAACTTTTGCCTCATCTTTATCTTTTGATTTTCGAATCGTCGTGATGATGAGGTCGATTTTATCAAGTGCTTTTTTCAAACCTTCAAGAATGTGTGCACGATCTTTTGCTTTTTCGAGATCAAATTCGGTACGTCGTCTGATTACAACTTCGCGGTGTTTGATGTATTCTTCCAATACTGATTTCAAGTTCAATACACGTGGCTGGATTCCATCAACCAGGGCAAGCATGTTCACGTGGAAGGTTGTCTGGAGTTCGGTCATCTTGAAGAGTTGATTGAGAACCTTCTTTGGATATGAATCTTTTTTCAACTCAATGACAATTCTGACTCCATCTTTATTCGATTCATCACGTAAATCTTTAATACCCTCGAGCTTTTTTTCCTGTACAAGTGTTGCAATTTTTTCAATAAGCGCTGCTTTGTTTACCTGATAGGGGACTTCTGACACAATAATATTGAATCGGTCACCAGCAAGTTCGACAATCTCAGTCTTTGCACGCATGACAATTCCACCGCGTCCAGTTGCATATGCAGCGAGAATATCATTTTTGCTATAGATAATACCGCCTGTTGGGAAATCAGGTCCTTTGATATGACCAACCAATTCTTCAATGGTGATTTTAGGATTTTCAATTAATGCCGAAATGCCACTGCATAATTCACCGAGATTGTGTGGGGGAATGTTCGTTGCCATACCGACTGCAATTCCCATACTACCGTTCAGAAGCAAGTTGGGGAATTTACTAGGGAGCACGCGAGGCTCTTTGTGGGAACCATCATAGGTTGGAGAAAAATCTACGGTATTTTTTTCAATATCAAGAAGCATTTCTTCGGCAAGTGCACGGAGTTTGACTTCGGTATAGCGCATCGCAGCGGCACTATCTCCATCCATGGAACCAAAGTTTCCTTGTCCATGCACGAGCATGTGACGCATATTGAATTCCTGCGCCATACGAACCAATGAATCATAGATAGCAAAGTCACCGTGAGGGTGATATTTACCCATCACATCTCCCACTACGTGTGCAGATTTCTTGAATTTTGCGCTGTGTTTCAAACCGATTCCCCACATGGCGTAGAGAATACGGCGATGCACAGGTTTCAATCCATCACGAACATCAGGAAGTGCGCGGGAAACAATAACACTCATCGCATAATCAAGATATGAGGTTCTCATTTCTTCGACGAGGTTCACTGTTTCGATTTTTCCATCAGTCAGGCTTGGTTGCATTGGTTTTGGCATCGGTGCGTCTGAAACTGTTTCTTTGGTATCTTTGCTCATAAATAAGTGATTATGGTGTTGAGGTTGTTGATCGGTTTGAAATTTGATCGGTACTAGTTGTATGGGTGGTGATATTCGCAGTAGAAGTCGTGCTTGAGGTTGCGAGGAGCGGTAAGAGTGCGTGCAGAACCATTGCTTTTAGTTCCGCAGGAGTCTTCAGTGTACCTTTGAGTTTATCTTCCATGCGGGTAAAAGTTGAGATAAGCATTGAGATGTCGTGTTGTCCTGAATCAGTGAAGCTTTTTGCTGGATTGAGAGTCGCTTTGTTTTGTTCAATTACATTCGAGATATATACAAACCAGAAGGCTAGAATACACACACACGATAGGATGACTCCGGTCAGCATCCACCGTCTACTATGGTGGGGTGACTTATATATGGGGAGAGATTTTTGGAGGGAAGTAGATGGTACAACATCTTCGTGCTGTAATGATTTTTTTTTAATTTCCTCAACAATAAGTGTGGGTATTTCTTTTACCGCCTGGGAAATTTCAGAAGATGTGGTGTTTTTTTTTGACATACATGCGAGACAAGCGTGGAGTCAAAATTATTCTTTTCCAAGTAAAATAACTCGTGTTTCTTCTTCTGGCAAATCTTTTTTCTTGATAATAATCTTTTTTTCCTCACTTGGAACTTGGAGTCCCAATCCGCGGATAAATGCATCCGGTGAACTCGCATCAGGGTCATTGTCTGACTGGAAAGCAATTGGGATAATAATGCGTGGCTCAATGCTATTTACCGTTTTCAGTGCTGCTTCGGTATCAAATGCAGCTTTGTTTCCTGCAGGGATAAAGATGATATCAACCCCGGACAACATTTCGAGTTGAGCTGCAGTGAGAGATTCTTTGATAAGACCAAGGTGTGCCATACTAACACCTTCAATATCAATACGGAACATAACTGAATTTTCGGTATGTCCTGCAACACCAGTCACCAGCACACCTTTTGAATCAATTTCACCAGGAGTATCGAGAGTGAATGGATTTCCAGAAAGGGTAATAAGATCACTTGAACCTCGGGTCAGAAGTACAACATCAGCAGTAAGGTTTCGTGGACTTGATCCTTTGTCAGATTTATACGGATCAATGAGGACCGTGACGTCTGAATCATTATATTTGGTCTGCAGCTTTATTGAGGTACCTCCAAGCCAGGAAATATGCATAAAATTATGATCAATTATTGTTTAGGTATGGGGCTAGTATACGGGGTTTTTGGTATGAAAGCAAGAGGGTAAGGTAAGTAAAAAGTCAAAGGTAAAAAGTAAAAAGATAGAAAAGATGTGGCCGAGTAATTGTTCACAGATATACTAGGGAAAAGGGCTTGCAAAATATAAACTCCTATGCTACACTAAGCCCACTTTATTCAGCCTGGCCTGGCCAGGGCTTACTCATAATAATTGAGTAGGTTAAATCAAACCTTGTAAAAACAAGGAATACCTATGACACAAACTCAAAATTTTGAAGAGTTACTCAAGGATTATTTTGCCCAGATCCCACAAGTGGGAGACTTGGTAAAAGGACATGTCATCTCGATTGATCGAGGTGAAGTACGTATCGACATCAATGGAATTATCATTGGTGTGGTTCGTGGTGAAGAATTATTTAGCGAATCAAAAGAATTCGCGCACATTAAGATCGGAGACGAAGTAGAAGCTACGGTCGTCGAAGACGAGAACGAAAACGGCGAAATGGAGCTTTCATTCCGTGTTGCTGGAAACCGATTGGTGTGGGAACGCATGGCAAAATATGTAAAAGAAGGAACTGTTATCAAAGCAAAGATCATTCAGGCAAACAAAGGTGGTCTCATGCTCCAGGCGGATGCATTGACTGGATTTATGCCAGTTTCTCAGCTCAACCCTGATAACTATCCACGCGTACAAGGTGGAGACAAAAACCGAATTTTGGAACACCTCAAGAAATTTGTCGGAACGACAATCAAGGTCAAAGTACTTGATGCAAATATGGACGACGAGAAGCTTATTTTCTCAGAAAAAGAAGTCTGGGAAGAAGAGCAGAAGAATATCCTCGATTCATACAAAGTGGGAGACAAAATCGAAGGTGAAGTCTCAGCACTCACTCCATTTGGAGCATTCGTCAAGTTTGGTGAAGGCCTCGAAGGATTGGTACATATCTCAGAAATTGTATGGCAGCGAATTGATCATCCAAAGGATATCTTGAAAGTTGGCGACAAAGTAAAAGCACAGATCATTGATCTCAATAAATCAAAGATCTATCTCTCACTCAAGCGTCTCGTAGACGATCCTTGGAAAGCGGTCAAAGAAAAATACAAGATCGGACAGATTGTTAAGGGAGAAGTACACAAAGTAGAATCATTTGGTCTCATGGTAAAACTCGACAACGAAATCCATGGACTCGCGCATATCTCTGATCTCTCAGACAAGCGTGTGACTGATCCAAAAGAGTTGTTGACCAAATTCGAAATCGGCAAACCATACAACTTTGAAATCATCTCGATCGAACCTGCAGAACATCGTCTCGGACTTCGCCTCGAAGGAGTAAAGAAAAAAGAAGCGAAGAAAGAAGATGAAAAAACTGAAGAAAAGAAAGAAGAAGTATCGAGTGAAGAAAAAACAGCATAAGCTACATAAACCCCGCAAAAAATGCGGGGTTTTGATTATTGACAATACCCGAGTTATTCCCTATACTCACTCTATTATCTTCTTAATAGAAAGAATGCAGTATGAAGCAATTATTCAAGAATTTTTTTATTGTCTTTGCGGTATTATTTGCGATTGCGCTGGTGATTTCAATGTTTAGTTTTTCAGGAGTCAAACCTGAGTCAGCAAGTATTTCAAAATTGGTTACTGAGGTTAAGGAAGATCACGTCTCGAGTGTTGAAGTGAGAGGGGATACACTGCTCGTCAAGCTTAAAGACGAAAATGCAAAACCACTTGAGATAAAGCGAGAAACCGGGACTTCGTTTGCTGAAATGATGACTTCATATGGTGTTACCTCAGACGAGTTGAGTAAAATTTCTGTTGAGGTGAAAGAAGAATCTGGTTGGAGATTTTGGGTCGGTGTACTCGCGCCCTGGATAATTCCCGTTGGATTATTTTTGGCAGTATTTTTTTTCTTTGCACGAGGGGTACAGGGTGCCAACAACCGAGCCATGGGATTCGGAGAAAGTAAAGCACGTGAAGCAAAGCCAGATGATACTCATCGAAAGACATTTGCAGATGTTGCTGGTGCAAAAGAAGCAAAAGAAGAATTACTCGAAGTAGTAGATTTCTTGAAAGACCCAAAAAAGTTTACGGACATGGGTGCAAAAATTCCACGAGGTGTATTGTTGATGGGTTCTCCTGGAACTGGGAAAACACTGCTCGCAAAAGCAGTAGCAGGAGAAGCAGGTGTGCCGTTCTTCCATATGTCAGGATCAGAATTTGTGGAAATGTTTGTAGGTGTTGGAGCAAGTCGAGTTCGTGATTTGTTTAACAAAGCAAAAAAATCTGCTCCAGCAATTGTGTTTATCGATGAAATTGATGCAGTAGGTCGAAAACGTGGATCAGGTCTTGGTGGAAGTCATGATGAACGAGAACAGACATTGAATCAGATATTGGTAGAGATGGATGGGTTCGATCCAAATCTCGGTGTTATTGTCATGGCAGCAACCAATCGTCCAGACGTACTTGACCCAGCACTTCTTCGCCCAGGACGCTTTGATCGACGGGTAGTTATCGATCTTCCTGACATCAATGATCGAGAAGAAATTTTGAACGTACATACAAAAAACAAAAAACTTGCTTCTGGAGTATCAATTAAGAAAATAGCAGAACGTACTCCAGGTTTTTCAGGCGCAGATTTGGAAAACTTATTAAATGAAGCAGCGATACTTGCAGTTCGTCGAGGAAAGCAAATTATTGATGAGGCTGAGATTCTTGAAAGTATCGAGAAAGTAATTCTCGGACCAGAGAAAAAATCACGATTAATGACGTCAAAAGATCGCGAAATGACGGCGTATCATGAAGCTGGCCATGCGATCGTAGGACATTTCCTCAAGAATTGTGATCCCGTGCGCAAAGTATCTATTATTGGCCGTGGTATGGCAGGTGGGTATACTCTCAGCATGCCTGAGAACGATGTACGATATCGAACACTTGCAAAATTCAAAGACGAGCTTGCGATGATGCTTGGTGGGTATGTTACGGAGCGTATGATCTATGGACATGACCAACTCTCAACCGGTCCTTCGAGTGATCTCAAAAAAGCAACTCAGACCGCTCGATCAATGGTGATTCGCTATGGAATGAGTGATAAATTAGGCCCTCGTCAGTATGGAGAAAATGAAGAATTAATCTTCCTCGCCCAGGAAATTCATGATAAGAAAAATTATAGTGAAAAAACTGCAGAATTGATCGATGCAGAAATCAGCCGCGTGCTTGATGAGGCACTAAAGACTGCTGAAGAAACCATCACTACTCACCGAAAACAAATGGACGATTTGGTAAAAGTACTTCTTGAGAAAGAAACAGTTGAGCAGGATGAATTCAAGAAGATAATGGGGGAAGGTGTTAAAGTTGCGAGTTAAAGTAGATTGGTAAGTTAAACGAAGCACCGTGGTAACACGGTGTTTTTTGTTTAAAATATCATATACATAGAAAAATATACAAAATAGAATTAAGAATTTTTGTATGTTGATCCATGTATATTGTATATTTGTTTCGTTCGAGATGTTATGTGTGAGTCAAATATGTTATACTATATCCACTATCTTTTAACGTTCACTGTATATGAAGGAGCCCACACTCCGCGATGTGTTCAAAGTAAGTTGGAAACTTACCATTCGCCATAAGGCGTTATGGATATTAGGTCTTGGCGCCCTTGTATTTGGTCAGTTAGGATTACTCGATGTGATAACGGGGGTAGTCAAAGGTGTGGTTCCAGGAAAAAACATAAGCCTCGGTAGTCAGCTCACCTATCTCTACTCGCCACACACAATGGCAGCAATCGGGAATGCACTCCACTATTCATTTGATTCGTGGGCAGCATTCGCATGGCTTCTAACAATTATCTTTGTACTGGGGGCCATGTTCGTTATCATGGCAGCAATTTCTCAGGGTGGTATCGTGCATGCAGCGGCACTTTCGATGGAACATGGGATGAAGTCAATTGAAAAATTTCATGAATCATGGCACGCAGGAGCGCGTAGCGCATCCCAGGTATTGCTACTAAATATTCTCAAAAAATGCATACTATTTGCAATTTCTTTGATTGTTGGGGCAAGTGCACTTGCAAGTATGGTCTATGGGACAGCATCTTCTGCAATTTTATTTATTATATGTTTTATTTCAGCATTGATTATCGGTATGACCGTATCGATGCTTACTATTTTTGCAGTTGGATACTTAATTATTGAAAAAAAATCACTATTCGATTCACTGGCTCATGCATGGAAACTATTTGTTAAACATTGGCTAGTAGCATGTGAAGTCGGGGTTATATTACTCGTATGTAATATCCTTGTGGTCGCCTTATTATGTGCAGGATTGTATATATTTGTCGCACCTAGTCTTGCACTCAACGCGTATGGTGCCTTGATTGGGAGCGCGGCGATTTCACAATTCGGAGTATCGATGGCGATTGTATTGTTCCTCGCATATGCTGCGATTATCGGATCAATTTTTACAGTATTCGTTACGACATCATGGACGTATTTATTTGTTATTATGCATGAGTGGGGAATCAAGAGTCGTATTCATACGTGGATTGAGAGTTTTAAGCGAAAATAACTATCTATTTTTTGAGCCGTCCTGTTAGTTTTATGACTATGTCAAACGATGATCAAAAAGATGCACTCAATTTAGGGGGCAGTGGAAGTGCTTCAGCGCTTTCAAAAAAAATGGGTGAAATAAAGAACAAAGAACTTGAATTAAAATCAGAAAGATTTGCTGCAAGTATTGGAGTGCCACACATCGACCTCACTCAATTCCCAGTAACACATGAGGCATTGCGTCAAATTTCGAGAGAAGATGCGCGAGCAAAAGGTGTCGTATGTTTTTTTGCAAACAGCGATGAAGTGCGTCTTGGCGCGCTTGATCCGAGAACCCCAGAAGTGGAGCAAACATTGAAAGAAATTGAGATTCGTCATCATGCGACGGGAGCAGTGTATGTGATTTCAGAAGTAAGTCTGGAACGAGTACTTGCCCTCTACGATAAACTTCCTACCGTTAAGCCAATTACCAAAGATGTAGAAATTACCGCCTCTGCACTTGCACATGTGCAGGCATCAGTTAACGATTTTGCATCTGTTGCAGCATTACTGAGTCAGGCAACTGCGACTGATATGTTGACGGTTATATTAGGTGCTGCACTCAAGGTCAATACTTCTGACGTGCATGTAGAAGCAGAAGAAAAACAGATTGTCGTGAGATACCGTCTTGATGGCATTCTTCATGATGTTGCAAATATTTCAAAAGATTCATACGAAAAATTATTATCCCGTATCAAATTACTTTCCGCACTCAAAATTAACGTGACCTCAAAACCACAAGATGGACGCTTTACCATCAAGAATCCTGAGGGTGAAATTGATGTACGTGTTTCAACCATTCCTACAGTTTTTGGTGAAAGTGTGGTACTTCGTCTATTGATGCAAGGGAAAAAAGGAATCACTCTCGAAGAGCTCGGGTTTACTCCAGATGTGCTCAAAAAATTACATGAACAGATTTCTCGACCTACAGGTATGATTATTACGACCGGTCCTACAGGATCTGGAAAATCCACTACACTGTATGCAATATTGCAGATTCTCAATCAGCCGGGTGTAAAAATAATTACATTGGAAGACCCAGTAGAATATCGGCTTGAAGGAGTGAATCAGAGCCAGATTGATCATAGCAAAGGTTATACATTTGCTACTGGTTTGCGTTCAATTCTGCGACAAGATCCAGACATAGTAATGGTTGGAGAAATTCGAGATGAAGAAACAACCGAAATCGCAGTACAGGCAGCATTGACTGGGCATCTTATGCTCTCAACAATCCACACTAATTCAGCAGCAGGAGCAATATCTCGATTTTTATCCCTTGGCGCAGCACCTTATTTGTTGGCGCCAGCCCTTAACTGCGTCATGGGTCAGCGATTGGTACGTCGGGTATGTCCAGCATGCAGAAAAAAAATTGTATTTTCTCAGATAGCAGATCTCGTTCGAAATAGAGCAGAAGCTGTAATAGAACAGATGAACGCGGGTGATAAAGAGACAATCAATAAAAGCTCCAAGGAATTTTTTACGGCAAATGAGAAAGGATGTAGTGAATGTAATGGAATTGGATATAAAGGACGCGTGAGTATTTGCGAATTATTTGTAGTGAGTGATGAGATGAAGCAGGATATTATCGCGGGGCAAGTGGGTGAGATAGATATTGAGAAATTGGCGCGCGAGCAGGGCATGCGTCGTATGGTCGAAGATGGGGTTCTAAAAGCACTTGAGGGAGTCACTACACTTGAAGAAGTGTTCCGAGTAATTGAGTAATTGCACATTTTCTTGTATACTATCAGTTAAGCGATAAAAAAGTTTGTATTTTCTTTTTACTTTTGACTTTTAATTTTTTACTTGAATAAGTCCTGTCTATGCCACTTGATTCTACTCCACTACCTTCAGAGCAGCCGGTTCGATTTTACAAATTCATCGCTCTCGGATTTTTATGTGTCACACTTATCTTGCTCGGGACTATTATTTTCATGTCTTCAAAACGTGCGACTATTACAGTAATTACAAAGTCAGAACCGATCGAAGTAAGTGATACGGTAGTGATAGATCCAGTGAACAAAGATGCGGTCATACCAGGATTTGTAACCAGCACCATGATTGAACAAGAAAAAGTATTTTCTCCAGAAGGAACAAAAACAGAAGATGCTCCTGCAGTAGGTATAGTGACATTGGTCAATGATAGTGACCAACCACAATCACTGATTGCAACAACTCGAGTACTATCAAAAACAGGAGTATTATTTCGTCTCAAAGATGCAGTGACGGTTCCTGCAAAAGGTAGTGTGAAAGCAAGTGTATATGCAGATGTGAAGGGTGCATCGGGGAACATCAATCCAACCACTTTCACTATTCCAGGTCTTCGTGAGGACAAACAAAAAGTGGTATATGCGAAGAGTGACGCACCTATGAGCGGGGGAGTGAGAACGTTTGGTGTTGTTGGTCAGGAAGATATTGTAAAAGCACAAAAAGTACTATTGGAAGAAGTGAAGACAAAAGGGTCAGAGACACTGAGTACAGTAGCACCGGAAAAAATGACAGGAATATTTGATGTGATTCAATATACATTTGATGAAGTAAAAGAGGTGGGGCAAGAAGTTGATTCATTTACGCTCCATATTCATGCGACGATCGTTGGCGTATGGTATGACACTGCAAAAGCAGGAGCATTTGCGACTGACATGCTCAACAAGCGAGTTGTTGATAATAGTGAAATTCTCTCATCATCAGAACCAGCACCGAGCATCTCACTCGAGAGCTATGATCTAGGAACAGGTACTGCAAAACTTACGATTTCACATCGTGGTCTCGTGAATATTGATGAGAATAGTAAAGAACTTGAAAAGACGATGTTTTTTGGAAAAACTGAAGATGAGGTAAAACGTTATGTCATGTCTCTCAAGCATGTAGAAGGCGTAGAAATGTCATTTAAACCCCTCTGGAATCGTAGTGTGCCTCATGTGGCAAATAACGTAGAAATCATTATCCGTGAGGTGAAATAATAAGCTTGACGGGGCAATAGAAAAAAGATATAGTCCATTTATCTAAAGCGCAACAACGAGAACCTGCCCAGCTCTGATATAACGTCGGAGTATGGTACCACTCTCGGAGCTTTATACAAATTTATAAAAGCAAAATAACGGGTGGAACCGCCCCGCCTCTCGCGAGAGGCGGGGCCCCGGCACTTCACGACATAAGGTCAGAAGTGCCTTTTTTATTAAAAAGTTTAATTATATGGAAAAAGAACAACTCGACCATCTCCGTCATTCAGGTGCACATCTCCTTGCTGCCGCAGTTGAAGAACTATACCCCCAGGCAAAACGAACGATTGGTCCTGCAATTGAAGACGGGTTTTATTATGATTTTGATTTTGGCACTGAAAAAGTTTCAGAGGAAGATTTGAAAAAAATAGAAAAAAGAATGGGTGAAATTGTGAAACACTGGAAAGAGTTCGAACATCGTGAAGTGAGTGAAGAGGAGGCAAAGGAGTTTTTTAAAGATAATGAATACAAGAAAGAATTGATTGAAGAATTTGTAGGCGACGGGGCAACATTAACGTTTTACACCGTAGGAAAATTCACTGATTTATGTCGTGGTGGACATACAGAAAATCCATCAAAAGATCTTCGCAATTTCAAATTATTAAGTCTCGCTGGCGCATACTGGAGAGGAGATGAGAAGAATAAAATGCTGACTCGAATTTACGGTACCGCATTTCCGACCAAAGATGAATTGCAAAAATATTTAGAAATGCGTGAAGAGGCAAAGAAACGTGATCATCGAAAAATCGGAAAAGATCAGGAATTATTTTTGATTGATGATCGAGTAGGGAAGGGGCTCGTCATGTGGTTACCGAATGGTACAATAATTCGTAATGAAATTGAGAAATTCGCGATAGCAATGGAAGCGCAGTACGGATATGATCGAGTGGTGACCCCGCATATGGCAAAAGAAGAGCTCTATCTAACTTCTGGACACCTGCCATATTACAAAGAGAGTATGTATCCAGCCATGGTCATGGATGACGGCACCTACTATATGAAAGCCATGAACTGCCCACATCATCATATTATTTATGGTTCAAGTCCTCGCAGTTATCGCGAGTTACCACTTCGTCTTGCAGAATATGGAACCTGTTATCGAAATGAGCTTTCAGGGACGCTTGCCGGCCTTCTTCGTGTGCGGGGACTCACGATGAATGATGCACACATCTACTGTACGAAAAATCAGATTAAAGATGAGTTCAAGAGAGTCATGGAACTTACCATGAATTATTTCAAAACATTTGGGCTTGATAATTACTGGTTCCGACTCTCAAAATGGTCTCCAGAACACAAAGATAAATATATTGATCAGCCAAAAAATTGGGAAATGAGTGAACAGGTGCTTCGAGATGTGTTGACTGAGATGAATGTAAAATTTGTCGAAGCTGATGATGAGGCTGCATTCTATGGACCAAAAGTAGATGTGCAGTTTAAATCGGTAATCGGTCGCGAGGAGACCATGTCAACAATTCAGCTTGATTTTCTTGCTCGGGAAAGATTCGGACTAGTTTATACTGATGAAGAAGGAAAGGAGAATAATGAGGTATTCGTTATTCATCGTGCACCTCTTTCGACTCATGAGCGTTTCATGGCATTCCTTATAGAACATTACGCTGGAATCTGGCCAACTTGGCTTTCTCCTGTTGCCGTTGCACTAGTACCAGTCTCTGAGAAACATGTTGCAGGTGCAGAATCCCTTGCAGCAGAATTTCGTGCAGAGGGAATTCGAGTTTCGATTGATCGAGCAGATGAAACGGTGGGAAAGAAAATCAGAAAAGCAGTACAGAGCAAGGTTCCATATATGCTGGTTATCGGTGACAAAGAGCTCGAAGGTGGCAATCTCATGGTTCGATTGCGAGGGCAAGAGGAGCAAGTGGAAATCTCGAAGAAAGAGTTTGTGGAAAAGGTGAAAAATGAAATTCTCAATAGAACGTAAGTACATGCATATAAAATAAAAAACAGCTCGTGAGAGCTGTTTTTATTAATCAATAATTAATTACGTTTCCATGAATGCGTCAGTGTCTTCTCTCTCGCCTGGCATTGGTGGATTTTCTTCTGGAGCTTCACCACGCTCAACTGATTCCCAGATTTTTCCTCGGATTTCACTCATGAGCGGTGGATTTTCACGTAAAAATTGTTTTGCCTTTTCTCGTCCAACTCCGAGCTTCACCTCGCCAAAAGAGTAACTATTTCCGGATTTGTTGATTACTTTGTGCAACACACCAGTGTCGATAAGGTCTCCTGATATTGAGATTCCTTCATTGTACATGATATCGAATTCAGTCGTACGGAATGGTGCGGCTACTTTATTCTTCACCACCTTAACTTTCACCCGATTACCGATAACTTTATCACCCTGTTTGATCTGAGCTGCTCTTCGAACTTCAACACGAACTGATGAATAGAACTTCAATGCATTTCCACCGGTGGTAGTTTCAGGGTTACCGAAGAATACACCAATTTTCATGCGAGTCTGGTTGATGAAGATGATAACGGTATTGGTTTTACTTACAATTCCAGTAAGTTTTCGAAGCGCCTGGCTCATTAGACGTGCTTGGAGACCCATGTGGGATTCTCCCATCTCACCTTCGATTTCAGCTTTAGGAACAAGAGCTGCAACTGAGTCGACAACGACGATATCTACTGCATTTGAGCGGACAAGAGTTTCGAGAATTTCAAGTGCTTGTTCACCGGTATCTGGTTGGGAGATGAATAGATTGTTTACATCAACACCGATTTTTTTTGCATAATCAGGATCGAGTGCATGTTCTGCATCAATAAAAGCTGCAATACCACCGTGTTTCTGGACTTCTGCAATCACATGCTGTGCGAGAGTTGTTTTTCCACTTGCTTCCGGGCCAAATACTTCGATAATGCGTCCACGAGGAACACCGCGAACACCGAGGGCAATGTCAAGTGAGATAGATCCGGTTGATACAGCGTCAACAGCAGAAGCTCGGGCTTCTCCAAAACGCATGATAGAGTTATCACCGTATTTTTGTTTAATTTGGTCGATTGCACTGGTCGCTGCTTCGAGTTTTGGGTTTATTTCGGTTCGTTTTGCCATATAGGTGTGTGTTATAGTATATAGGTAAATTACGAATAAACGTTCGTCGTTCACCTATATCCTCCTTAATTTAAAAGAGAGGTTATCCTCTCTAGTCAAGTGTAACTTTTTCTAGTACACCCTGTCAAACGTTTCTATGTGGCGAGATCGAAAGCTATGTAGGTTATTTGAGCGACACCGAATCTGCGTGTTTGTAGATTACATGGCGGGTATCTTCAGCAATTCGACCATGTTTATTTTCTGCTTTAATGGTGAGTGTATTGATGCCTGGGGTGAGAATAACTGTTTCAGAAAAATTTCCATGTGCATCATTTGAAATTTGCACATCATTCACCATTATTTTTGTTTCCGGGTCAGTGAGGCCTGTAATCATAATTGAACCATCTTTTGAGATATATCCATCAGTCGGATTTGCTACGAGAAGATAAGGAGGTTTCAAAATATTGTGTACATGAAATCCCAGATAAGAAAGTACAATAATGACAACAAAACCTAAAAAACCAAAACGTATAATTCCCGGAATGTCACTTAATTGGAAACGATGTCGTTGGTGAGTGGGAGCAGCTACGCGTACTTTCTCACTACGCGGTAATTCTTCATCAGTGAGTTGATCAAGATAGGGACGTGGGTCACCTCCGAGAGTCTGCACGTATTTTTTTACAAAATTTTTGAGGTACAGAGAAGAAATATTGAGATTAGCAAAAGTACACTCTTCGAGTGCTTCAAGATATTTCCGGCCGATTTTGGTTTTTTCTGAGAGTTCTTCAAGAGACACGCCGGCATTTTCTCGAAGTGTCTTTAGTCGCAAGCATACCCGTGGCGCTTCAAGAACATCTTTTTTTTGAAAAGGCATAGATAAAAAAATTGAAAATTGAAGATTAGAAGATTGAAACCATATGACCAATCCTTAATTTTCAATCTTTTTATTTAAAATGGTGCTTGCTCATTATCTTCATCTTCATCTTCATCTTCATCAGAATCGGCATGCGTCGAATCATTATAATCACTCAATTCTTCTTCAACAGGCTCATCAATGTCCTCATCTTCTTCAGATTCAGTATCTTCTTCATCATCATCAATCTCTGATTCTTCTATTTCTGGCAAAATTTCTTTTGGCGCATTAAACACTGTATGTTTTGCGCCACCGCCCATTGTACCATGAAGTTCATCTTTTGTCATAAGTATTTCGCGAGGTTTTGCACCACTGCCTGGTCCAATAACGCCGGCGGCCTCCAATTCATCCATCAGTCGTGCGGCACGTGCGTACCCTACCTTGAGTCGTCGTTGAAGTAGTGAAGAACTTGCTTTGCCACTCGTGATTACTTCTCGTTTTGCATCTTCAAATAGTGGATCCTGATCATCGCTTGGTCCACCAAACAAATTCATTGTGCCACCTTTCTGTTGAGAAATAATACTTTCATCATATTCAGGCTCTTCATCTCCACGAAGATATTCGACAACACCTTTCATCTCATCTTCGGAAATAAACGCTCCTTGAATACGAACTGATTTACCTAATTCAGCAGTCTGGAAAAGCATGTCACCGCGGCCAAGTAATTTTTCAGCACCAGGGGAGTCAAGAATAGTTCGTGAATCAATGAGTGACGCAACAGAAAAAGCAATACGTCCAGGTATGTTTGCTTTCATAAGACCAGTAATTACGTCGACGCTTGGACGCTGTGTTGCAACAATCAAATGTATTCCAACTGCACGTGCCATTTGAGCAAGACGAATAATTCCTGCTTCGATTTCATTTGCCGCTGTTGCCATGAGGTCTGCAAGTTCATCGATAATAAACACAATATGTGGAATTTTGTGATCAGGATGCTTGGTATTATATGAACCAATATCACGAGACCCTGCGCTTGCAAGAAGTTCGAAACGTCGTTCCATTTCTCCGATTGACCATTTGAGTGCGTTGATAGTTTGTTGCGTATTGGTGATTACAGGAGTCAGGAGATGTGGAATTCCATTATAGAGAGTCAATTCAACACGTTTTGGATCGACCATGATCATGCGAAGTGTTTCAGCAGTATTTTGGAATAACAAACTCATGATAATCGTATTTACACATACGGTTTTTCCGGATCCGGTGGCACCGGCAATCAAAAGATGTGGCATGCGTGGTAAATCTGCAAACCATACTTTTCCGCCCACATCTTTACCAAGCGCAATTGAAAGATTGTGTGGACGATGTTTGAATTCTTTACTCTCAAGTAATTCTCTGAACGAAACAAGAGCTGTCTTTTGATTTGGCACTTCAACACCGACGAGTGCTTGCCCTGGAATTGGCGCTTCAATACGAATAGGGTGTGCAGCTAATGCAAGTGCTAAATCATTTGCAAGAGCTGTAATGCGCGAGAGTTTTACACCTTTTGCAGGTTTGAACGAATATTGAGTAACCGTAGGTCCTACTCGTACCTCTCCCATATCGACATGGATACCGAATTCATTAAGTGTATTTTTGATAACCTCGGCATTTCCTTTGATATCCCCACTCGTGGGTTTACTTTTTTTATCGATAAGAATATCAAGTGGAGGTAAATTTTTGATAATAACGCGTTTACTCCACACATCGCCTGATGATTTTTCTTCTTCGACTTCCTCTTCCTCTTCGTCATCATCTTCATCAATTTCTTCCTCTTCCTCCTCATCTTCAGATGCATCTTCAAGTTTTCGGGAAGTGAATGATTTTGTGTGATCTTCATCTATAATTTCTTCCTCTTCGTCACCATCTTCATCATCTATAGAACTATCATAAGCTCCTTTGATTTTTACTGAACTACCATTACGCATGCGAGAAAAAGTTGAAGTCGCTGCATTTCCAGTAGAATGAAATATATTGCGTAATCCAGCGATAAATAGTTGTGAAGCTGTTTCAAATATAAAAAATAAAGAAATAATTGCGATACCAGCAAGAATGATATAGCTCGCAATAGACCCGAGATATGCACTGAGTGGATATGCCGCCATGCCCGCCAAACCACCACCGTTTCCCTCGAGAGTCTCTCGCCACATTTCAGAAGCAGAGAATTGCATGTGCACTAGGCTTGCCGTTGAGATAAAAAATAGTACATATCCGATTGTTCGTATGAGCCGTCTATGATCGTCGTCTTGCTCACGGATAAGATGCCATGCACAGCCTACTAAAATGATAGGGGTGAGATATCGTAAATCACCAAATACAAAGCTGAGAATGTACTCATTGAGAACCGTACCCACAACTCCCGCTTTCCCAAAAAAGCTCAATGTAACAATCGCGGTTAAGATGATGAGTATAACCGCAATCACACCATGAGAGAGGGTGGGGTCAAAACTATGTTCCTGGCGCCTGCCTCGAGGCATAGCAGAGTTGATTAATATGGGAAATTAGTAGGTTCTGGAAGTCGAATGCAGAAATGGTATGTCTTACTGTAGATAATATTGTATCATATTTTTTGTATAGTACGGAGTGTGTAATAACCAAAAAGAGTAAAAATGTGTATAAATTTGGCTAAATTAACAGAATTGTGGATAACTTTGGGGATAGAATGGGGTATATAGGGGATAAATAGGGTTAATATTGCTCTTTTTTTAGCCAAAATATAAATTTTCTTGACAAGAATAGACCACAGTGTTCTCATTTGACATATTACTCATTTTTAGGTATCCTAACCCCATCACATTTTAGAGGACAAAAACGCTATAGTTCTGGTCTTCTCGCACTGCAAATTTGCCCCAGGCGAATTATCCGGATATATCCCATGCCTCGATTTCTTGTCTACATTTAAAAATCAATAAAGATCCTTGCCTCAGAAGGAGTTTTTTTGTTGCCTTAATTAATACGGTGATTATGCTTCACGCCCCTGAGACATAGTCATATAAATAACGGACTGTATGGTACCACGCTATCGAAGACAACCGCTAAAATCAAAAGAGCGGACGTTTTTTACCAAGTTGCGAGACGCAATTACTGCGCCAGATCTCATTGAAGTTCAAAAGAACTCGTATGATTGGTTTTTTAAAGAAGGATTGCGAGAATTATTTGATGAGCTTTCTCCGATTACGGATTTTACAGGACGTGATCTTGAATTATATTTTGAAGATTATTATCTCGATGAACCAAAATTTGATGAGGTAACTTGTCGAAATAAGAATATTACCTACGAAGCACCACTTCGAGTGAATGTTCGAATGACGAATAAACGAACCGGTAAATCAGACAAACAAGAAATTTATTTGGGGGACGTTCCACTCATGACTGAGCGTGGAACCTTTATGGTAAACGGTATTGAGCGTGTAATCGTATCTCAATTGATTCGAAGTGCTGGGGCATTCTTCACTGCAGAAATGGTACGTGGTCGAAGATATTATGGGGCAAAAATTATTCCAAATCGTGGAGCTTGGATAGAAATTGAAACTGATCAGAACAATGTACTCTGGATCAAGGTAGATCGAAAACGAAAAGTTGCCGCTACTTCTCTCTTGCGCGCATTTGGATATTCAGATGATGAAACCATTAAATCTCTATTTAAAGAGGTAAACAATCATCCAAACATTGATTATATTGATGCAACACTCAAAAAAGATTCAGCAAAGAGTGAAGAAGATGGACTTATTGAAGTATATCGCCGTATCAGACCAGGAGATTTGGCAACTGCAGAAAATGCACGAAGTTTGATCCATGCTATGTTTTTCAACTTTGACCGATATGATCTCGGTAAAGTTGGTGTATATAAATTTGATACCAAATTTGATCTCGGACTCTCAGAAGAGGCGTATGATTCAAAAGAAGAACGCGTACTCTCTCCAGAAAAGTTATTGCGCGTGTTGCAAGAAGTCATTCGTCTGAATGTAGCTCAAGAAGAACCAGATGATATTGATCATCTTGGTAACCGACGTGTGCGAGGAGTGGGTGAATTGGTACAGAATCGTTTTAGAATCGGTCTTGCACGTATGGAACGTATCGCAAAAGATCGTATGAGTACGATGGAAGTCGATACGATTGCACCAAACAAATTAATCAATGCACGACCAGTGATTTCAGTTATCCGAGAATTTTTCATGAGTTCACAGTTGTCTCAGTTCATGGACCAGGTCAATCCGTTGGCAGAATTGGAACATAAACGTCGCGTTTCAGCACTCGGTCCAGGCGGTCTTTCTCGTGACCGCGCAGGGTTTGAAGTGCGTGACGTACACCGCACACACTATGGACGTATTTGTCCGATTGCTACCCCAGAAGGACCAAACATTGGTTTGGTAGGACATCTCTCAACCTACGCAAAAGTAAATCCTTTTGGTTTTCTTGAGACTCCGTACCGAAAAGTGTTGCGTGAAGTAGCAAACCAGGCACAATTTACCGAAGGAGAAATTGCTGCTGAAACTATTTCAGGTGTTGTTGAAGCAGGTGATGAAATCACGGGAGCTATTGCAAAGAAATTGGAGGCAGATAAGAAAATTGAAACAGTGAAAGTGAAGCCACGTGTAACTGATGAAATTGTATACCTTAACTCCTTCCAAGAAGAACGCTCCGTAACAGCAAGTGCAACAACACGATTTGATGATCGTGGATATTTTATCGACGAAAAAACACCTGCTCGTGTGCATGGAGAAGCACAGGTAACTGAGGTTGATGATATCCAATATATTGATGTTGCATCAAATCAGATTTTATCACTCGCAACCAGTATTATCCCATTCCTCGAACACGATGATGCAACTCGTGCACTCATGGGAACGAACATGCAACGTCAAGCTGTTCCATGTATCAAACCAGAACCACCATTGGTCGGAACTGGAGTAGAAAAAGCAGCTGCAGAAAATAGCGGATATGTAGTAAAGGCTCCTGCTGATGGAGAGATTACCTATGTTGATGGAGAAAAAATTGAATTAACTGATAAAAAAGGAAAAGTATATAGCTGGAATCTCGGTAAATTTTTGCGCTCAAATGCTTCGAGTTGTATTAATCAAAAACCAACGGTTGAACTCGGACAAAAAGTGAAAAAAGGTCAGCCAATGTCTGATGGACCAAGTATTAAAGATGGAGAATTGGGACTTGGACAAAATGTATTGGTTGCTTACATGGTATGGGACGGATTCAATTACGAAGACGCGGTTATTATTTCTGATCGTCTCGTAAAAGATGACCGTTATACTTCGATCCATATTGAGGACTACACGATTGATGTTCGTGAAACAAAACTTGGAGAAGAAGTGATTACCAATGATATTCCAAACGTAAGTGAAGAAAAACTTCGAAATCTTGATTCAGAAGGTATCGTGCGTATCGGTGCTGAAGTTCATTCAGGAGATATTTTGGTCGGAAAAATTACACCAAAAGGTGAAACCGAACTTACTCCGGAAGAGCGATTGCTCCGTGCAATTTTTGGAGAAAAAGCACGCGATGTACGTGATTCATCTCTCTATCTTGAACACGGTGAACAGGGAAAAGTAATTGATGTGAAAATTTTCTCAGCAGAAGCAGGAGACAAATTGCAACCAGGTGTGATCAAGCAAGTGCAGGTCACTGTTGCTGATATGAGAAAAATTCAGGTTGGTGATAAGATGGCTGGTCGTCATGGAAACAAAGGTGTGATTTCACGTGTTGTTCCTGCAGAAGACATGCCATTCCTCGAAGATGGAACTCCAGTAGACATTATCCTTTCTCCGCTCGGTGTTATTTCACGTATGAATTTGGGTCAATTGCTCGAAACTCATTTGGGTCTTGCAGCAAACGCCCTCGGATACAAAGCAGCAACACCAGTATTGAATGGAATTACCGAAGAACAGATTGTTGAAGAGCTCAAGAAAGCCGGATTCCCAACTGATGGAAAATTACAACTCTACGATGGACGTACCGGAGAACCATATGATAATAAAACTACCGTTGGCTACAACTACATGTTGAAGTTGAACCACATGGTCGAAGATAAGATCCACCAACGTTCAATCGGTCCATATAGTTTGATTACCCAGCAGCCACTCGGAGGTAAAGCTCAGTTTGGAGGACAGCGTTTTGGAGAAATGGAAGTATGGGCACTCGAAGCATACGGTGCTGCGCACACCTTGCAGGAAATTTTGACGATCAAGTCAGATGATGTACCTGGACGTGCAAAAGCATACGAAGCGATTATCAAGGGTGAACCAATTACTAGAATCAACTTGCCAGAATCATTTAATGTATTGGTGCGTGAAATGAAAGGTTTGGCACTTGATGTTGATCTCTTGAAACGTGAAGAAGATGGAAGTTATACCACCGCAGAAGAAGTGGTTTCACAACATCGAGATATACGAAGCCGAGATTATGGAGTAGCTCCTGAAAGTGATGAAACTCGGAAAGAAAAAAGTGAAGAATAATCATCCTATCCATAACTTTTAAACCCTACTCTTCATACTATAATTCTATGGCTCGCGATATTTTACACTCAATGAATTTCGACACTTTGCGTCTGAAAATCGCTTCACCCGAGGTCATCAAAAAATGGTCATACGGGGAAGTATACAAACCAGAAACCATTAACTATCGTACACAAAAACCAGAAAAAGGTGGTCTCTTTGCTGAAGAAATTTTTGGACCTACCAAAGACTGGGAATGTTACTGTGGTAAATACAAAAAAATTAGATATAAAGGAATTGTCTGTGACAAATGTGGTGTTGAAGTAACACATTCACTCGTTCGTCGTGAACGCATGGGTCATATCGAACTTGCAGCACCTGTGTCTCACATTTGGTTCCTTCGAACTATTCCTTCACGTGTAGGATTGGTGCTCGATCTCTCAATCCAGTCACTCGAAAAAGTAATCTACTTCGCATCTTTTATTATCACTCATGTTGATGAAGCAGAAAAAGAGGCGACAGTTGAAGCACTCAAAAAAGAATATAAGTCAAAGAAAAAACAAATTGAAACTGAAGCTGAAAAGAAGCTTGAAAATGCTGAAAAGGGAAGTAGGAAAGATATCGAAACCGAGCGTGATCGAAAATTAGAATCTCTCGAAGAAGATTTCAAAAATGCTGACGCTGAACTGAAAGATATTGTAACCATGAATATTATTTCAGAAGCATACTATCAGGAACTTTCAATTCGTTACGGACATTTGTTTGAAGCTGGAATCGGAGCAGGTGCCGTACGAGGATTGCTTGAACGTCTTAATATTCCAGAGACCATTGTCAGACTTGAAGGAGAAATCAATAAGAGCAAAGGAGCAAAGCGAGAGCGCCTGATTCGACGTGTCAAACTTTTGAAGAGCTTGGACAAGAATGATATTCGTCCAGAATGGATGATCATGACTGCAATTCCAGTTATTCCTCCAGATTTGCGTCCGATGGTAGCACTCGATGGCGGACGATTTGCAACGTCAGATTTGAACGATTTGTACCGACGCGTGATCAACCGCAACAATCGTTTGAGACGATTGGTTGAACTCAATGCTCCTGAAGTAATCTGTCGAAATGAAAAACGCATGTTGCAAGAAGCAGTCGATGCACTTATTGATAATAGTGCTCGTGCGTCAAAGACAGTTCGAGCATCTACTGG
Organism: uncultured Gammaproteobacteria bacterium; assembly: GCA_964498735.1. GTDB lineage: Bacteria > Patescibacteriota > Patescibacteriia > Magasanikbacterales > UBA922 > UBA922. The sequence goes on along the minus strand of CAZCHJ010000007.1, from coordinate 1,910 downwards.
TCAGAAACGACAACTTCGCTCACTCGCGGATATTCTCAAGGGTAAGCAAGGTCGTTTCCGACAAAACTTGCTTGGAAAACGTGTGGACTATTCAGGACGTTCTGTAATCGTGGTCGGTCCAACACTCAAAATTGATGAATGTGGTTTGCCAAAAACAATTGCACTTGAACTCTTCAAGCCATTCATCATGTCTGAAATTATTAAGCGCGAGCTTGCACACAATGTACGAAGCGCAAGTCGATTTATCGAAAGTAATGCACCAGAAGTCTGGGATATTCTTGAAGAATTGACCAAAAAAACTCGTGTACTTTTGAACCGTGCACCTACGCTTCACCGTCTCGGTATTCAGGCATTCAAACCTCGATTGGTAGAAGGTAAAGCAATCAGACTTCATCCACTGGTATGTCCTGCGTTCAACGCCGACTTCGACGGAGACCAGATGGCGGTACACTTACCATTATCTGAACAGGCAAAATGGGAAGCAGAAAATTTGATGGCAAGTGAAAAGAACTTGCTCAAACCTGCAACTGGAAGTCCAGTGATTACTCCGCAACAGGATATCGCGCTTGGTTGTTATTATCTGACCAAATACGCAGAAACAGATACGACTGAAGTAAAGAAATATTTTGCTAATATCACTGAAGCAAAATACGCGTACAAGACGAGACAGATTAGTTTGAAAGAACGTATCAATGTTCGTCTTGGTGAATCTGAAATGGCAAAATTCCCAGAAGGTACCAAACCATTGATGGAGACATCAATCGGGCGTATTTTCTTCAATGAAATCTTGCCAGAAAAATTACAGTATTATAATGAAACCATTACCAAGAAACATTTGGGTAACATTATTCAGTTATTGCTTGAATTGTACGGACAAGAAACTACTGCGTATCATCTCGATAAAATCAAAGAGTTGGGATACAAGTATGTTACCAAGTCTGGTCACTCACTTGGAAAAGATGACTTCCCATCAATTGATATCAAACGAGAATTGCTTATCGAAGCAGACAAGAAAGTAGAAGCAGTATATGAACAGTTTAATGAAGGTTTGCTTACTGATTCAGAACGTCATGCAAAAATTCTTGAAATCTGGACTGAAGCAAAAGAAAGCTTGCTTGCACATAGTAAAAATGTATTGAACAAAGATCAGTCAGTATTTGCCATGATCGATTCTGGAGCCCGTGGTTCATGGGCACAGCTGGGACAGGTTATCGCGATGAAAGGATTGGTAGCAAGTCCTTCTGGAGACATTATCGAACTTCCGGTAAAAGGAAACTTCAAGGAAGGATTCGAAGTACTTGAATTCTTCATCTCAAGTCACGGTGTACGAAAAGGTCTTTCAGATACCGCTCTTCGAACTGCAAATGCAGGATACCTCACTCGTCGTTTGGTAGATGTGGCGCAAGATGTAGTGGTACGCGCAGACGATTGTGGAGATACTGTAGGTGAAGTATTTACTCGTGAACAATCTGAACAAATGGGAGAAAAATTATCAGAACGTGTGCTCGGACGCTTCGTCTTAGAAGCAGTCAAAGTAAATGGAGAGACTCTGGTAAAGAAAGATGATGTGGTAACTGAACACGCTGCACGTGAAATCGAAAAGCATAATGTTGAAACTATTCACGTACGTTCAGTACTGCAATGTCGTCTTGCAAAAGGTATTTGTGCAAAATGTTATGGATACGATCTTGGTAGTCGAACAGTTGTAAAGAAGGGAACTGCGGTTGGCGTAATTGCAGCACAATCAATCGGAGAACCAGGTACCCAGTTGACCATGCGAACTTTTCACCTTGGTGGAGTCGCAGGTGGAGATATTACCCAGGGTCTTCCTCGTGTAGAAGAATTATTTGAAGCCCGCACACCAAAGAGAAAAGCACTCTTGAGTGAGGTGGTGGGGACTGTCGAGATCG
>CAZCHJ010000006.1:0-29678 GCA_964498735.1 uncultured Gammaproteobacteria bacterium | reverse complement strand
ATGAAGAGCTTTAACCAAATGGGTGGGTGGGTATGATTCTAGATCAAGGTCAAGTGTCTCAGCTCTTAAAAGAAATAGAAGACGAGCCAGAGATTCAAAGAAAGCTTCAAGCTCAAAAAAGACAAGAGATCTATAAGGGCGGCGGAAAGCGCTTCCTCATTGATCAACTCCTAGCTGAGTTCGGACAAGACTCTCTTAAAGAAATGCGTATCTGCCCAATCAACTTGCTTAGAAAAATCGTCAATAAGCGCTCCACGATCTATAACAAACCGCCTCAGCGCACGTGTGAACTCCCATCAGACCAAGCCCTCCTAGACTACTACGTCTTGGAAATGGATTTTGACGTTCAGATGCAAAAGGCGAATCGGTATTTCAACCTGCACTCCAATACCGCAATCTACATCCGCCCAGACGGTGATTGCTTGGCTATGGATGTCATAGCCCCGTCCCTCTACTCAAAGAAACCTAACGCGCTTGATCAAACTAAGACTGATGTCTGGATCTTTTCAAGCTTTGACACTCTGGATGAGAGCTTAAAGTATGACAACGTGCCATCAGCCACTGGGCAAAACGGAGTCATGACCAATAGGCCGTATGGATCGCCACAAGCCGCGCTAGCGAGCGATCAGCGCACGACTAGGGATCCGAATAAGACCTACATCTTCTGGACGCCACAAGAGCATTTTACGACGAATAGCAGTGGTCTAAAGATTAAGTTCGGCCCTGATGACACGGGCCTAAACCCAATTGGCATGTCACCCGTCATTGACCTCTCAAAAGACAAAGACGGACTTGCGTGGGCTTACGAGGGTGATGACACGATTGATCTCATTCAGCTCATTAATTTGGGATGGAGCGACATGATGACCATCGCTAAGCATCAGGGGTTTTCCATTATGGCCGTTTGGAGTGAAGAGCCACCTACAAAGATGACAGTGGGCACGAACAAAATCCTATGGCTCCCAATGAAGCCAGGAGGATCAAAACCGGAGGTGAACTACGTTCAGGCCTCCCCCCCACTGGACAGCTATAAATCAGCATTGATGGAATTGCTCGCATTATTGCTCACGACAAACGACATGAATCCAAAAGAGGTGGGCGGCACAGGTTCTGCTCGTAGTTTCACATCAGGCTTTCAAGCCTTAATTGAAACAGCAGACACTTATGAAGCTAGGCGCTCAGATGAACCAGCTCTCATGTGCGCAGAAAAAGAAGCATGGGAGATCATCAAGGCCTGGCACAACTATTTATACGAGATCAATGCTCTTGAGCCTGAGGCGAGATCGCTTGGGACTTTCTCAGACGATTTTGAGCCCTCCATTCGGTTCGCACCACCCGCTGCAATAGAGAGTGATCAAGAGAAACTTACCGTCATAAAAATGGCGAGAGAAGAAAACTTAATATCCCAAAAAGATGCGATTAAGATGTGGCGTCCTGACATGAACGACGAGCAGGTTGATGGAAAACTAAATGAGATTCAAAATGAATCTAAAGCAGCAATGCAAGCATTTGGGTTAGATCAACCGACGGACAATAAGGACAACACTTCACAAGATGGCACGCAAACTAGTCAAGTTTGATTTCGATCCGCTTAAGGGAGTGAGAAGAAAACTCTCTGAAGAAAAGCAGGCCGAAGTTCTAGACAATATTGCAGAGCTTGTAAAAGAAAGTGTTCTGAAGAGCGTGTCCAGTGGCTTCTCTCCAGTCACAGGTAAGGAATTTAAAAGCTTATCAAAGGGCTATAAAAAATATAAACAGTCCGAAGGCTTGCCGGGAAAACCAAACCTAGAATTTAGTGGTGACCTCCTAGACTCTCTCATCGTTGAGAGGGTTCAAAAGAGCGGGAAGGAAGTTTTAAGGCTAACCGTTTCGGATGAAGAGCAGGGCAAGGCGGATGGGCATAATAATTTTAGTGGGCAATCCTTGCTCCCTAGGCGCCCATTCATTCCTGATGAATCAAGAGGCGAAAACTTTATAAAAGAAATCAATCAAGAGATCTCACAACTTGTGAGCGACGCGATTGACGAAGAGGAATCTCAAGGCAATGCCGAAGACTAAAGTCACAGTAAAAGGGCTCACAGCAAAGCTTGAGCAGATGGCAGCACCTATAGACAAAAATTCAGCAAAGCTTGCAGGTATAGCGGCTGTAGAGGAGATGAAGCGCCTTATCGCATCAGGACAGTCAACGATTCAAGGCAGTGGGCGCTTTCCCTCATACAAGGAAAGCTATGTGGCTCGGATCAAATCCTCTTACCAGTCTCGGTATAGGAAGACAGTGCGTCCCATTAACTTAAAGCTCACCGGGGACTTTCTATCAAACCTCACATCCAAAATTGTTTCACGTGGAACAGAGATCACAACTGAGGTCGGCTTTTATGACAATCTCTCTAAGCTAAAAGAGCAGGGCCATAGAGAGGGTGCAAACGGTCAAAAGGAAAGACCAATCATTCCAAACGAGAACGAAAGGTTCTCAGCCTCAGTTAGAAAAGCAGTCGCAGACATCTATCGTGCACGAATCAGTGCGCTCGCTAAAAAACTTTCAAAAGAATAGTTGAGATATTTTAACAGTGTTGCATTATTCTCTTTGTTGATAATCTAAACCTAATGGGGGGAATTATGTCTGACGCAAACGGTGCGAACGCACCTGAGCTCACGGCGAACGCCGAATCAAACTCCAATGCCGAGAGCATGGAACCAACTACACCTCAAGCAAACGAACGTCTGCTTAGAGAGTCAAAGGAACACAAGCTCAGAGCGCAAAAAGCCGAGGCTGAACTAGAACGAATCAAGGCTGAACGCTTAAAAGAACAAGGCAAGTACGAAAACCTCTGGAAGTCGGAAAAGGCCGCGCACGATAAGTTACAACAAACTCTCATGCTCGATCGAATCCGAACGGCTGTTAAGGAAGAAGCTCTCAAAGTTGGGTGCTCCGCTCCTGATGTAGTTTATAAATTGGCTGATTCTGGGCTCATTCAATACGACCCAGATTCTCTTGAGGTTATCGGTGCTGATGTCGCTGTCCAAAAAGTGAGAGCCGAGCTTCCCGCTCTATTCACCAAAGCTGCAAAAACAGTGGTCAATCCAACCACACCGTCTGGGGTGGTCGAGCAGCAAAAACCGTCTGCTGCGGATATAGCGAAAGACCCAATGAAAAGACGGGAAGCCTTAGCGGCTATGTTCGCTAAGAAATAAAATTTCCATAGGGGGAAATAATGGCTGAAATTGCAAAATCCGATATCGACGCGGTCTCTGAAGAGGTCGTGTCTCTCATGGTTCAGGAAGTCCTAACCGCTGAAGCTGTAATGCCAGGCGCTGTTATGGATTACTCCGCTCAAGTTGGTCCTGGAATGGATCTCTTGAAAATTCCGAAATTCCAATCCTTCACTGTTGCTGACGTGTCTGACTCTGCAGACTTAACACCTGCTACCAACACGTTCTCAACTGATGACTTGCCTCTGAGCCGTCATAAGGGCATTGGCCTTTCTGTGAGCGCTATTGCCAGCCTTCAGTCCAAGGTAGATGCGATTTCTTACTACCTTGAGCAAACTGCAAAAGACCTAGCTCAAGAAATGGACCAGGCAATCATTGATGAAGCTGAGCTCACCTCCGCTTCTTCTCCTGATCACAGAATTGTTTATGACAACAACGGCTCTGATAACAACTTGCAGAAGGTTGATATCTTGGAAGCAATTCGTCTGTTGAACGTTCAGAAAGTTCCTCAGACCGATCGTTTCTTGCTCGTTGGCCCAGGCTCCTGGAAGAGCTTGCTTAACATCAGTGAGTTCATTCGCGCTGATGAATCCGGCACCAATGCTCTTCAGACTGGCCAGATTGGTAAACTCTTCGGACTTACCTGTCTTATGAGCCCATTGGCTGAAGATCTTAAGACGCTTGTGTTCCACCGCACGCACGTAGCATTTGCTCGTCAAAAGCAAGTGACCGTGATGCGTGAGCAACGCGCTTTGGGCGTAAAAGAAGACATCTCTGTGTCTCACCTATACGGGAAGAAAGTTCTCGATGCTGGTAAGCGTGGAGTTCTCTTAGGTACTGCTTCTTAATTTTGGTCTGACCCTGATCAAATACTTCTTTTGGGGGGGCTTTAGGGCTCCCCCTTGAGAGGACTTTTTAGAGGAAATTCAGTGTCATCCTATGCTCGCTACACGCCTGCGATTCTTTCAGCTCCAACAAAGCAAGAGTTGTTGAAGAAATTCGCTCAGGCACAAGCAGCACAAGGCGCTAAGTTCCAAATCGTTGCCATCTATTATGACTCCACTCTCAAGGAACACGTGCTTTGGTACTACGGCGCTAAGGGTAGACCGTCTGGAGGAGTCGTTGGCATATGAGCATCTCAACGAATAGAACTCAAAGAGAGTACGACAAGTTTGTTGAGGTAAGCGGTGAAACAGCGGTTCGCGTTGCAAACGCTGATGGTTCTCCAATCGCAGGTGGCGGTGGAGAGTCTGTAACTCCAAACACATCTGGCATCTATTCCGCTTTTACAGTCTCAAGTACTCCAAGTGAACTCAAAGTTGGGCTAACAGCGCTTGCAAACAGAAAAGCGCTTTCATTCATTAATTTTTCATCTCAAATTGTCTACATAGGGTTTGATTCTTCTGTGAACTCTACAAATGGATTTCCACTCCTTCCAAATCAGAGAATCAATTGGAGCATTGGTCCAGCTATTCCTGTTTATGCAATGGTTGTATCTGGAACATCGAACACTAGAATCATGGAGGCCTCTTGAACGGTCCCTTTAGATTCTCAGACGTAGCTAGGTCAGTCCCATTTGATAATTCAACAAATGGATTCGTATCTGACAACGTGCAGGATGCGATTGAAGAGATCAACGCTGCAACTAGCGCTGATTCAAATTTTAGTTTTCATCTTGTTCCAAGTGGCTCGACCATTACGATCCCAGTCAATCAGCAGATGATTCTTGTGGATGACCTCACGATTGAGGGCGAATTGATTGTGGATGGCGTGCTTGTGATGGATGAATTCAGTTCACAAGAGGACTTTCTACCGCCATATTTAATTTATTCGGGCGAAACATATAAAGTTTCTGCTGGGAAACAGTTTTTTAGTGCAGTGCCTCTGCTATTGGAGGGCGAACTGCAAGTGGATGGTTTACTAGTCATGGGGGCATAAATGTCAGCAGATGGATCGATTCGAGTTAAAGGTGTCACGTTTCCAATCTCACCAAACCCACCAGCCGGAAGATTTTACATTGGTGTTGATGATGCTGATGGGCATTTCAAAAAGCAGGACTCTACTGGTGCCGTCACTGATTATGAGAGTGGGGCGTCGTATACTGACGAAGACGCACAAGATGCAGTAGGCGGTATCTTAACAGACACCACTACAATTGATTTCACTTACAGCGACGTTACAAATCAAATCACAGCAGACGTCAAATCAGGTTCTATTTCCGACTCGCTCCTCGCTAGCGGTATTGACGGAGCTAAGCTTCAGAACCTTTCCGTTTCTGATTCAAAAATAATCGGAGTTGATGGCGGAAAGCTCACCGCTGGAACAGTAACAGACGCAAAACTTGCGAGTGGTATTGATGCCGCAAAGATCTCTGGCGGCACAGTTTCTAACTCTGAGTTTAACCACCTAGATGGCGTCACTTCTAGCATCCAAGCACAGATTGATGGCAAGGCCAACACATCGCACACTCATGTGTCGAGTGATGTCACTGACTTTACTGAAGCAGCTCAAGACGCTATAGGTGCGGCACTTCTAGACACCGCAACTATTGACCTCACCTACAACGATGGGTCTAATCAAATCAGCGCAGACGTAAAAGACAACAGCGTAACAGATACAAAACTCACCACAGGAATTAATGCCAATAAGATCTCTGCCGGCAACGTGAGCAACACAGAGTTCGATTACTTAGATGGTGTAACATCTCCACTGCAGACACAGATTGACGGAAAAGCAAACACTTCGCACGCGCACGTTGCTGCTGATGTTACTGACTTCACTACAGCTGCTCGCACTGCTGTAGTTACAAATGGAATCAATAACGGTGTTACTGACAAAGCTCCAAGCGAAGATGCTGTGTTTGATGCTTTGGCAACAAAGCTTGTAGACCCAACCACAACCACGGGGGACATGCTCTATCGCAACTCCGGTGGGACTGTTACTCGATTACCCATTGGCGGTGAAGACTTTTTAATTAGATCTATTGGTGGAGTTCCTGTCTGGGAAGAGGAAAATCTTTTTCAAGACTTCGGCGATGGATCGGACGGGAACTTAACCGTTACTGGGTCACTTACACTCTCAGATGTTGCATACTACGACACACTCACAATTGGCGCTGGTGCTGCTCTAAATACAGACGGCTACCCTCTTTATTGTAAAACTCTAGACCTAACAAACGCACCAGTGAACGGGATTTCAAGGAATGGGAACAACGGGGCAAACTCAGCAAACAACGGCGGGGCAGGCGGTGGAGCGGCCTTCACCGCTAGAATGCTAGGTACAAACGGCGTGGGTGGCACTGGTGCTGCTGGGCAATCTAACAACGGTGTTCAGGGTGGAGCGGCAGGTGCTACAAACCCAGGAAACGGCGGCGCTGGTGGTGCTAGTGGTAGTAGTGGTGCTGGTGGGACAGGGCTCGCAGCGGCTGGGATTGCTGGCGGCGCAGTCACATCAACCGTACATTATGGCCGGTTTGAATATCAGTTTCTAAGAGGTGCATCTCTTGTTGCAGGTGGTGGGGGCGGTAGAGGTGGAAACTCAGGCGGTGGTGATGGAGCAAACACTAGCCGCGGTGGCGGTGGCGGTGGCGCAGGCGGCGCAGTTCTAGTTATTTATGCAGGCGAGATTATCACTGGGCCAAGTACTCCGGCTGGAGTTATTTCGGCCATGGGTGGACTTGGTGGCAGGCAAACAAATCTACCTGCCGGTGGAAGCTGTGGTGGAGCAGGTGGCGGCGGCGGCGGTGGTGGTGGCTATATCTATATCGCATACATTAAAAAAACAGGCTCAGCAGTCGCAGACTTAATAGATGCATCCGGTGGAACTGGTGGCGCCGGCTCCGATGGAAGTGGAACAGGCGTTGGCGGAAATGGCGGCGCTGGTGGAACGGGTGGGAGAATTCAGCTTTTCAATGTGACAACTGGCACAGGCACACTTACCGTTGGTTCTGCGGGATCTCTTGGTTCGGTTGCATCTGGAACGACGGGCGGAACTGGCGGCAATGGCGGAAGCTGTAAGGTTACACTCTAGGGGAAACTATGATTAGAGACATTTTAGACTATCAAGGCAACGTACTGGGTCAGCTAGAACTACCAGACGACACTTCTGAAGAGGTATGGCAAGAGAAGCTAGCTCCATATGCAAGACCACCACAAGATCCAGTAGAGGCAATGGTTGATTACTTGATCGAGAAAAATAAATCCGCTACGAGCGGGATTTTAGATCAAATCAATCGTCTGATTCTTAGTAACTTTGTCTCATCAGGACTTAGTGATGCGCAGATAGCAGAAAAAATGCTCTGGGCTCAGCACAGACTAAGAGCACTTACCTTCACTATTGGAGGGGATGAGTACACAGTGGATATTGTGAATTTATTTGTCACGGGTGACATCTCAAGCGCCCTAGTTGCGCTCACAAATATGCCGCCAGATGATATGTCGCTCTCAAAGCATGTTTTTTCTGAGCTCTTGATATCTCAAATTGTGCTTATCGTTTCAGGAAGGGCTGCATAATGCCTGCTTTCCCAGTGCTTGAAACAGAGAGCAAGGTTCAGGTTTCAGACAAAACTAGGCTAGATGCTACAAAGACCTACATCGTTGGCGCTACCATCTCCCTAGTGGAGATTGAACCAGAAGCGCTGGCTGGCTTTAATACCGTCACTACCAATAAATATCTGGACTGGGGCTACGCTACATCTGGCTCTAAGACGGTCACACTAAGAGTGACTGATTCACTCTCAAACGTCACCACGACCACTGCAACGATTGAAGTTTTGACTGCGGCTGAAGATAAACTTTTTTCAACCGATCAAGACTTAAAGCTCCACGAGAGTGACATCCTAAAATACATTCCACCAGGGCGAAGCTCTTACTTAAACCTTCACAGACAGGCTCAAACCATCATCCTTGAGACCCTTGATCGCAGAGGATTCACTGACATCAATGGCAATAAGTACACCGTTGATTCAGTGACAGACCTCACAGAGGTAAAGGAATGGTCTCGCTATGAGACACTTCGACTCATCTTCGATAGCCTCTGGAACAATGAGAATGACCTCTATTACGCTAAGGCGCGTCACTACGAGAAGCTAGCCTCACAGGCAAAAGAGCGACAAATCTTAAGGTTGGATCAAGATGGGGATGGTGAAACTAGTTTAGGTGAGGGAGCAAAGCTCACCGTCATTAAGCTGGAGCGCAGATAAATGATTAGTGACGTAAAGCCATACGCACGCGCAAGAATGAGCGCACTTAGCTACACCGAGTGGAGCGATGGCTTTGAGTACACCAACATCCCTAAGACCCTTTATGAGTCAAACTACCACCTTCAGCTTGGCCAAGCAGGTGGCGTCTCCAATAACCAAGATAATTTGTCTGTACTTGTGCCTCTCACTGTTAGGCTCCCACTAAATGGGGCAAACGATCCAAAGACAAAGATAGATGAGGCAGTGAGTCGAGGCGATGCGATTTTGGCGGAATTTATTGCGCCTCTCAATCGTTTGACTCAAGATACAATTAAAGACGTAAGATTTCGCTCCATGAGTGTCGAACCATGGGGGAATGCAAACGACAATAGTCTCCTGCTCACGGTTGAGTTTGAGTTCTTTGTCATAATTTGTGGTCGATAACTAATTCCTACAGGGGGGATTCATGAGCTGCGGAATTGAAAATGTGAAACTTAAACCATCCAAAGTCTATTGGGGTGGGGAAGACCTTGGTCTCATCCAAGGCGATATTGAATTAACAACGGAAGATCAGGCCGTGGACATCACTGCTCACCAGAGCGGTACAGAAGTCCTAGGCGCTATTCGCACGGGCAAAAATGTTGGCCTCACAACTGTTCTTCTTGAGACATCAGCTGCAAAGGTAGTGAACCTGCTTAAGGCGAGTGGCGCAACCGCTACTGCTCAAGCTGAGATCTCTACCGTCACTTGTGTTGCGGATGTTTCAAATAGCTTGGATGGAAAATACTTTACCTTTAAGTCAGGAGCTAACCTGCCTTTTTACGCATGGATTAATACCTCTGGTGGTAGTGCTACTGACCCAGCTCCAGGAGGAACAGGCATCACTGTGAACATCACAACGGGTGACGCTGCTAGCGCTGTTGCAACTGCGGTTGCATCTGCAATCAACGCGGATGCTGCATTCAACGCAACTTCAAATGGTGCTGTAGTGACGATTACAAACGCCGTTGCAGGTGGTGCAGACGACATCAATGAAGGTGATTCCGGGTTCACAGTCGCAGTGACTCAGCAGGGTAACTCTGCTGTGACAGGTTGGGGCTCCTCGACAAACTTTGGCGCTCTTACTGATGGTGCAAAGCCATTGTGGCTTCATCCTGTGGCAAACAGTGACACTGACTATAGTGAAGACTTCACTTTTCACCTTGCGTTCCCACAGATTGATTCAATCACTCTCTCTGGAGAAAACCCAGCGACTGTTTCCATCACGTGGAGAATTTTCCGCGACTGTACACGAAATGCGGACATTGATTATTTCATGTTTGGGGCACGCTATTAATGTCGAAAATTGAGCTTAAAAAAGCATCTGTCATTGAGATCTCCTTCGATGGCGAGACCTATAAGGTTTCAAAGCCAACCGTGAAGCAGGGAATGCTTTACGATGCAGCTCAAAAGGAAGCAAAGACAGACATTGAAAAGCTCAAAGCAATTCTCGATTTTCTTGAGTCCCTTGGACTGCCAGAGTCTGTTTCAGAACAGCTCACGTTTGAGGGACTCGAGGCGATCACAGAAGCACTCATGCCAGTTAAAAAAAAATAACTGACAACGAGTTCTTCGTTGTGAAGCTAGCCTACTTCTATGGCTGGACTCACGATCAAATCATGGATCTAGATTGGGAGTGGGCGCAAGCCTACTGGCTAGGGATCACAGTGATTGAGGCGCAGGGGGCACTTCAAGCAATGAGAGTCTCGGATTATCCGCACCTAAAAAAGTCTGACCGGCAAAAAATGCATAAGGAAATGCATAAACTTGCATACCCCGTAACTCATCGGACAGCGAAAGAGCTAAGTCCGCAAGAGCTAAACGAGAGGCTAAGGAAGGTGCTCAATGGCTGAAGACATTGTTGCTGAGTTAAGGCTTGAGCTAAGCGCATTTAGAAAAGACCTCAAAGAAGCGATTGGTGAAGCCAAAAAAGGTGGCGAAGACTCTGGGGAATCCTTTGGGGATGGTCTTTTAGGGGGCCTCACAGGAGTAAAAGGAAAGCTCCTGGGCCTTGCCGCCGCTTTCGCAGGAGCCTTCACATTCAAAGAGGCAATTGCTGCCGCCGCCCATCAAGAGCAGGCGATTCAAAACTTAAACGTTTCACTGGCGCAGGCAGGAAACTACTCGGCTCAGTATTCAAAAGATCTACAAGAGCTGGCTGGAGAATTACAAAGAACGACTGCTTATAGCGATGACACAGTTGAGTCCGCGGCCGCGCTCATTGAGACAATTGGTAAGCTTGGAAAAACGGAGCTCAAACGAGCGACTGTTGCAGCAACTGACTTGGCTGCAGCACTCAATATTGACCTAGATAGTGCTGCTAGACTTGTTGGAAAGGCAGCAGAGGGAAACGTCTCCGCTTTTCAGCGCTACGGAATTGAGATTCGTAAAGGAAAGACTGATACAGAAACCTTTGCGAATGCACTGACTGTTTTAGAAGCAAAGTTTGGCGGTGTTGCAAAAGCTCAGGCTACAACGTTTGCAGGAGCAACGGCGAAAGCTAAAAACGCATTCGAAGAGATTTTAGAGTCCATTGGTAATTTCATTGTTAAAAGCCCAACGGTTATTTTGCTGATCAATAAATTAGCAAATGGCTTTAATTACATCGCAGAAGTAATTGGGGATTTTTCTAAACAAGACTACTTTAAGGGTTTTGCACTAGGGGCTATTGAATTTGGAATAATCCTCACGAAGGCCGTCATTGGTCCGCTTGAGGCGCTCTATAACGTCGGGAAATTTGTTTTTGAGGCTTTTGGAAAGGGGATCGCCGGAGTTGCTGCGGCACTGGTTTCCGTTGCAAAGGGAGATTTTTCTGGTGCTAAAGAAGCGCTTGGCTCCACAGCGCTCTCAATAGGAGAGAGCTTTGGGGATCAGTTTAATCTTAGCGTCACAACCGGGGTTACTGCTTCTTTGCAGGGCCTAAGCCAAGAGATAGAAAATAACTTACCCCCGATCGAAGAAAAATTTAAGAACTCGACTGAGAACATCAAGGGCTTTTACCTAGACACATTTGGACTTATTTCCGCTGGTGCCGACGAATCTTTTTCTAGAATTGCAACAGTCGGTGAAGAGGGCGCAAAAAGACAGGTTGAAGCAATCAAGAAAATTCAATCCGCTTTTGATGGGTTTAAAAGAGGCTTTGCTCAGAGCTTTAGTGCGATCGGTCAGGCCCTCGTTCAAGGAACAAATCTCTTTCAGGCGTTTGGTAAAGCAATATTGGGTGTGTTTGGTGATCTTGCAATTCAGCTTGGTACTGAGATTTTCCTTTTGGGATTAGGAACGTTTAACCCAGCTCAGGCGGGAATTGGTCTTGCCTTGATTACCTTGGGTGGGGCCCTTAAGGCACTCTCTGGAGGCGCGGGTGGTCTTAACGGTGGTTCAGAACCTGTGACCACGTCTGGCGGTGGTGTTGCAGGTGGCCTTGGCGGGTCGAGTGAGGCCACATCCACAGAAAAGAGAGTCGATAGCACTTCTGTAGTAGTTAACGTGCAGGGCAATATCTTAGACAGAAAAGAGTCAGGCCTTGAACTTGCGGCCATTATCCGAGACAATTTCTCGCAAAACGGACTTGTTGTGGGGACCGCATGAGCCTAAATACACACTCAAAGTTTTATTATGGCTTCACAATTGATGAGACAAACTCCTCGCTAGATTTCAAGGAAGGTGCTCCAGAAATTCAAGCCACAATAGACAGCGGCTCATACACTCCAGAAGAGCTGGCAGTTGCAATTAAAACAGCACTCGATGCGGTTGGTGCAAACACATACACGGTTAGCTTTAATAGAACCACTCGCGTTTTTACAATTTCCACAGGCTCAAACTTTCAACTCCTAGTCTCAACTGGGTCCAGAGCTGGTTCATCAATATTCTCAACAATAGGGCTCACTGGATCTGATAGAACAGGTGCTTCAACTTATAGTGGTGTCGCATCTGGGAGTGAGTACACCACACAATTCATACTTCAGGACTATGTACCAGAGGAGAACTTCAGGCGTGCTGCATATGCGTCTGTGAATAAATCCGCCTCCGGAGAAGTTGAGGTTGTTACCTATGGGATCGAGAGATTCTTTGAGATGAATTTCAAGTTCATTACAGATGTTGAGATGACAAATGATTGCCCGATTAGAAACAATCCAAATGGTATTTCTGATTTTTTAGACTTCATTCGGTTTGCTACGACAAAAGCGAAAATGGAATTCATGCCAGATGAAGACGATGTAAATTCTTTTTACAAAGTAATCTTAGAGAGCGAACCATCCGAGAAAGACGGCACTGGTTACAAGTTAAAAGAATTGTATGACAAAGGTTTACCTGGGTACTACGATTCTGGCGTACTGAAGTTTAGGGTAGTGACTTAGTAATTATTAGGGGGATTCGTGAGCGTATCAAATGGACAAATCGCCAATGCGTCTACATTTAATAGTGCTTTTCTAAGCAAAACAACCGATGACGTAAAAGCAGCGAAGCTTGGCCTTAATGACACGATTGACCCATTCTCTGGTGGCTCGATTGACAACGTACAGGGCTTACTGAATGAGCTCATTTTCACCATAGGAAACGCTGGCGAGAATGACTCAAATAGAAACGCATATTCTTCAAACGTCATCATCAGTGATGGCGACTCTAGAAAAACAGCAATAGAGAAACTAGACGCTGCATTCACGGGGTTAACTGGAAGCAATGGTTACTATGCAGAATATCAGAGCACTACTTTTAGCGGTGCTGCTGGCGTGGATGACACTGTAACATCAAGTTTTTCTGGGAAGGTCTCCGGTGGTGGCGCATCTGCGGTAGGGGTAGTGACATCTGCTCCGAACAATCGGTGTGAGATTAGAAACTCATCTACACTAAAAGCAATTGATGATGGAGCTGGGAATTTAGTTTACGGGAGAATCACAGAAAGCTCTGGAACCTGGACGCTCTCCTATTATTCGAATGTAGCGGGAGTGGAAACTGCGTACAGCTTTAGTTCGACCAATATTAAGATTTATTTTCCAGAGGTTTTTACATCTCTTACACGGCCCACCATCCCGCAGCTAACAGGCGAACTCTCTAGCGTTTCTGGGAGCGGGACAGCGTTCACGCCAAAAAAACCTATATTCGAATCTATACTCACTGGCTCTGGCACGTTTGAACTTCCATATGCTTTTGTTGTGACCAGTGCATCCGCAACGGCTGGAGCAACGTATACCAATAACTCAGTCACATTCACTGTGTTTGAGACCATTAGCGGTGCAACGCTTCTTTACGCAAAAGGCAGCGGAGATCCCCTCTCATCTGGAACACTGACAAAAGCCTCTGGGACAGGAGATGCAACCATCACTTTCTCAAGCTTCTCAAAGCCTCTGTACTTAAAAATTAGAATGGCGGGCGGTGGTGGTGGCGGATCTGGAGGCGGCAATGGCGGCGCTGGTGGTGGAACTGGTTCAAACGGATCCAGCACCACGTTTGGTTCATCATTCCTCACGTGTACGGGTGGACTTGGAGCTGGTGTCGCCACTGGTGGCGGTGGTGGCACAGGGACTATTGCTTCTGGCGCATATGGTTTTGCAACTGATGGTACGGCTGGAGAGGGTGGAAACTCTATTGGTGGTGCGGCTGCTTCAGACATCATAGGCGGTACTGGTGGCGTTAACTTACTTGGTGGTGAGGGCGCTTGCACTAGTCCCATACTTGCTGGAGAGGATGCCGTCCCAAACACGGGTGCAGGCGGTGGTGGTGGTGCTTGCGGTGGTGTTGTGCCCGTCTCTGGCGGTGGTGGCGGAGCGGGTGGATATATAGACGCCGTGGTCTATTCACCAGCATCTACCTACTCCTATGCGATCGGAAGTGGTGGATCTGGTGGAAGTGCCAATACAGGCGGCCAGGTTGGTGGGGATGGAGGGTCTGGCGTGATTCACATAACCGCGTTTTACCAGTGAGGAGAAGTGATGAAAAAATACATCCCATTGATTTTTGTTGTCATCTTTATAGGGGTTCTTCTATCTAGCTGTGCTGCTTCAAAAAAAGTCATGAAGTCATGCGAAAAATCAAAGAACGACTACTGGGTATGTGAGGATCTGTGACTCTCCCAATCACAGAGAGGGCAGCGATTGAGGCAAAAAGCCAGGTCATTGTACCTCAAATTGTGGTTCAAATTGATGAGATCGATGACCTATTCGGCGCTGTTCCCGTGTATGAGTACATCAGAATCGGTGACCCAAATCTTTACATTGGGAACGACTGGGTCATAGGTGGAACTAGAATTTCTAATGACTCTAAGGCTTATTTGTCCTTTGAGGGAGGGACATCAACCTCAATCAATCAACAGCTTGAGCCTGACAAGGGGGACGTTTCAAACGTAAGTTCTCTCACGCTCTCATTCATCGATAAGAATAGGGCGCTCTCTAAAATCATTTCACCATCCGTTGTTGTAGACGACATCTTAGGAAGAAAGGCTAAGGTCTATTTTGGTTTTCAAAACAGTGGCTTCCCTGAAGACTTTGCATTGGTTTTTTCTGGGATTATTGACTCCATTGATTCTGGGTCTGGCCTTGTTTCTCTAAACGTAGCTCACCCAGATCAAAAGAAGCGCCAAGAATTATTCATTAAAACTGACCATGAGCTTGATGGAGCAATCAATAACTCAGTCACCACAATTACGCTTGATTCAATTTCTGGTCTTCTTACACCAGTTCTTGGTCCAGACGGAAACTTCGATCCATCCATTAAGTACTATGTAAAGATAGACAACGAGATCATTCGGTACACGGGCGTCTCTGGCTCTGACTTAACTGGGTGTACAAGAGCACAACTAGGAACTTCCGCCGCTTCTCACTCAGACGGTGCTGGTGTTTCTTCTTTCTATGTACTTGAGGGCGATGCGATGACGCTTGCTCTAAAGCTAATGCTCTCTGGTAGGAATGATTTCTATGTCGATTCACTAGATGTGACCTCATTTAACATCGTTCCAGGTGTTGGGAATGTTCCAAATTCTGTCTATTTTGAGGGACAAGACCTGGTTGATTTATACAACGTCGTTTCAGGTGACTATATCACTACAACGGGAGCTGATCAGGGGGCCAACAGCGTTTCAGCTAAAGAGATCCTTGAGATCATTAAGACAGACACGGGAACTTATCTCATCATTGATGGAGTGACATTCTCAGATGAATATAGCTCTCCTGCGAGCGCTTCTATCAGAAGTAAGTACGACACTCTTGGCGAGGGTCTTCAAATGGATCCATCGCAAGTAGACATTAAAGAACACGAAAGACTCTATCAGTTATTCTTGTCGTCATTCTCTTATCGCTTCTATTTGAAAGACACGATTGATGGAAAAGACTTCATTGGGAATGAGATCTATAAGCCAACCTCAGCCTTCTCCATCCCAAGAAAAGGAAAATCATCAGTCGGGATGCACACACCCCCACTCCCAAACGAGGAACTCATCACCCTCGATGAGAGAAACATTAAAAACCCAGACAAAATTAAGCTCAAAAGATCCATCGCCAAAAACTTCTATAATACGATTCTGTATAGATTTGAGGAGGATGCTTTAGAAGACGACAAGTTTCGAGCAGGTCTTATCACGCAAGCAGGTGACTCGCTCACTCGAGTTCCAGTTGGAACAAAAGCAATGCAGATTGATTCTAAGGGAATGAGAAAAGACCTCTCTGGACTTAACTTGGCTGAAGCAGCATCAAATAGGAGAATCAATCGCTATAAGTTTGGCGCTGAATATTTCATGGGAATTGAGGTCTTCTATGGAGACGGCTTTAGAATAGAGCCAGGCGATGTGGTTTTATTTGACCCAACCAATCTTAAAATCACAAACACACAGGATGGCACAAGGGATAAGGGCCCAAAGCTATTTGAAGTTGTTAATCGATCCATTGATATTAAGACGGGTAAGGTGACCCTAGACATAGTAGACACTCAGTACGATGGATCTGAGAGATATGGCCTCATTAGCCCAGCAAGCAGAATCAAGGTTGGGGCGTCTCAAACACAGTTTACGATTGAGAGTTCTTTTAGTTCTAAATATGGTCAGAATGAATACAAGAAATGGATAGATCACGTGGGGACTACTGTGAGGGTGAGAAATTCTGATTTTTCTCAAAACGCGACAGCAACTCTCACCTCGGCATCTTCCAATGTGATCACAGTCTCACCAGCTCTTGGGTTTGTACCAGCATCGGGTATGATCATGGAGTTTGGGCACTATGATGATCAAACGGACAAGGTAAAGCTTGTTTATACTTTTATGAGCGATGGCTCAAATGACTTTGCAGACGGTCAACCACCGTACGTGATGGTGTAGAGGGGGAAACATGGCAGATATTCCTGGTAACATAGACAAGCTAAACGATGTGGAAGTGGCGCAGAATGCTCCCCACTCAGAAGCGCTCATGAATAAGATTGGCGCAAACATCAATGCGCTCATTGACAGGGTCATTGTGGTTGAGGGGTTTACAACTTCCACAACCTGGACATGTCCTGATGGAGTCACTGCCTTGACGATTTGGGGGTGTGGCGGCGGCGGCGGGGGGGCCGTCGGCGCTGGTGGTGGCGGATCTGGTTATTTCTCGCGCGTCATTGCTGTAACCCCGTCCACAATCTATACCGTCACAATAGGAGCAGGTGGCGCAGGCGGGACCACAAATGGCTCTACTGGTGGAAACTCAACCTTTGGGAGCTTATTTACGGCATTCGGTGGAAGAGGTGCGGCCACCAATCTAGGAGCTGAAGGAATCGC
Organism: uncultured Gammaproteobacteria bacterium; assembly: GCA_964498735.1. Classification (GTDB taxonomy): domain Bacteria; phylum Patescibacteriota; class Patescibacteriia; order Magasanikbacterales; family UBA922; genus UBA922. The sequence continues at coordinate 12,513 of CAZCHJ010000006.1, read as the reverse complement.
TGGCGGAGGTCGCGGCGGAGATCTTGGCCAAGCTGGAAGACACGGGACAGGTGGCCAGGGTGGAAACAATGGAAGTTTCCCTGGAGCAGGTGGACCAGGTGGCGGTGGCGGTGCTTACGGGTTCGGTGGGGCTGGAAATAACTCTGGCAACGGCTCTGATGGTTCATTCGGTGGTGGCGGTGGTGGCTGTACTGGTGGAAACACTGGCGGCAATGGTGGTGCTGGCTACATTGAAATTCAATACTTTATAGATCCTGCATAAAGATGCGGGAGCCAGGGTTTTGCATCAGAGGGCATATCCTTTCAGACGATAATTTGTACTTCGGCAAAGAGAAGCGAGACGGAGTTACAAGGCCAGTCTCAAGATGCAAAGCGTGTAAAAAAATGCACTCCAAAGAGCGAAGGGATCGCTTACTAAGAGAGGACCCGATCAAGCTTAAGACAAGGGAGTGGGAAACATACCAAAAGTGCCTTGCCAAGTATGGGCGTGAATATTTTAGAGAGAGAAATAGAGCAAGGGCCAAGAGAATCAGAGATGCTAGATGCTCCCAACGGCACGGTATCTCGGGCGTAAAACAGCTGCGAGATCACGACGACGAGTGATGAGCCTCATCCTCACCATCGCACCCTGACTCTCTGCGATCTCAGTTGTTGTGGTTTTAGATCCCCCACCACCAGCTTCAATGCAGCGATATTGATCAACACAGAAAGCAACGTGAGTGATCTTTGTTACACTCTCCCCATAGAAGGCAAGAGCACCAAGCTTGTAGGCATTCCACTCAGCTCTGCCATTAGCATTGAAATAATCGAACAATCCTTGGGCCGTTTGATCTCCCTCGGGGTCTTCCCCTCCAGCTGCCAAAATTTCTTGCACAAGACCGCTACAATCTATCCCAAGCACTCCGTTTCCACCCCATCTATAGGGCTTCCCAACGAATTGAAGCGCATATTGAAGTAAAAGATCCATAAAGTTAAACCCCCAAGAAAGTGAGCCTGGGCTTCAGGGGGGGATTAACAGTCGGATGGTAAAAGGAGATAACTCAAGCGACTGCGACGGACACCCCCCCCCGAAGTCAGTACAAGCTCACACCAAGGAAGTAAGCCTGTTCCCCCAGAGCCAAATTATTGCATCGATTAGATTTTTCACCACTCTAAAATCACTAGGCAAGCGAACCTTCCCTGTTAAAATAAAACAGCGGGGATATTTCCGACGGGGGTAAGTCGCATGGATGCGGTGAGCCCTCTACCCGTAACATCATGATGGGGGTTTGCATGGAAGCTATTCTTAATTTTCTACAATCAGCGTTTGATTATCTTACCGGAAGCGGAGCAACGCTTGCTGCATCAATTGCAATTATTCTTGAAGTTGTGATGCGCGCAACTAAGACCGAAAAACCAAAGAGCTTTCTTTGGGCGCTTCAGGGTATTGTGAACGTTGCTAAAACTGTTTGCGAAAAGCTTGCACAGTTCTTGGGTGCCGTTGCAGCATTCATTGACGGTATTGTTGGTCAACGCTTGAAATAAGGGGTTCCGATGTTCGCTGAAATTGTTGCAGCCATTAAGTCAATTGGTGAGCTTGTAAAAATCATCAAAAGCCTTTTTGACTTCATCAAAGAAAATCGCGAAAAAACCTGGTTCAAGGAGAGTGGCGAGGTCTTCTCAAAGCTCTCCGATCCAGGGACGACCGTGGAGGAAAAGCGTGAAGCGGCAAAAAAAATACGCGAGCTTATTAATTCTTTGTAGTTCATTTCTCTTGTCATCTTGTGGCGGCCTTGAGGTCGTTGTATGCATCAGCAACCCAGAGGCAGGGACTTTCGAGTGCTCACCTCCTAGTGGTGAGCCGTACTCAATGCCTTTTGCTGACACTGAAAACTATGTTTGCCTCTCTCCGAGCGACGCACGCACTGTCATTGAGAAGGCAAAAAGATGCGAGAAAAAATAAGATCGCACCTTTATGAGATCATAGGCACTGGTGTTATTCTCACCGTTGCTGGCTCTATATTTTCTCTATTTAACACGTTTGAGACTAGGGCTAGTGCCGAGTTTCGTTACGAGACACTTCACCAGCAATTGATTTCTATTCAACAAGAGCTTAGCGAGATGAATCGGTTTCTTCGGGAGAATCGGCGCTAGTTATTTTCTCAATTAATACTCGTTTTCTCATGTGTGCAATGACAATACCGCGCTCATCTTTAATCGGTTGTAATACAACTTTTTCCTCGAATATTTTTTTAGGTTCTTCTTTTACTGCCTTATTTTTACGGCTTATTTTCCTATTAGTTTTTTTTGAGGTTCTCTGCGAAAGCGAGCTAATCCCGTGTCCAGTACCCACCTGACCTGACCCGCCGTGCCCAACCTTCTTTGGGTTTGATCTACCAGGTCTCCTCCAGCCGCTTTGCTTAGCAAGCCTCCTATCTCTTCTTGTCGCTCTGGTTCTTGATTTTCTACTCGCCATTTGCAGGTATTATTCGCTCAGCCAAATAAATTCCACGGTGCGATGCCTTGTAGATAGATAGTGGTCCAGGTCCATAAAAGCGATAGAGCTTTAGTTTTAGTTTGTAGTCTTGTGTTTCAAGACCTTTCGCCTCAGCAAACTCAGTCACGCCAGTATTCGCGCACACAAACGAAAAATCAATTCTCCATGTGATGTCTGCTTTTGTCATGTGTACGGTGTGCTGATTCCGTAAGTCTCTAATCTCACCAGCATCTTCTCTTGCTTTTAACATCAGAAAGCAATCGCGCTCAAGCTTGCTAGGAAAGCTATAGCCCTGAAACTCTACTCTTGTGTTCTTATACTTAGGACGCCCCCGCCACATAAGCAGGAGTATATCACGCTGCCTTCTTTGCTACCTTAGTCGTAACAACTTTATTTTCGTGAATGAGACCTTTCTTTTTGAGCTCATCCTCGCCATAGGCGTCGATCATTTCTTGAACCCTGACCGAGCGCTTAAAGCTCTCTTGTATGATGAACACGTACTGACCAGCGGAAAAAGTGCCGTGTCCCTTTGCTTTTTCAATCAAGATCTCACGCATGATTTTGAGAGTTTTAAGTTTTTCCTCAACATCAAATAATTCTTCTAAAAGCTTTTCACGAGTCATGGTCAATACCCTCAAGGGCTCTTAGCTTTGAGCACACCATCGTGATGTGAACAATTGCTGAAGTTAAGTGCTCCCTCTCGCCTTGTCCAAGGTCTGGAGCACCGTATTTTTCAAACGTAGCTTGAATCATTTGTAAGTCACGCAGCATTGAAGAGAGCATATAGCGAGATATGGCCAGTTCATTTTTCATTGTCTGTTCCCTCTTTTTTCGCGCTCTTTTTTCATGAGAGCGAGCAGTGCTCTTAGCTTGTGCTCGTATTCGTTTAATTGCCTTTGAATTTCTTTTGTCATGCTTGGCATATCGACCCCTTATGCAAGCATAATGGTGCTAAAAGCGTGCCAAGAAAATGACTATGGTTTCGCGGTGGGTATAAAGTGACACAGTCTAAAAATTGTCACTCTTTGACAAAAATTGTCTTAATAATAGACTTGAACGTCGTTTAATTTTACCAGGATTGGTGATTGGTTTTTAGAGTATTTTCCGTCTTTCGTGAAGTACTCAAACCTAGGGAATTGCTCTTGTCTAAATTTAACGCCAACGGGGAATGCGTCTCCGTCGTTTAGCTCAACGACAGTCCCCATTTCTCCAAATGCAGTAACTCTGTCGCCTAGCTTAAATTCACTCATGGGTGCTTCTCATTCGATTGCTTTAATATCTTGATATGTAGTTCCAGGCGCATGTGGGTTCCATGACTTAAATATTTTATGAGCAATTGCCCACACGAGAAGACATGCGAGGATGTAGGTAACTAGGGCTTTTTTTTCGTCTTCTTTATTCATTTAAACTCCCAAAAAAAAGAGCGCGATTTGGTGGATTACCCCTCACCCTCACCATAGCCGTCGCCGTCGCCGGAGCCGTAGCCGTCGCCGTAGCCGTCGCCGCAGCCGTCGCCGTAGCCGTCGCCGCAGCCGTCGCCGTGGCCGTGGCCGGAGCCGTCGCCGGAGCCGTCGCCGGAGCCGCCGCCGTAGCCGGAGCCGGAGCCGTAGCCGGAGCCGTCGCCGTAGCCGTCGCCGGAGCCGCCGCCGTAGCCGTCGCCGTGGCCGTGGCCGGAGCCGTCGCCGGAGCCATATCCGGAGCCGGAGCCGTAGCCTAGGCTCTCCATATACTCACCGATGCAATGCTTTCCTTTGCTTTTTCAGTCACATCAAGAATCTCAATTGCCTGAAGTAGTTCGACTCGCTCAACCGCTTCGGGGAACTTACAATTTTGTGGTTTTGACGTTCCACTCATCGCAAGCTGGGATAATGAAGCAGCGCCGTCCCAGTAGTATATGCGGCGAGCTTGCCTCATCACGACCTCTTGACCGTTCCTTGATTCAAGATATCCTGCAAACACACCAGCCGAGTAGGTACGCACAATCACATACTTCATGCCATCCAATGCCTGCGCCATTTCATGTTCGGCCTCAGATTTTTTTATATAAATCTCGCCATTGATTTTTATTTCGTTTAGCTCTGTGCTCATTCTTTTTCTCCTTGCATTCATGCGCTTCCTTCAGCGCGGACCCAAGAAACTCATCAAACACCCCAAGCCCGCCCTAGGTTTTTCACTTGAACGGTTAGACGGGCCTAGGATGCTTCTCCAACGAGAACTTTAATGGGAGGCCTGGACACATGAAAAGACCAGACCCCCTACCTTTGCCAGGAATGTGGGGTGCACATGGAACTGGCAAACTTATTCAATCACGCCCAAGACCCACTGAGCGCCGTTCGCTCGAAATGTGATCTCGCAATATTTTCCTGTTTTCTCAATCCCTCGCTTCACGGCCTGAGCAGTGAGAAGATCCTTGTAATAAAGCCCTTCGTTCTTCGTTTTTTCTCGAGAGCCCTTAAACATGACGAGAAATAAATTGTCCTCAACCCCAAGCAGGACTGGATCTTTTGCTTCAAAGCATTTCTTTTCGTGCTCAGCATTTTGAAAAGCGGTGAGACTTATCTTTCCAGTGTCTGAATCAATCACAGTATCCCCGCGCACCTCAGCGAGGGCGGTTGTGCACATAAAAATACCGAGGAGAGCTGCTATTGTTTTCATTGTACCCGCCACAGTCTTAGCGTTTCAGAGTTTGAGTCAACGCGTCTTTGCGCGAACTTAATCTTGTTTAGCTTTCCGACACGAAAATAGTTTTGAGCCTTGCTCAGATTAGAAACGAGAAACGATTCCCCGACTTTGAGCCCCTTAACAAAGGACGTGACGTTTGGTGTGTTTTTTTTGCTACTAAGCTTAATCCCTTTGACCGCCTTTGGAAGTGAGCGTGGATCTAGCTTAAATTTTACAGATCGTTTTTGCATTCATGTCTCCTTTAGGTGGCCTTATAGCGCATGGTGCCGGATTTATAAATAGATAAGTTATGCCTATTTTGCGCCTATTTTCTCACCGCGCTTCCAGGTGCTTCGGCGGCTCTCTTTTTTATTCCTCTTTTTAGACTGTGGTCCGAGCCCGTAGGCGATAGACGCTCCCCGCGCATAATCCCGCTTGTGGGCTATTCCATTTTCTTGCGCAATGAGGCCAGGGGAATCCTCATCTATTGATGATAAGATCGCGGAGCAATAAAACTTGATCTCTCTCAGTTGGTCTTTGCTCGCCTTAAAGGCCAGATTCTTGGTCTTAAAGGCATTAGCCAGTGTTTTTAGTTCACACATATAGCGAATTAATGTTCGAGAATAAGAGTCCTTGTCTATAAAGTCTTGATAGGTTTTTTGAACCACCGTATTAGAACTCTTTGGGGACACGGTTCTAGCGCACCAAACAAGGTCACCCCACTTTGCTGTTCTTTTCTGTGTCTCGCTTAACTTATCAAACACCATTCGTTTAGTTGCGATCCAGTTACTGAGTGTTTTTGGGTCTATACCAGATGCTTCAGCAAAGCGTTTGATTGTGAACAAGCCACTGGCTGAAACACCGCCCCTTGTGATCTCGCAAACAGACATCGCAATAGTTGTGATTTCTAGCTGAGATCGCTTGTTTGCTGAGTACAGGTTCTTTGCTTTTTCTGCAGCCTTTAGAAACCTGGCCTCTTTCTTTGCATTAGTGACTTCAGTCATATCTCTTTGAAGCGTCCTTCACGTCGTCAAAACAAGTCACAGAGCCATCACGACCAATTGCACGTACTTGGATGCTGCCCTTGGGGCGCTTCACGCTCACGTATGGCCGTGGAATTTGCGTGCCATGTCCGTCGTAAAGTCCTTGGTGTGTTGACCATGGAGATGCCGAATTTTTGATGTCCCAGTCCTGCTTTAATATGCGCTTGCCGTTTTGGTGAAACTCAACCGAAACCAGTTTTGAGAGATATTCGTTTTTAAAAATCACGACACACTCATCTTTTCGGTTGTCAGCCTCGGGCTTGTACAGATTCTTGACCTTGGCACCGTCCACGAAAGTGTCTTTGGCTGTGCATCCAGCGGCGGGCGGCTTTACTGGTTCCACCGGAATAGACACACCCTGAACACCAAGCTCAAGCATTTTTTTCACCTCTGCCCAATCAATTTTGCCAGCGAAGTTTCGGTCACGAGGGGAAGTTGGGCCGGGCTTTCCGTTGTAGCTTTCGCGCCAGACGGCCATCACTTCGCAGTTTTTATATCTGGAGATCCAACTTTCTGGAGAACCCATTGGACTTCCATCTGGATCAACCGACAGGTTCTTTCCAGAGCACGCAGGTGGGTTTGATCCATGACGCTCGAAGAGTTCAGCACCAGAAGCTGTCGCACAGCCTGCCGGAGAGCATCCGCAAGGATTATCGATGATTCTCGCGTCTCCATGTCCATTGCCGTTAAGGTACGCACGCGCCGCTTTGAAACCTTCCGTTTTTTTCGAACAGTTCGCTTGGTTGTCCTCTGTGACGAGCGTGACATAAATTTTAGCTCCTTGTGCTTTTGCTTTGTTTAAATACGGCAACACGGCGGCAAGCTGTGCGCGGACGTTGTTTGGAGCAAAATCTCCGGGCCATGCTTTTACACCTCCGCCAGTACGCGGGAAGGTGAGTGCTGCTACTAGTTTGTTTAAGCGCTTAGCTTCGATTAGTTTATCTAGTGCTGGCGCGTCTGCACCTGCCTTGAATACCTCGCCGAAGAAGAGTTTTACCCCAAAACGGTAACCAGACGTTGCGGCCATCATCTTTTCGGTTTCAAATGTGGGGTGTCTCATTCCTAAGAACGAGAGCACCGTCTTTGATTCCTTGACTGTGCCCGCTTCCACCGGAGGCACAGCGCCACTGTCTTTACTCTTACCTGCGCACCCAATCACAAGTGCCGCTATTAGGATCGCTACTTTATTCATTGTTGTACCTTCCAGCATTTTTAAGCATTAAAAGATTTTCCTCTGATTCTAGAATTAGCTGCGAGATACAATAAACAATCGAGAGAACCATAGGAAACGATTCTGAGCGATTGAACGTCATATCTACCATTCCAACGTCTTCTTGTTTTAGCTCGCGTTCAATAGCTTTATTTTCCTTTTCCATCTTGTCTAGTACCATCTCTGTTATTGTGACTATATCGCCCATTGATTCTCTCCCTTTGTTGAATCCAGTCCCGCTTTAACTTTCATTTCTTCTAGTCGCTTTAGTAACTCAAGGTCATTTTCAATCGTGGTTAAAAAATCTAGTTGAGAGATGTCAACATCTCCATATGTGGATAGAACGCGAAATAATTTATTAACTGCAACAGACGCTTTCACTTGTTCACTCGATTCAAGAGCGAGTCAACGCCTATAGTGATGAGCACCAATGGCCAGAATACGGCCATGATGATGGAAACACCCACAATGTATGGAATGGAAGCGTAGTCTCTGTGAGCAAAAAGCCTTTCGTCGCTTAAAAAAAAGAACCATAAAAACCCAACAAAGATGAGTACAGTGACCGTGAGATAAGCCAATATCATGTTAGCCCCTGCCTCTTTAGTATGACCGTCCCAGCATCTCTGGCATCGAGTGCTGCGGAAAACCCTTGGCAGAAAAACGCTATATTTTGCGGTATTTTTGACCAGTTCCCGTTTTCATCTCGGTCATAGATGGTTTTTCTAATGACGTTATCAATGAGGTCTGGATCAAGGCCAAGCTGGCGAAGGGTCGCTTCTAGGTAGGCTTTTGCCATTGGATTGGAGAGAATAATCCCCGCTTCCATTTCTAAGATCACGCTCACTCCTTCAATAGGAACACTGTTAGAAGAACTGAGAACAACACTACTGCTAGTTCCACATTGTCCCCGAACATAAGCACCTCCATGTGCGCTTGTAAAGCCCTGAATCTTTAAGGATAGCTTAATTTATAAATGAATTTTAAGTATTGTTTGCTTTCAAAATGAGCCTCTTATGAGTAAAGAGGGCACAACCCTAGACGTGAGATCAGGCTGTGCGGTTCATCCATTTCGAACTACTACTGCTGTTTAGTGCGGTTTGTTCTTGCGCCTAGGGCTCCCCTCTTAGGCAAGGAGCGACGATGAAAGAACTATACGCGGCATTGATTAAGGCACAGGCGGAGTTCCCGGTAATTCCGAAAGACAAGCAAGCGTACAACTACAAGTATGCGGACCTAGCGACTGTGATCTCGGCTGTGGGTGCGCCGCTTGCGAAGCACGGGCTCTGTATTTCTCAGACGATGTACAGAGACGGGGGGGAGCTTTATTTAAGAACGACGCTCTTTCATACGAGTGGCGAATCACTTGTTAGCGAGGGTTGGAAAATCACGTCTCTAAAGCCACAAGAACAGGGGTCGCTCATCACCTATGGGCGCAGGTACATGCTCAATGCTATTTTGGGAATTTCTCCAGATGATGATGACGATGGCGCTTCTGCAAACAACGCTGAGGTAAAGAAATCAAATCAGCCAATTCTCAATTCAGCTATGATCAGTGAGAAGCAGGTTGATCTACTGAGAAGGGTTGCTTCAGAGAGTGGGTATAAGAACCCAGGTCATATTCTAAAAGAGGAGTTTGGCATTGTCGGAACAACGAACATCACAAGAGATCAGTTCCAACCCATCTTGGAGCGCTTTCAGAGACCGGCAGGAGACTTCGACAAGTTTGATGAGAGAGCGCCGGTACAACTCTCCTAGTCCTTACACCGGGGTCATTGACCCTGATGCTTACTGGGATGATGTGGAGAGGATGCGTGGGTATGAGGCTGAGCAGATGCAGTTACTTGACTCTGAGTTTCGTCGTGAGCCCTAATCTCTCTTGCAAGTTCGTGATCCACTAAGCGCTCAACTACGAGCTTTAATTTCTCAATATCGATGCGCGTTTGTTTAGCCTCTTCTGAGAGTCGCTCGATTCTCTCGGCGAGGCGACTGAAGCCTAATTCTGGGTGAGAGATTGTTTTTTCGTTTGTCATCAATAAGACCCATCCTTTTTTTCAGCGCCATACATTTTAGCAACCAACTCAATCAGTCTCTGTTTTGACTCAGGTTCCTTGGTTACCAGCTCTGAAATCGCTCTTTCTAGCAACGAGACTCTTCTCTCAAAATTCTTTTCATAATAGTTTTTGTTTTCGACTAAGCTCCTTAGTTCGTTGAAGTCTATAAACGTCCTTTCAATAGACTTCCTTACTCTGCCAACCTCGGAGAGTATTTTCCCGGCATCTTCTCTTTCTAGGCGAGCAAATTTGATCTCCAGTTGTGTGAGTCTACGCACTAGTTGATCATAAAGGATCGTGGCTTGAATTAAGTGGCGGTTGCCAAATACGCTGGCAATTTTTCCCTCGACTCGATTGACCCTGTTATTCAGATCGTCAATGACTTGCCGAATAGCTTTGTCTTCCATGGTGCACCTATCAAAAAGGGATATCGCTTTCCGTCATGCCCTGGCAGTCGATCACTCCCTGAAGCGCCTCAGATGGCTTCACGGATGGGGCCTGAGACGCTCTATAAGGCTCACCATCGCGATTGTAGGGCGAGGCTGATATCTGATCTACCATGATGGAAATCTTGGGCGCTATATCGCGATTAGGGGCTTCCTCAAGCTTGAGTGACCCGCCAATCTTGACGCGAGACTTACTTGTGATTTTGGCCATCTCGTCGGCCACCTCATCGAACGCAACTAAATTAATATAGTTTGTATAGAAACCTTCGCCTGGTGGCCTTCGCTTTGCTGACAGAGAGATCTGAGCAGAGCAATAGCGCTTACCGCTGGCTGAGGTCTTCACCTCGGCTTGGTCTTTGTAGAAATAAATTTTGCCTTCAAGAGAGATTGAGTTCCTTGCCATCTGACCCCACTTTCTAATCCCTTGTTTATAAATTCTGGGGAGGAATGCAAGTGCTGAATTGTGAAGAAAAATGCTTTCTATTTTTATTCTTCATCTTCTTCTGGCCACTCGACCCAGAAAAATTCATCCAAAAGCCCCCTGTATGTCTTGACTGTTTCTAGTGCGCGGTGCGCTCCCTCTCTAAAATCGGTAAGCAAAGTCAGCGAGTGCTCAAGCTCCATTATGCTTGCACCTCTTCCTCCGAGATAAGAGATAAGGTCACATATTTCGTTGTCTGTTTTCGTAATTAGATTTTCTATCTCATCAAGATAGGGCATTGTTTCAGCTCGCTGGGTCAGGTCGTCTTGCGTTAATTTTTTCTTTCTAGCTGGCCCCTCTTCTGGGTTTTTTTCTTCGAACAAAACTTCCTTCGTTTGCCCTGTTTTTTCTGTGTTTACATCATCCATCGAATGCTCTCCTATCCTAATTCTTTGACCTAAAATCTGTGTAGTCCTTGTTGCTCTTACCGAGGTTACAATTTTTACAAAGGACCTGAAGGTTGGACTCTTGTAGCTCTAGTTCCGGGAAAACACTGCGGGGCTTAATGTGATCAACATGTAGTTCAAAGTTACCGCTCTTTTTGCATAACAAACAAATTCTCCCATGTAATGCTATGTGTTTTCTGATTACATTAAAACGGACTTCGTGCCACTCGCGACTGTCGTAGAAGTTTGTCATAGGACGTGAAGTGTCACTGGCGATCAATTTTTTTAACTCAGTAACAAAATCTCTTTTAATCTTTTTTTCCGGAAAGACCTGGCTATCTAAGGCATCCTTGAGCGAATCTTCGATCTTTTGTCTCGGAACATTGAATTTTCTCCTCAGCACTAGAGCATTCTGACAGAGCTGAACCAATAAATTTTCTGATTTTCTATGATTTGAAAATGCTTTCGCAATCAAATCCCTCTTCTTTTTTTTTATTCCTTTCTTTGTTTCGTAAACAGAAACCGACAGCCTTTTGTTCAATATCTCCGTGTTCAGATCATAGATCGGGCTAAGACCGTGATTTTTTCTGTGTTTATTTATTTGAGAAGAATCAGTTATTAATTGATTACAGATCTTACAGGCGTAAGCCATGTGCCCTTTCCCGAGTCCTCCTCGTAGAGGATCCCGATTTAATATTAAAAAACCAGTTCTTGAAACTCGGGTAGGCTGCGTAGCAACTTTCGGGCATAGCAGTGCCTAAGAGGGTTTCGTTTTTTAAAAAAAACAAGGGTGCTTCCCATCGTAAAGGGACTTACCAGCCGGTCTGTGGTGCCAGCCTTTGTCCCACTTACTCTCTAATCAAAGAGAGATTCTTTTTGCTGTTTGTTTCTTGGATTCGCCGGCCCCTTACAACACACAGAACCTGAGAAGCAGGAGGCAGTGCCTAGCTCTCGGAGCCTAACTCCGTAGGGGTGCCCGCCCACTCGTGGCTTCCAAGAAACCCCCCACGCTAAGACAACACAAAGCGAAGAGTAGGTTTAACCGTTAGTCCGAAGGGTGCGGCTTTACCTCCCACCCAACTGTGCACCGGGTATTTCTACCCTGTTCCCCCGCCAGGGGTCACTTCGCGTCTAGCCGATAAAAGCACGCGTAAGCTCTGGTCCCGACCAACATGGATCTAAGCCTTCTTATTTGTGTATAATTTTCCTATTGATTATTTTTTCGAGAAGAACGAAAAAGGTCTCAATAGGATTTCTATACAAAATTCTTAATGCCTCGGGTTTTTAGTTTTGCCAACAAAACTTTAGATCCGGGGCATTTTAATTTTAAACTGTAGTGGGGGACAGTTAATGAATCACTTTAAGGATGAGCGCCAAGTACCTAAAATCATTCCGAATGATGTTCTAGCCTACACGTACCTTCCCGAGGAAGAGCAGATGATTGCCCGCACTATTGCGAAGCGACTAAGTGGGCAAATCAGCGAGAAGGAATATCAAGATTTCTTGAGGGCGCTTAGTGACGCTGAGAAGAACAAAAAGAAATTATAGTCCGCAGCATTGTCATCCGAGAAATGCATGCAACAATTTAGTTGTTGGCAAACCATTTAATAGTGAGTGACACGCAGAATCCGTATCATCACGAAAAGGCGCTCGCCTTCGCCGCTTATTTAAAGCGTCACTATAGAATCCCAGACGAGAATTGCTATCACGTAGGAGATGAAACCGACTCCTTTTGGGGCGGCATGTGGCCTAAGTCGAT
>CAZCHJ010000005.1:25590-32781 GCA_964498735.1 uncultured Gammaproteobacteria bacterium | reverse complement strand
CAAAGACGGCATGGGAAATGATCGAATGGTAAAAATACACATAACCCATTGACAATTCTTCAAAGCAGTAGTATCCTCTCCACTTGCGCGTTCAACCGTCAACCAAGGAAAACAAGGTGAAAGCATCAGTAAGCACACAACAAATCACGGTCCAAGAAGAAAACTGGGAAGAACACAAGCGGACATGGCATGTGAACATCCAACTCTCCGTCAGAGACGAGCTACTTCTCCTCCCGCGTGAGGAATACCACGGGTTTCACCCGCAGCTGAACAAGCGTGGTGACCAACTCGTACAACGACTCTTCAACTGTCGATGGGTCAACGCAATCGAAATCACCAAGACTTCGATTGCAGTTCACAAGGGACCCGCCTTCAACTGGAAGAAGGTGGGACCAAAGACGTCCCAGCTCATCTCCGCTGCGGTAGCCCAGGCCAACAAGGTCAGCGTCCGGGACATCCGCATCGTGCAGATAGACGGCGCGACCTGAAACAACACAACGCGCAGGCCACGATTCTGACATCCGTCTGATATCGTGGCCACCCCTTCATAAAACAAAAACACCCCTCCAAATCGGAGGGGTGTTTGTAATATACAAGTAATCAAATGATTTACCGATAATCTATATCTCCCACCTGATTCACTACTTCAATCCAAATCTTTCCCGGAGTCAAGGTAATCTCCTGTCCACTACTATCATAGAACCGTGTTTTTGAACTTTTCGAAAATTTCTTCCACGTTCCCTTAATTACATTTCCCTTGGTAAATACCAAAGCATCACCAGTACCAATAGTATTCATCTCAATTCTAAGTTCGTCATCAAGAACTTTGGTCTGTACTCGTTGCACGACGATAGTTTCAGCACTGATCTGTGTACCATCTTGATCAACATGGGGTTTCCCCATCTGATATCGAAGGTATTTTTGAGTGGTGCTTGAATATTTCCATTCTGCCTCATACACTGGTGGCAAAAAACTCGCAGTAATCGATGTCACGCAATCAGTAGTACACGGCGCTACCTCACCAAATTTCCACGAATCCATAGGCACTGAATAATAATTCTTCCCATAATCATCCCAGCCTTTGGTCCATAGATCTGTAGAAGTGTACACATTATGTGGCGCATACCGATCAGTACTTCTCCAAAAATAATCCCCACGATAAAACTGATTAAAGTCAAAATAATCTCCATTCTTAAGTTTAATCAATGCATCAGGAGATCCACCCACATGCATGTACATAGGAGCACCGTATTCAGATGCCCAGTCAAGATAATATGGTCGAGCACTACGCACCGGCCCAACTTTTACTACTTTTTCAGTAATCGGAAATAATGCCATAAAGCGAGAATAATTCGCTTCAACCGGAGCTTCATACACCACAGCAGCTCGAGAAAGCCCTGACTGTGGTCGAGCATCGAGATGATTTTCAATCATGATAGCCACAAGTTTTGGATTAACTTCAGATTCAGTGAGAACGCATATTCCATCAAATAGACGATGGAACGAACACGAATCTGCGGTGTGTTCTGAATCAGAATTATTATCCTCAGAAAATGAAGTGATCTGATGACTCGATTGCATAAAAAACCATACCAACAATCCAAAACCAGCAACGATGAGTAAACCCGAAGCAATATGCAGTAAACGAATCTCTGTTTTCCCAACAAAAAATTTAAAATGTTTCATAGATAGTAGACAGTATACCCTGAGTTGTCTGTAAAACAAAACCCCGGAAGTAAATCCGGGGTTCAATAATTTCGTTATTTCTTTTCTTCTGCATCGCCCTCACCAGCTTCTTCTTTCTTTCCTTTCTTCTCAACTTCGATCTGATCAAGCGCAGGTGTAGCAGCTGGAGCTTCTTCCATCGCTTTGAGCTGATCTTCAGAAAGTGGAGGTGTTACTTTTGCAATCAATTGTTCACTATTATCAACCGCAGTCATACCAGCTGGTAATTTCAAATCTCCTACATAGATTGCGTCTTCGAAACTCTTCAATACAGACAAATCAACTTCAATTTCACTTACCAAATCCTTTGGTAAACAGGTTACTTCAATTGAAGTATGTGACTTCATGAGGGTACCGCCTTCTTTGACCGCAGGAGCATCTCCTACAAAGACGAGTTGGATGTTTGCACTCATTTCTTCATTCATATCAATTTCTCGAAGATCGAAATGGATCAAAGAACCCTTGAGAGGATCGTATTGTACATCCTGAATAAGAGCCTTTACAACTTCTTTCTTTCCTTCGAACATGATATCAATCAAACTTGCTTCTCCCGCAGCAGAATATAATTTATTAAATTCAGTTGAAGAAACTACTACTGCAACAGGTTCTCGATGGGGTCCATAGATAACTCCTGGCAGCTGTCCTGATGCGCGAAGTTCAGTAAGTTTTTCGTTTGGTCGAGTTTTGAGTGTCAATGAATACGTCATACAATACCTAAATAAATGAAAATATTTCTAAAAACTAACTCATGAGTAATTGGCGGAGAACCGAAGGCTGTAATAGTGCCTGATAGCATTCAATCAGCTGATCATCAGTTAAGGCCTCTTTGTGACGGAATCGAAGACTATCATCATACGTCAAATCACTGACCATACCGATGAGTCCGATACCAAGCTCAGTACTTCCCACCAGAAAAATAAGCGAATTCGAGCAGTTCAGACAGGTGACATGTAATACATGCGAACCCTGACTGCTCTCGACTGTCCGAATGTGCTCAGATTCAAATTGAGTAGCGCACACTGGACACTCGCGCATTACCTTGAAATGCGAACGCAGAGAATCAAGTGAAAATTGTGGATGTAATGTACCCATACAAAGCTGAAATACTATAGCAAATGAAACCGATTACGTCAAGAGTGTCCGACGGTTTGACCGGGCAACGCTCTCAGCAATTCCAATAAGGAGAAAATTCGAAATAAGCGATGAACCTCCATAACTTACTAAAGGTAATGTAACACCAGTAACCGGTAAAAGTCCAATCGCTGCACCAACATTAATTATTACTTGCAATAGGAAGATAAGGGCAATACCGAGAGCGACATAAGAAGAAAACTCCCCTCGAGCTCGATAGGCAATAAGTGCAAGACGAAACAGAAGTAAGGCATAAAGGCTGAGAAGGAGAAACGTGCCCACAAATCCAAGCTCTTCTCCAATAACCGAAAAAATAAAGTCGGTCTGTGCCTCTGGCAAAAAATGAAGCTGACTTTGCGAACCAAAACCAAGACCACTGCCGAATATACCCCCCGCACCAATTGCAATAATGGACTGCGTAACATTATACCCAGAACCTAGTGGATCTCTCTCAGGATTAAGAAAAGTCAAAATACGATCTTTCTGATAATCCTGAAATAGAAAAAACCACGAAACTACAATTGCGATCGTACCTAATAATACTAGACCAAAAGTATAACGCTTGGGTATGCCCGCCATAAGCATCATACCAAACCATACTCCGACCAATATCATTGCCGATCCAAAATCAGGTTGTAACATGATCAAACCAGCAAGAAGTGCTGTGAGTGTAGTCATGACGAGTAGAAACTGCCATGTCTGAAACTGACGGGCCTGTCGATCAATTCGCCAAGCAAGAAATATAACCAGTGCTATTTTTGCAACTTCAGAAGGTTGAAAAGAAAAACCCGCAACACGGAACCAACCAGTCGTTCCACGGATAGTGGAGCCAAAAAAAAGCACTGAAACCAGAAGAACTAATGCTGTCACATAAATTAACTTTGAATGTGCCTCGTAAAACGAAATATGCAATCGAGATAGTGCTACAGCAGCTAATAACCCAATACCAAGCGCGAGTGCTTGTCGAGAAAAAAAAGAAAGGCCTTGCCCTCGAGACAAATCTACACTATAAATCGCAGCTAAACCAATACACCCAAGAACAAGTGCAGTAAAGAATAATACAGCGTCATATCCTCGAAATGTTTTAACCAAAAAATGTGCCATACCAATAAAAAACGATACACAATTCATGGAACAATATACACGATCAATTCAAATTTTATATGTCGTGTTCCATGTATGTTGTATCGTAATACCCTAAAAAATGCAAACGCCTGAATGTAAAAAATCTCTATAATTCAATCACTGAGTCATGTATAAACCTAGATCAAATACATTCACGGTCGGAATAATTTCAACCGAATCAATATTTGAAGTCGAAGATAAAATGCCCAAAGAAATAGTCTGTGTCTGACCCCCCATAAATTGGGAAATAGTTACCGGAGCAAAACCAACAATCTCGCCCCCTCGTTTGAATTCAGCAATACTCGAAAACTCCCAAAAATCAAACAAAGAATTATTCGTAAGAGAAAACTGCACGATTGGGCTACCGACTGATGATTGAGAATTAGTTGTATACGAAAGATCACTCACCGATACATTAACTCGTTCTCCAATATACACTACAGGATCTGGAATAGTATGGGGATCAACGCGTTCCCATCGCACAGAAATCACATGAAAATTTACAGAACCCGGACGCACATCTGATTCATGTCCAAACACAATAACGGGACGATCCTGCAATGGCAACATAATAGCTTCCTGCGGCTCGGTTGCACCACCACCATACTCAAATTGATAAGTGATATATGCAATCCAATCCGTATTTGGATTTTTTGCATTAACCACCAAATCATATTTATTACCAATTCCAGAAAAAATTTGTGGAGAAGAGAAGGTCAGTGGCGACGGCTGAAAATGCGTCTGTATATTGGGAGAGATATACGAATATGATAAATTTTTCAGATTTGCTTGATCGATCGGATAATCAACAATAAAATATTTCCCGATAAAAAAAAGACTGCTTCCAAGAGTAAGTACGCTCCACACAACCAAAGCAATAATTGTAATTTTCCGCAACAACTCACGATGTGTTACATACCATGTCGCAAATTGAAGACTCTGATTGGAAAACTCACCAGTCGGATCTTCGTAACGATTAAACAGAGATGTTTTTTTATCAGCCATAGTAGATAATAGTATAACACAAAAATAATTTTTTACCGAACTTTTCATGCTTGCAATTACAATATAATCATGATAAAATGTTGAACGAACATATCCCTATTTTATCTATGGCAAAAACAGCAAAAGTGAACTCAACATATAGCGCAAAGAATATTCAGATTCTCGAAGGTTTGGCAGCGGTCCGCAAACGACCGGGTATGTATATCGGCTCGACAGGTGCAGCCGGTCTTCACCATCTTATCTGGGAAGTAGTTGATAACTCAATCGACGAAGCGATGGCTGGACATTGTGATGAAATCACCATCAAACTGCTCCCTGACCATTGGGTTGAAGTTACCGATAACGGACGCGGTATTCCAGTCGATATTCATCCTCAGAAAAAAGTAAGCGCGCTCGAAATCGTACTCTCTACGCTCCACGCAGGAGGAAAATTTGGTGAAGAAGATGGAGGATATAAAGTGTCTGGAGGTCTACACGGGGTGGGTGTTTCTGTCGTAAACGCACTTTCAACCGATCTTATCGCAACCGTTCATCGTGATGGAAAAATCTGGGAACAAAAATATAAAATTGGAAATCCACAGAACAAAGTAAAGGCAGTAGGCACCACCAAAACTACCGGAACTGTAATCGCGTTTCGACCAGATAACAGTATTTTTGAAACTATTGATTTTGAATGGAAATATATTATCGATCACTTGCGTCAGCAGACCTACCTCAATAAGGGTGTGCGCATTATTATTATTGACGAGCGAAGTGAAGAGGAAAAAAAGAAAGACAAGACTGCACTCCCCTTCAAGAAAAACACACATCAATTCTTTTTTGAAGGTGGAATCGAGAGTTATATTAGACACATCAACAAAAATAAAGAACCAAAACATGAAAGCATTTTCTACACCGAAAAAACAGTAGGTGATGTAATCGTAGAAATCGCACTTCAATATACTGGTGATTTTACCGAATCACTCCATGCATTTGCGAATAATATTACCAACCCAGATGGTGGTATGCATGTTTCAGGATTTAGAACTGCACTTACCCGTACACTCAATGCATATGCGAGAAACAAAGGAATGCTCAAAGAAAAAGACGGCAATCTCTCAGGAGAAGATGTACGCGAAGGATTGAGTGCAATTATTTCAGTCAAAATCCCCAACCCTCAATTCGAAGGTCAAACCAAAGCAAAACTCGGTAATCCAGAAGTAAAACCAGCAGTAGAATCAGTATTTGGTGACCAATTCATGATCTTCCTCGAGGAACACCCCAAAGATGCCGAAGCAATCATTGGTCAATGTATGATTGCAGCAAAAGCTCGCGCTGCCGCAAAGATGGCTCGCGACACGGTGCTTCGCAAAAGTGCGCTCGAAGGATTCACCTTACCAGGAAAACTCGCAGACTGCTCAAGCCGTAAACCAGAAAACTGTGAACTCTATATTGTAGAGGGAGATTCTGCAGGTGGCTCTGCCAAACAAGGACGTGATCGAAACACCCAAGCAATCCTTCCACTCCGTGGAAAAGTGTTGAATGTAGAACGTGCCCGCCTCGACAAAATTCTCGTGAATAATGAATTGAAGTCACTCATCATCGCGATGGGAACCAATATTGGAGAAATGTTTGAGATTGCAAAACTCCGCTACCACAAAATCATTATCATGACCGATGCAGACGTTGACGGATCTCACATCCGCACACTCTTGCTCACCTTATTCTTCCGCTACTTCCCAGATCTTATCTATCAGGGACATATATTTGTCGCTCAGCCTCCCCTATTCAGTATCAAGAAAGGAAAAGATATTACCTGGATTTATAACGAAGCAGCGCTCGAAACCTACAAACAAAAATATGGTATCAGCGAAGCTGATCTACAAGTCGTAGAAGAAGAAACTGATGCAGAGGGCGTTGAAGTAGTAGCCGAAACTCCAAAAGTAGAAGAAAAAACAGGAAAATCAAAACTCAATGTACAGCGATATAAAGGTTTGGGAGAAATGAATCCAGAACAACTCTGGGAAACCACCATGAATCCAGAAAATCGTGTCCTCAAACGTGTCACGATCGAAGATGCTGAGAAAGCAAGTGAAACATTCGACGTGCTCATGGGTTCTGAAGTTGCTCCTCGCAAGAAGTTCATCCAGACACATGCTAAAAACGTTAAAAATCTTGATATATAAGTCCCATAAAAATAAACGACCGCCTCAAGCGGTTGTTTTT
>CAZCHJ010000005.1:19026-25490 GCA_964498735.1 uncultured Gammaproteobacteria bacterium | reverse complement strand
AATCTTGATATATAAGTCCCATAAAAATAAACGACCGCCTCAAGCGGTTGTTTTTTATCTAAAGTTTTTTCGAGGGTCGGACCACATTGCTGCGATCCGACCCGGTTCACGAACGCACACCATTCACTTAAGCAGGGACACGGCGAGTGACAGTGTGTCGCTTACGTCGTTGGTCCCACAATTCATCGAGGTGTGAAGTGCGGCAGTTGGGACACTGGAACATCAGCTTGAGGAAGAGCCCGTAAAAGAGCTCAGTCCCCCACCACGGCTTGGCCTGCGGTCTGATCTTCCGCTTCACGAAGTTGATAGCACCCCAAAGCACCTGCTCTTCAATGAGGCTGGGGATGAAGAGGATAAACCCCCAGAAAGGCCTCCAGAAATACCAGAAGAACTTGTCGATGAGCACGTAGAGAGGGCTGCAGACGTACCACAGCCACGAGAGTTGAGTGACAGTCTTCGTACGCTTCTTACCCATATCGCTATCTCCTTGTTAACTGCGACAAAAGAAAGATAGCACAAAAAAAATAAAGGTCAACATAAAAAAACAAAAACCGCCTCAAGCGGTTGTTTTTAATATCTCAAATATGTTGCCCGCCCGTGTTGACCGAACCCGAAGGTTAGCAAACACGGGACAGGCGGATCAGTTCTCATCGCTCCCTAGAGGGGCTGGGAACTGAAATAAGGGAGTATGTCTGCGACATCGTGGTACTCCGCGTACGCCACAGTGCTCTGAGACTCCATGTAGGAGAAGGAGACGTCATCGACCCCCTGAATCGAGTTGACCGGTGTGAATCGCACCTCACTATCACGAAAGAGGATGGCAGCCTCACGGTCACCCGCACGACGAAGACCTTCCAATTTCTCTAGAAACATTGCACGTTCCACAGCACCCTCCTTACCTTAGTTGAAGACATCCGCACCAATATAATACACAAAAAAAATTAATAAATAAAAAAATCCCGATAAACTATCAAACTTGACATACCAAAGAAGCTATGCTATAGTCTATCCATCAAATCGGCCACGAGCCGTTTTTAAAATAGCGAAGATTTTTATATGAAACTCGTTACCTATATCAAAGATTCAATCAGTGAATTAAAGAAAGTAACCTGGCCTACGAAGAAACAGGCGACCAACTATACCATTATCGTTATTGCAATGAGTGTCGGTATCGCACTTTTATTTGCAGTTCTTGATCAGATTTTCAGTCTTGGACTTGAAAAACTTATCTAACCTTTTACCAATCATTTTGAGGCCTTTATACTACTATGAAGCAACAAAGTAATCTCGGCAAACGCTGGTACGTAATCCACACCTACAGTGGATACGAAGAAAATGTAAAACACAATCTCGAACAGCGTATCGAGTCATTCGACATGCAAGATAAAATTTTCCAAGTACTCGTACCAAAAGAGAAAAAAATCAAAATCAAAAATAGTAAACGAAATGTTGTAGAAGAAAAAATCTTTCCAGGATACGTTCTTGTTGAAATGATTGTGACCGATGATTCATGGTATGTAGTGCGAAATACTCCAAATGTAACCGGATTTATTGGCACCGGCACCACCCCAACTCCGATTGACGCGCGAGAAATGCTTTCATTAACAAAACGAATGAACGTCGAAGATCCAACACACAAAATTGATGTGGAAATCAATGCACCAGTACGAATCGTTGACGGTCCGTTCAAAAATTTTGAAGGGAAAGTTAGTGAAGTTGACAGTTCACGAGGAAAAATCAAAGTATTGGTCAACATGTTTGGCCGTGAAACTCCTGTGGAACTCGACGCACTGCAAGTTAAAAAAATCTAAACATTTGAGAGATACGTGGCTGAAATAAGGGTGGTCCTACAAAGACGCTTCTCACCCTGAGACAGCTACGTATCACAATCATAAATATAATAGTATGGCAAAAAAAATTACTACCCAGATCAAACTCCAGATCGTGGGAGGAGCCGCAAATCCAGCGCCTCCAGTCGGTCCAGCACTTGGACAACATGGATTGAATATCCAGGACTTCTGCAGCAAATTCAATGCAGCAACTCAGGATAAAAAAGGTGAAGTCGTTCCAGTCATTATCAATGTGTATGAAGATCGAACTTTCGACTTCATCATGAAAGTTGCTCCAGCAAGTGAACTTATCAAGAAAGCGGCAAAAATCAGCAAAGGTGCTGGTAATCCGCTCAAAGAAAAAGTAGGAAAAATCACTCGAGCACAGCTACGAGAAATCGCGGAGAAAAAAATGCCTGACCTGAACGCCAACGATGTCGAAGCAGCGATGAAAACTATCGAAGGTACTGCACGACAAATGGGAGTTACCATCGAAGGATAATATGATATCAAAACTACTGGTTCAACCCAGTAGTTTTTTTATTAACAAATAAGAAAAAATAAGCTATACTCCAAGCACACTAAAAAAATCTATATGAAAAAAGTAGCTATTCTCTCTTGCTTACTTCTTATCACCTCGATGTTTCTACCACAGGCGAGCAAGTCCGCTGAAGTTTCCTGCGCACTCAAAAAGAAAAGTGCATACAAATCAGCAGTAAGTGCAAATGTTTATTACATTACCGAAAACTGCACGAAACAAATCTTTCCAGATGAATCAACGTTCTTTAGTTATTTCAATTCATGGAGCAAGGTAAACCTTGTCGACGACCTGACTCTCCGATTCATTCCAAATGATACCATATCATATGTTCCCTACAGTGGAACAAGCAACGGAAGCACTTCAAACAACTCGAATACGAATAACAACACAACAACGAATCCACCAACTTCCAGTGGAACGGAACGAGCAACAACACTTATCGTGCGCGATGGGTCAGTAATAAAGAAAAGTGGCAGTGGTGATATATATGTAGTTATCAATAATGTAAAATTCCATATTGAAAATATGGAAACATTACAAGAACTAGGTATTCCGGTACGCTGGACCGAAACAGTAAGTACAAAAACATTTGACGCAATTCCAACAGGTACTTCGCTCAATGTATATCCGAATTCAAAAATCATGAGCCAGGCCATGCCCAATTATATTCTCCTCAAAGATAAAAACAGCCCTGCGGTGTACCGTGTAGAACCCAGTTCAAAAGATCCGAAATACCAAGTGCTTCGAAAAATTTCAAATGAAACCATTCTTCGAAAAACTAATTATCGACTAGATCGCCTCCCATCAGTCTCCATTACAAGCGTTCCAGAACTCAATCTGATTGCAGTAGGAACAAAAACAGTATTCCGAGTAGGCACCGAGCTCACTTCAAATTCAACGATTTCATATCGTGGAAATTATGAAGAAATAATCGCTGAACGATTACGGGCAAGCAATAGCAATTCTTCGCTCCGTGATGAAAAATATGAAGGTGTTTCATTTGAATACCCCAAAAATTATAAAGTGGTTCGTGGGTTCTCATATGGAGGTGCATTCCGAAATGAATATAGCGCGGTGCTAATCCCACCCAAAGATCAAAGTTCAAAATTATATCTAGTAGTATCACCGCTTGCACAAAAAAATACATCGTACACCGCAAACGAGCTGAAACAAATAGTGGAAAGCACAAATAACTATCCGACCGGTTTTGAGACACCAATCAATGCAACAACAAAAGCACTAAGCATGTCCTCAGAAGGTCAACAAAAAACATCTTTCGGTTATACAATGGAATCAAACAAAGAATTAAGTAATGGTGTGTGGGAAAAACATATTACATTCATATACAACCAATATATATTTAGCGGACTCATCGTACGCACACCATATGCTGGTTTTGATCTGGAAGACCTACTCTACTCCATCGCAAAAACATTCAAAAAAACCAACTAACAGTGAAAAACTTTTTGTGATATAATAATCAACACAAAAAGCCTGTTATGAATCACATCATCCGTCTCACAAGTATTGCACCTGAATTCCAATCAAAAATTTTACAACAACTCTCGTCAAACGACGTAGCTACTTCAAGCACGACACTTGATTGCACCCATATTGATCACGACACCACTATCCTCGGTGTATTTGTTGATTCTTGTGTCACCAAAGAAGTGATTGCGTCGATGCCTCATCTCGAACACATCGTCACCTTTTCCACCGGATACGATCATATCGATCTTGCCGCAGCAAAAAAGAAAAAAATTTCAGTCTCCAATATACCGTTCTATGGAGAAAACACCGTCGCAGAACATGCCTTAGCACTCATATTAGCATTGTCACGAAAACTATATCCTTCAATCAAACGAGTAAAGGAAGGTATATATGATTACCACAATCTCCAAGGTTTTGATCTCAAAGATAAGATGGTGGGAATTATTGGAACTGGGCACATTGGTATACATGCAATAAAAATGCTCAAAGGTTTTGATGTACATATCAATGCATTTGATGCATTCCCCAATCAAGCGCTCGCAAAAGAGTATGGATTTTCGTATGAACCACTCGACCAAATATTACAACAATCCGACATCATCTCTCTACACGTTCCATTACTCCCTTCAACAAAACACATTATCGACATGAAGGCAGTCAAAAAAATGAAACCTGGCATACATATCATAAACACGTCACGGGGAGGACTTATTGAGCCTGCAGCACTATTGTTTGGACTCCAGAATAGAATTATCGCAGGCGCTGGACTCGATGTACTCGAAGAAGAATCTATATTCAAATCTCCAGAGATGATTCTTTCGCTTAATGATCCAAAAGAGATACGCCAAAGCTTAATTGAAAACGCTATTATCGATCATCCGAATACGATTATTACTCCTCACAATGCCTTCAATAGTATTGAAGCAATGAACCGTATTATCGATACCGCAATCGATAATATCAAAAACTTCATAAAAGGCTCACCTACAAATTTAATAAAGCTCTAGTTCTCGTATTCGATAAGCAGTACTCCCGAAACTTTTTGGTTACAAAAAATACAGAATACCTTGACAAACTTCAATAAATTAAGTACTATACGCCCATTATTCACGTGGGACCCCGCTACTCCTATACAGTGGGGGTTCGTACCACTAACAATGTGTGACTATGTCAAAACGCATGAATGACCTTAAGAGCAAGGTCGACGCAAACAAGCTCTACTCTCTCGATGAGGCACTAGCGCTCGTAAAAAGCACTAGTACGGTAAAATTCGACGCGTCAGTCGAAATCCACCTCCGTCTCGGAATCGATGTGTCAAAGAGTGACCAGCAGATCCGCTCAACCGTAGCACTCCCTCATGGAACAGGAAAAACCAAGAGTGTGGCAGCATTCGTCGGACCAAACGATGAAAAACCTGCAAAAGAAGCTGGAGCAGACTTCATCTATGGAGAAAACGAAATCAAAGGCTTGCAATCAGGAACTGTAAAAGTAAACTTCGATATCGCAGTTGCTACTCCTGAAATGATGCCTAAACTCGCGATTGCTGCAAAAGTCTTGGGTCCAAAAGGTTTGATGCCAAATCCAAAGACAGGAACCGTAGACAAAGATGTAAAAAAGATGGTAACTGATCTCAAAAAAGGTAAAGTTGCCTTCAAGAATGATGATACCGGAAATGTACATGCATCAATTGGTAAAGTAAGCTTCGGACCAGAAAAACTCAAAGAAAACTACGAAAGTTTTGTAGAAGCAATCAAAAAAATAAAACCAACCTCTGCAAAAGGAACCTATCTCAAAGCGATTTACCTGACGACCAGTATGGGTCCAAGTATCAAAGTAGAACTTCCTCAATAAAAAACAGTTCAAAAAAACCGCCCGAAAGGGTGGTTTTTTATTACTTGCACCCACCATACTCGATTTGCTACACTTCATCTATTACTTTTATCTCTCGACCTATGGACAATCAGACTCAAGGAGAAGCCTACAAAAGACCATCGTGGGATGAATATTTTATGGAAATAGCCCAGACCGTAGCAAAAAGAGCAAGTTGTGATCGAGGAAGATCAGGATGTGTGATTGCAAGAGATAAACAAATTCTTGTAACCGGATACGTAGGAGCAGCAGCAGGCCTCCCCCACTGTGATGAAGTGGGACATCAGATGAAAACAGTAACCCACGAAGATGGTCACCAGAGCCAGCATTGCATGCGAACAACACACGCGGAACAAAATGCGATTGTGCAAGCTGCAAAAATTGGAGTTGCAATTAACGGATCTACACTATACTGCAAAATGACTCCATGCGCCGCATGTGGCCGAATGATTATTAATGCAGGAATCAAACGAGTGGTATGTGAAAAACGGTATCACGCAGGTAGTGAATCAGAAGAAATGTTTCGAAAAGTAGGAATCGAACTTGATTATTTCAATGAAGAAGTAGAACAGTATGCCAACCAATAAAATAATACTTGGCTTCGTGGGAGATCTGGCAGCAGGAAAAGGTACTGCAGCAAAATATTTGGGAGAAAAATATGGTTCTAATACCTATCGTTTTTCAACGATGCTAAGGGATATTCTCAAGCGAGTATACGTACCCGAAACACGAGA
>CAZCHJ010000005.1:4045-18926 GCA_964498735.1 uncultured Gammaproteobacteria bacterium | reverse complement strand
AGTGAAAAAACATTCGAAGAATTTTCAAAAGATGAGCAAGCAGAGGCAGATAAACTGATCAAAGAATTAGGAAGTACTGCCGAGAAAAAAATAGAAAATAACCTCGGATATGAAGAATTTTATAGAGCACTTGATACACTCGTAGAAGAATATGGAAATTAAAATCAAACGAATAGACACATCATTCCCCCTTCCCGAATACAAAACAAAAGGTGCAGTAGCTTTCGATTTGTATTCACGCGTGGATGATTCGATTGCATCAAAAGAAATCAAGTTAATTCCAGCAAATTTAATCATTGAGACTCCAAAAGGATACATGTTGATGATTGCTGCGCGCTCTAGTCTCGCTAAAAAAAAGGGGCTTATGATGGCGAATAATGTAGGTATTATCGACCAGGATTACTGCGGAGAAAATGATGAACTAGCATTAATGCTCTACAACTTTACCGATGCACCAGTAACCATTGAAAAAGGTGAACGGCTAGCTCAGGGAATTTTTGTAAAAATAGAAAAAGGAAATTGGAATGAAGTAGAAAATATGGGAAGCGAAAGTCGTGGTGGATTTGGAACTACCGGACAATTTTAGTTCATAGCCAATAGCAAGAAAGTTCATAGTAAAATCTATTGGCTATGAACTATTGGCTATGAACTTAAAACTATGCAAACTTACTTAAATCTCATACAAAAAATCCTCACAGAAGGAGTGTTGAAATCAAACCGTACCGGTACTGACGCAATTGCAATTGCAGGTGCCATGTTTGAACACGACATGTCGACCGGTTTTCCATTACTTACCACAAAAAAAGTTCCCTTCCGTCTTATTGCAAGCGAACTTGAATTCTTTATCAAAGGAATGAGCGATAAAGAATGGCTCAAAGCTCAAAATAATCATATTTGGGATGAATGGGCGCGACCAAGTAAGGCACCCTACGGGCACGATGAAGAGAGTAAAAAACGCATGCTCGAGGAACGAGATCTGGGACCAATTTACGGCTTTCAATGGCGACATTTCAACGCTCCCTACGAATCATACGATACTGACTACACAGGAAAAGGAGTCGATCAATTAAAACAAGTCGTTGATAAACTCAAAACCAACCCCAACGATCGTCGTATGATTGTCATGGCTTGGAACCCTACCATGTTATCCGATATGGGGCTCCCTCCGTGTCACTACGGCTTTCAAGTAACCGTGATTGATGGAAAATTAAACCTACTCTGGAACCAGCGCTCAGTCGATGTTATGCTCGGCCTCCCCTTCAATATCGCAAGCTACGCGCTTTTACTTCACCTCCTTGCAAAGGAAACTGGATTGAAGGAAGGAAAACTGGTAGGTTTTCTCGCTGATGTGCATATTTACGAAAATCATGTTGATGGTGCAAAAGAACAATTGACTCGTGACCCAAACAAATATTCACTTCCAACGATAGTGACCCCTGAATTCAGCTCAATTTTTAATTGGAAATATATTGACAGTCAGATAGAAAATTATGAAAGCTACCCAACGATTAAATTCCCAATTGCTGTATGATCGCACTTATCGCCGCACTCTCAGAAAACAGTTGTATTGGTAAAAACGGTACACTCCCCTGGCATATTCCGGAGGATATGGAGCATTTCCGTAAACTTACCAACGGGAAAACAATTATCATGGGACGAAAAACGTGGGAATCAATTCCGGAAAAATATCGCCCACTCCCCCATCGGAAAAATATTATAATTACGAGAAATACAGATTATTCAGTACCTGAAGGAGTTACGATTTACCATTCAATCGAAGAAGCACTCGAACACGAGACAGGAGAAATCATGATTATTGGTGGCGGAGAATTATATGCGCAGTCAATCGAGAAAGCAGATACACTCTACATTACTCATGTACGAGGAATAATCGAAGACGGCACAGCATTTTTTCCAGTGATAAATCCAGCAACCTGGAAAGAGGCTGAACGTGAAGATCACGAACATTTTTCTTTTGTAACCTATACAAAAATATGAAGGGTCTCTTTATCATGATTGAAGGAACGGACGGCTCAGGAAAAAGCCTACAAACCGCCATGCTCAAAGATCGCTTGGCAAAAGATGGCAAACAGGTTGAAGATATCAGTTTCCCACAATATGGAAATCCGAGTGCGGCAATGGTTGAAGAATACTTAAACGGTCGTCTGGGTACTGCAGAAGAAATAGGCCCCTATCGCGCGTCTATTTTTTTTGCGGTTGATCGCTATGCGGCAGCTTCGAAAATAAAAAATTGGCTTGTAGAAGGAAAAATTGTCATTGCAAATAGATATGTTGGATCAAACATGGGACATCAGGGTGGAAAAATCAAAGATGAGATTGAACGAAAAAAATTTTTTGATTGGGACTACGAATTAGAGTATACTATCTTTGAAATTCCAAAACCTGATGTAAATATCATCCTCCATGTTACACCAGAAATCTCTCAGGAATTAGTCGACAAGAAAGATGCTCGCGGATATCTCAATGGAAAAAAAAGAGATATTCATGAGGATGATCTCAATCATCTGAAAAATGCCGAAGCAGCATATCTGCAGATTGCGCGTGACTATCCTGAATTTACCTTGATCGAATGTGTACAGAATGGAGCTATTGAAAAACCAGAAACAATCCACGAAAAAATTTATTCCCTGATTGAAAAACAATTAAACCCATAAGTGTACTCCTATGACAACAACTCCATTTGACTCTCTGTTCAACCGAGCATTTGCTCCCTATCGAAAATTTCCCAAATTCATGGCTAAATTCATTCTACTGGTATTTCTCCCAGAATTATTTCTTGGAATTGCAAAATTTTCGACCGATCTTATACGATTAGTATACGGTTCAGCTATCACGTATGGAGTCGCATTAATAGTGGGTGGAGTTGTCGTATCAATCATATCTCTCTGGTTCAATCTGGCGTTTATACGGGCCGTGTTAGATATAGATAATGGATCAGCACCAGAAAAACTCTCAGTATATCTCAAAAAAACTAGAGGATTTATTATCCCCGCAATCGGACTCACACTACTCGTAAGTCTAGTGGTTCTTGGGGGATTCATACTCTTGATTATCCCGGGCTGCATATTTAGCATATGGTTCGTATTCACACTACAAGCTCGGATACTTGATGAAAAAAAGGGAATGCAATCACTCACCTACAGCAAATCATTGGTAAGTGGAAACTGGTGGGCTATCTTCTTCCGAATTGCGGTAAGTGTAATCTTTGTGTCGTTTTTATTGGGTGTATTTGGAAAAATTATAGATGTTTTATTCCAGATCAATCTTAATGCTTTAACCTTCCAAAAGCTCACGATCATCTCCCTTATAGCTACAATACTAGTCTCATTCGCTCAGGCAGCCCTCACACCATTTGCCACAGCTATTCCGACCATCCTCTACCTTGACCTTAGAAAAGCAAAACAGATCCCTAACGATCCACTTGAACCGCCCACAGTATAATTATACTAAAGACTTGATACTTAAAAATACCACTTGCTAAACGCTAGTGGTATTTATTTACAACACAAACTATAAGGCAACCCAAAACTGTTTGTCCCGCCCTTCGCGAAGGGCGGGGTTGGTTACAAAAAGTACAGTAAGACTCGAGTATTTAGTCCTCTTTTCTTTTACCATAAACAATGGTACGCTAGTTCTACTATTTTACTGAATATGCCAAAACTTATCCCAATCATTGGAATGGAGGTCCACGTGGAACTGAACACTGCTTCAAAAATGTTCTGTTCATGCTCGAACAATCCAGACGAAACTAAGCCAAATACCAATATCTGCGAAATCTGTACTGCTCAACCAGGCACATTGCCCGTACCAAATAAAGAAGCAATCATCTCAACAGTCAAAATCTCAAAAGCACTAGGAGCAACAGTTCGTGAACTCTCAAAATTCGACCGAAAACACTATTTTTATCCTGATTTACCAAAAGGATACCAAATTTCACAATACGACGAACCGATCGGTGAACACGGAGTACTCGACCTTGAATTTGCTCCCGAAGAAAATATACGAGATACAGCTCACATTGGAGTGCGACGCATACATCTCGAAGAAGATACAGCAAAATTATTCCATGATACAAAAGGAACACTGGTCGACTTCAACCGAGCTGGAGCACCTCTGGTTGAAATTGTTACCGATCCGGATTTCATGAGTGCACTTGAAGCAAAAACCTATTGTCAGGAACTACGCACACTACTCCGTGCACTCAAAGTGAGCGATGCAGACATGGAAAAAGGGCATATGCGTTGTGAAGCAAATATTTCAGTACAAAAAGCTGGAAGTTTTGAAATAGTGGATGGAGAAGTAAAGCCACTCAATGGAGAAACATTGAATTCAAAGGTTGAGCTGAAAAACCTCAACTCATTCAAAGCAGTAGAAAAAGGTATTGAGTTTGAAATAGAAAGACAAACAAAGATGATTGAAAATGGTGAGACCTGGGTACAGCAAACTCGTGGCTGGAACGAGGATGAAGAAGTAACCGTATTACAAAGAACAAAAGAAAATGCAGCAGATTATCGCTATTTCCCGGAACCAGATATTCCACCATTTCATCCGAGAAAAATTGCTGGCACTTTCTCATTGCCCGAGTTACCCCAAGAAAAAAGAAAACGATTCGAGGAAGAATATGGACTCTCTCATGCTGACGCTACACTTCTTTCAGAAGATAGTGCATGGGCAGCATTTACTGAGCATGTCATGAGCGAAGTGCAAGAATGGCTTGAAGATACGGGAGAAAATAAGGCAAAAATTGCTCGACTCGTCGGGGGTTGGATAACCAGTAAACTCATGGGTGGATTAACCGAAAGAAAAATGGAAGTTGCTGACATCAAATTTACTCCTGAAAACTTCGCCGAACTCATCTCACTTATTTATACTGAAAAAATAAATTCTACTAATGCGCAAAAAATTCTAGGGCGTATGCTTGACCATGATCGAGATATCGACCCAACACATATCATGGAAAGTGAAGGTTTGGGGCAAGTTCGAGACTCTACCAAACTCACTGAAATCGTTGATGAAGTAATCAAGAGTTATCCAAAACAAGTGGCAGATTTCAAAGCAGGTAAAGAGCCAATTCTCAAATTCCTGGTTGGTATGGCGATGAAAGCAAGCGAAGGAAATGCTGATCCACAAATGCTTGAAGAATTACTCCGTGAAAAACTTACTTCCTAGTAACCAGAAAGTATGGACACCACTCTCTTCGTCGCAACCAAGGCATTTGTTGTATATCAAGGAAAGGTGCTTATTCTACGTGAATCAGGAAACTATTCTGATGGATCAAATGCAGGGAAATATGATGTAGTCGGCGGACGAGTAAAGCCCGGTGAACGATTTGATGAAAGTTTGAAACGAGAGGTGAAAGAAGAAACTGGACTTACAATTACTATTGAAAAACCTATACATGTGGGAGAGTGGCGACCAGTCGTGCGTGGAGAACAATGGCAAATTGTAGGAATATTCTTCGTCTGCCAAGCAAACTCAGACCAAGTAATCTTAAGTGAAGACCACGCTGGATATCAGTGGATTGACCCAAAAGAATTCTCCAATTATCCGCTTATTGATAATCTCCGACCTGCATTTGAGGCGTATATCGACTATGAATCCAGAATCTAAGTCGGACGTCTGTTGCTACTGTTCAAAACCCAAAGAAGTAATCTGGGTACACGGTCACGGACAATGCGCCCACTGCGGGATCAATACAGATGAATGTTGCAGGGGTGAAATATACGAAAATCAAAAAAATAAAATCCCCTCTTAAGGGGATTTTTATATATTGGTAAGTGTGTATTTAATATCTCGAGCTTCTTTTGAAGAAAGTTTTCCTTCACTCACCGCCTGATCTACCTGTATCTGAATCTTATGCAAATCAGTAGAAGTAAAATTATTTTCTGAGAGCTTATTATGCAGATCTTCATCGACTAACCCTCTCAAAGTTCCCGCAACACGCTTACGACGAAGTACTTTCATGGCATATGCATAACGTTTATCATCTTGTGCCTCTTCTGAAGTCGCATCAGATGCTGATTGTTCTACAGGTTTCACAGGATGCATAATCGATGACTGCGGTTGATAACGAGTACTTCCGACTCGGAAAATAGATGAAACAGCCGAAGAATTTTCCGAACTTCCGACATGAAAAATAGACGAAGCATGTGTATGACTGTTCGAAGAATTAATACTTGATCGAGGTTTGCTACCAAGTCCCAATGCTGATGAGGCGGGTTTATGTTGAGAATCCGATTGAATCATACACGTTAAGCAGACAAAAAATCACTTATTTTCTTTTCAGCTTCGCCAAGATTAGTGCACCACTGGATCTCATGATCACGCTTGAACCACGTGAGCTGACGTTTCGCATATTTCCTAGTGTCCTGCTTGAGATTGGCGATCGCTTCTTCGAGGGTTATTTTGTGATCAATATACGATTTGAATTGCCTATATCCAATTCCACTCATACTAGGAAGATTCCATCCGTACTTTTGTTTTACGAGATAACGAACTTCCTTTTCAAGCCCGTCCGTGATCATCATATCAACACGGGTATCGATACGTGCATATAATTCTTCGCGAGAAACAGAAATACCAAGCTTTAAAACATTAAATAGTGGGTCACCTTTTTTCTTTTGTTTTGAAAATTGTTTTCCTGATAGAATACAAACCTCAAGCGCTCGAATAATCCGACGTTTATTGTGTGGATCGATAGAGGCTGCAGCATCTGGATCGAATTGTCCGAGCCAAGAGATAAGTTCAGCGGTAGTTTTTTCTTCAAACCCAGCACGTAATTTCTTATTTGGCGGCACGCGAGGAATAGAATAATTATTCGTAAGCGCTTCGATATAGAGACCGGTCCCTCCGACAATAATCGGAAGTTTACCCGCTCGAGTAATCGCTTTGATATGTTTCATGGCGCGATCACGAAATTCTGCAGCAGTAAATGTTTTTCCCGGATTCAAAAAATCAATCAGATAATGCGGTATGTTATCAATATAATACACCCGTCGAAGCCCAGAAAATCTCCATTCTCCTCGAGGTTTTGCAGTACCGACAGTCATATATCGATAAATCTGTCGAGAATCTGCACAAATAATCTCACCATTAAACTTTTGTGCAAGCTTCAAGCCCCATTCTGTTTTTCCAGAAGTGGTGGGCCCCACTAATACAACTACTTTGGGAAGTACTGAAGTTTCTGCTCGCATAAAATAAAAACAACCTTTCTTTATACTTACCCCCTTGTTGATTGAATATACAAAAGATATACTTCAATCTATGCGTAACTGTACGCGAAATATTGAATAAAATCAAGAAAATAAATTATGGAAAACATACATCTAATTATCAATAAACCAGTTGGATACACTAGCTCATCAACAGCCCCTTCAATTTTTGACTTGCTCGATAACACACACAATGTTTCATCGGTCCTAGTAGAGTTGCCACCAACATTATATGTAATTGATGAGCTTGATACACAGTCAGAAGGTTTATTAGTTATTGCCGATACACTGACTCAAAAAGAAAAACTCACCAGTGAATACGAGGTAACCATCGATAAATACCTCTCCCCACAAGCGCTCGTCTTACTCAAAAAAGGATTACACACAAATGAAAAATCAATAGAAGGCATCACTGTGCTCGAGGAAAAACATAAAGGCAAGCGGTCAGTAGTAAAAATTGAAGCAGAAAAAACCAATGACACTGAAATTCGAATCATGTTTGAAACTATTGGATACCACGTAGTGGGACTACGACGAACAAGATTGGGGCAATACAAACTAGGTGTACTTTCAGTTGGAAAATGGAAAATCGTATCATAGATGTGATATACTTATTTCAAATATTTTTTCTATGGCATCATCTTCCAAATCAAGTATCAGTTTCGAACGCATACGTGGAATATTCTTTTTCGGAATATTGGGAATTTTGAGCATCGCTATGCTCTATATCTTCCGCCCATTTGTGTACCCGATTTTCTGGGCAGCTGTTTGTGCTGCTATGTTTTATCCAATGTATCGAAAATTAAGCAAAGCGACCAAACGACCAAAGACAGGAGCGCTGATGTCGGTATTTGTGGTGATTCTCATCATTTTTATTCCACTCTTTATTCTTTCAGCACTTGTCGTTAATGAATCTTCCGCGCTGTACGAAAAAGTCTCTGCATCTGGAATCTTTGCAACGCCAGCACATGTCTCAACATGGCTTGAGCATACCCCTCTCGCTCCATACCTAGCAAAAATACGTACCGAATGGGCAACATACGCAAGCGAAGCAACACAACGTATCAGTCAATTTATTTTCAGCAGCATCAAAAGTATCACACAAAATTTAGTTACCCTCGTTATCATGTCCGGAATCATGCTCTACACCCTGTATTACTTCTTCAAAGATGGAGAACGAATGCTCCGACGACTAGGACACATCTCACCTCTCAGCACTCAATATGAAGACATGTTGTACTTTCGCTTCATCGAAACAGTACGCTCGACACTCAAAAGCACCATTATTATTGGAGGAATTCAGGGAACTCTTGGTGGAGTCTTATTCTGGATTACCGGAATCGAAGGAGCATTTGTATGGGGTATTATCATGATAATACTAGCTATTTTACCCGCAGTCGGAACATGGACCGTGCTCATTCCAGCAAGTATTATTATGCTGGCATTTGGTAATATATGGCAATCAATAGTCATTCTTTGTGGGATGATAGTTATCAGTCTGATAGATAACTTTATTCGTCCGCCACTTGTCGGACGCGATACTCAGATGCATCCACTGGTAATTTTCTTTAGTACACTCGGCGGATTGATCATATTTGGAGTTTCTGGATTTGTGATTGGTCCAGTCGTAGCAGCTCTTTATCTCTCGGTACTCACGATTTACGATCACTACTACAACAAAGAACTGAGCAAAGAAAATTAAAAAAACTAAATTAAAAACTCCCTAATCTCAGGGAGTTTTTTGTGCCGCGGGTGGGACTCGAACCCACACGGCCTTGCGACCAAGGGATTTTAAGTCCCTCATGTCTACCATTTCATCACCGCGGCGTATTTTGTATTGTATTCCCCCCTCTCCTCTTAGGAGAGGGTTAAGAGTAAAGTTGAGTGTAAACACGCAACCCTTCCCCTCTTAAGAACCTTACTTTCTTCTCTTCATCAAAATAGCTATCGCAATTATTGCCCAGACAATCTCCAATGCCAATGCTGGCCATGCTTTCTGATAAAAAACACTCACTCCGACACCCAGCGCACCAAACAAGTTAATCAATTGATACGTGGGACTATTACCTTCCAACTTCTTAGTTGAGACAAGTATATAGGCAAGAATAATAAGAAACGTCCCTACCCAACCAACACTCTGTGCAAATAATCCCATACAGAATCGAATTAGGTTTGCTTTAATTTATCACGTATAAAGTCAAAAATCAAGCCTGGGACGGTTTTTTCCATACAATCTCACTCGTACCATGTTTCATATTCAACCATCGTGCCAAGACGAATAATAGGTCACTCAGACGGTTGAGATATTTCACTGCCAGCGGATTGAGCGCTGAATTCTTTTTACTGAGCTCAACCGTCCTACGTTCTGCTCTCCGGCACACAGCTCGAACAAAAAATGCACATGACGCTGAGTCACTACCTCCAGGTAAGATAAATTGGGTAAGTGGAGGTAGTTCACTAGTCATAGCATCAACCCACACTTCAAGTTCTTCTACAGAAGATTCGCTAAGTTCTGGAATCTTTACCAGATCAGTCTGTACCGCAGCGATCATAGATCCGAGAGTGAAAAGATTATGCTGAATCGTAGTTAATTTCTCTCGTGTCTCTGGATAATTTATTTTTTGAACCAAAATACCAATACAACTATTCAGTTCATCCACTTCGCCAATAACATCAATTTCAATACAATTTTTATCAACTCGTTTTCCGCCAAGAAGTGATGTTTCCCCCATATCTCCAGTTTTGGTATAAATTTTCATAAAAATAACACCCTTGCTTTTAATAAAATAGCCCGATATAGTATTTAGACAGTATAGACCAGTATATCATCATATCTATGGAACACAATATCAAGCATCTTGCCTTAATTGTTGATGGAAACCGAACCTGGGCGACTCAAAAAGGCTTGCCAAAATTCTTAGGACATACCGAAGGTGTAAAAATGCTTAAGAGAATAATTAAAGCTGTATCCAAAAGAAATATTCCCTATCTCACAGCGTGGTTACTCTCAACAGAGAATCTACAAAGAACAGAAGAAGAGCTTAAGCATCTCTTTTCACTATTTGTCACATTTAATATTAAGGAATTAGAAAAAGATAATATTCAATTACGGACAATTGGCGATCTTTCACGAGTACCTCACAATGTACAGGATAAAATGGAAGAATTAAAAGAAAAAACAAAAAATAATACAGGTATGGTTCTTAACCTTGCTATTGCCTATGGCGGACGAGATGAGATCGTGCGGACTACACAAAAAATAATACAGGCTGGGCTGAAGCCAGAAGAAATAACAGAAAGTAAATTTGAAGAATTTCTTGATACTTCAAGCATGCCGGAAGTTGATTTGGTAGTAAGAACCGGTGGACATCAGCGTCTCTCAGGTTACTTACCCTGGCAATGCACCTATGCAGAACTTTACTTTACCAAAACCAATTTTCCAGATTTTGACGAAGAAGAACTCGATAGAGCAATTGAATGGTTCAACCAACAGGAGAGAAAGAGAGGAAAATAATCTTCATTAAATAATTTAAATCAGCCAGAGGGGGTTCGGGGGTGAAAACTGTTTGAGCTACAAATGCAAGATTGATAATCAAACTTAATGAGGCGAGTTTTTTCACCCCCGAAACTTTTTGTAGTACTTTTTGGTTACAAAAAGTACTAGGTATACACCAAAATTAAAAACGAAGCGTGGTAAGCGCCTCGTTTTTTCTATAACTCTTTTTAACTACACCCCAATGAATCTCCACAGTTGAGACACTTATAGCACGCACCGTTGCGAACAGTTATATGTCCGCAGGTAGGACATGCCGGCGCATCACCCATCATTTCCCCAAGCGCTGCATCAGATGCATTGACTGGTCCAGCTTTCACCTCTTCGATCAATGTTGTCTGTACTTCTATGTTTTTTGATACAGGCGCCACAGCAACTTTCTCGAGAGGCATTACCTCCTGAGATGAATGACTTCTTGCAAGAGTTTCAAACTTATTTTTTTGAATTCCTTTTGGTGGAACTTGAACAAAATCAGTTCGTCCCAAGTATTCCATTCCCAATACACGGAATACGAAGTCGATAATTGAGGTACAGTTCTTGATATTAGGGTGATCTGTGAATCCACTAGGTTCGAATCGAGTGAAGACAAAATTCTCTACATATTTTTCAAGTGGTACACCATACTGCAACCCCATCGATACTGATACCGCGAACATGTTAAGAAGACTTCGTACAGCTGCGCCTTCCTTATACATATCGATGAATATCTCTGCGAGCTTTCCATCTGGATACTCACCGGTGCGAAGCCAGATTTGCTGGTTTCCCACTTTTGCAGCTACGGTAATTCCACCACGTTTTGCAGGAAGTCTGCGTTTTTCTCCATGAAGATATACACGTCGCTCTGCCACTTCTCCATCTTTGGTATACGACTCAAGTGAGCTACTTACACCCGCATGCTGACTCAAGATTTCACTTGCCTGCATGAGCGCATCACTCATCTGAATTTGTGGCTGTGCTTTTGCTACCGGTGTCGAAACTTTTGGCGCAGGAGCTGCAGCGAGAGGAGCGGGTGCCACTTCTTTCTTTTCTTCCACTTTTTCTTCTTTCTTCTTAGAGCCAGTTGATAATGGCTGAGAAAGTTTACACCCATCACGATATAATGCTACCGCTTTCAAACCCACTCTCCATGATTCTTCATATGCATGTTTTACTTCTTCGATCGTTACTTCATGAGGCATGTTGATCGTCTTTGAAATCGCACCACAGAGGAATGGCTGCACCGCTGCCATCATCTTTACGTGTCCCATGTAATGAATAAATCGTTTTCCTTTCTTTCCATTTTTATTTGCAGTATCAAATACAGGATAATGCTCTTTCTGAAGTTGTGGGGCGCCTTCAATTGTCATAGTTCCACACACATATTCATTCGCCTCTTCGATCTGCTTATCAGTAAATCCAAGCGCTGCAAGCATGTTGAATTTTGGATCATTATATTGAGCTTCGCCAAACCCTACTCGCTTCATCGCATCCTCACCCAGTGTCCACACATTACATGCAAACTTGATATCAAACGCTCCTTCGAGTGCTTTATTGATTGCGGTGATATCAGCATCAACAAATCCTTTTACCTTGAGTGTTTCTGCGTTGATATGTGGAGCATTGGTAATATCAGCAGTTCCACGCATGTAGTTGAGAATATTCTTGATCTGTTCAGGTGTATATCCGAGCTGTTCCAATGCTTCTGGTACTGATTCATTTACGATACGGAAATATCCTCCGCCGGCGAGCTTCTTGAATTTTACGAGTGCAAAATCAGGTTCAACACCAGTCGTTGCGCAGTCCATAAGAAGTCCGATAGTTCCAGTCGGAGCGAGAAGTGTCGTCTGTGCATTACGATACCCATATTGTTCTCCCATGTCCACCGCTTCATTCCAGGTTTCACGAGCAGCAGCGAGAAGATATGCAGGAGCAAATTCAGGATTAATACCAATAGGCTTTACCGTCAATTTTTCATATTCTCGATCCGGAACATTGAATGCTGCGCGTCGATGATTTCTCATCACACGCATCATGTGTTCACGATTCAATTCAAATTTTGGAAATGGTCCCAAGAATTTTGCCATCTCAGCACTGGTCTTATAACTTTCTCCAGACATGATTGCAGTGACTGATGCCGCAAACGCGTACGCATTCTCTGATTCATAAGGAATTCCGGCAGTCATGAGTACTGAACCAATGTTTGCATATCCAAGTCCCAAAGTTCGGAAATCAAAACTTCCTTGAGCGATTTCTTTACTTGGAAATTGAGCCATGAGCACACTCACTTCAAGTACTACAGTCCACAAACGTACACCATGTTTGAATCCTGAAACATCAAACGTAGCTGTTTCTGGATCAAAGAAATGCATGAGGTTAAGGGATGCCAAATTACACGCAGTATTATCAAGAAACATGTATTCAGAACAAGGATTTGACCCATTAATTCTTCCTGATTCTGGACAAGTGTGCCAATCATTAATAGTTCCATCATATTGGACCCCTGGATCAGCACATGCCCATGCAGCAAACGCAATTTTATCCCATAAATCACGTGCTTTGAGCGTTTTGCATACACTACCATCGGTTCTCCAGGTAAGATTCCATGAAGAACCATTTTTGATCGCATCCATGAATTTGTGCGGAACTCGAACAGAATTATTTGAATTCTGTCCTGCAACCGTCTGATACGCTTCTCCTTCATAATCAGACGGATATCCAGCTGCAATAAGTGCTGCGACTTTTTGTTCTTCTTTTACTTTCCAATCAATAAATGTCTCAACATCAGGATGATCAAGATCAACAATTACCATTTTTGCGGCACGTCTCGTAGTGCCACCAGATTTGATTGCACCCGCAGCTCGGTCACCAATTTTTAACCAACTCATGAGTCCACTCGATTTTCCACCACCAGAAAGAGGTTCGCCAGCTCCACGGAGACTTGAAAAATTGGTTCCCGTTCCCGAACCATATTTGAATAATCGAGCTTCACGAGTCCAGAGATCCATGATTCCACCCTCACCTACCAAATCATCTCGTACTGATTGAATAAAGCAAGCATGTGGCTGCGGATGAGAATATGCGTCTTTTGCTCGTGTCATGACTCCAGTATCCGGATCTACGTAATAATGCCCTTGTGCCCCACTATTGATGTTATACGCCCAATGCAAGCCGGTATTAAACCATTGTGGTGAGTTGGGTGCTGCCATCTGACGGAGAAGCATGAGCACAAGTTCGTCATAAAAAATCTCAGCATCTTTTGAGGTTGCAAAATATCCATATCGCTCTCCCCAATATCTCCAAGTTCCTGCCAACCGGTGTATAGTCTGTTTTGCTGAAGTTTCGGGTCCAAGCATGGGAGACCCGTCAGCATTTTTCTTTTGCGTCCCATCAGCATTCAGCTGTGGTACACCGGTTTTACGGAAATATTTCTGAGCGATAATATCAGTCGCTACTTGTGACCATTGTTTTGGTATTTCAATATCCTTCATTTCAAAAACTACTTTTCCATCTGGTTCTCGAATTATCGACGTGCGTTTTTCATACTCAACCAGATCAAATGGACTCTTACCTTCGACACTAAAGACCCGTTTGAATCGGAGACCATTTTCATTATAAAAAAATTGAGTATCCTGTTGCTGCCCAAGTTTTAACCCTTGGATAAACTTTGAATCAGTCGGCCCCATAGAATTAAAATAACTTAGAAGAAAATTAAGTAAATCTATAACACCCGCGATCCCCTCTTGGTCTCCCGAACATTCGTAAAAAATACGAGTATGTTTAGGTGAAAAAACCTCCGTTTCCTTCTAAAGTAAGTTATCGGAGGTTTACTGTATATAGTGTTATAAAGAAGTTTACACCACAATATGTTGTGTTTTTATTGCGGCAGTACGTATTGTATCACATTTAAAATTCATGACCAACCATAACTATCCCGATAATAACTACAGGTTATCCACACGTAGCATATTTCATATAACACGTAACAAAAAAACATACACTATTAATACGTGATATGTGATACATGATGTGCTACACTACCTACCATATGACAGATTTGAACCAAAACAACGAAGACTGGTTCCTCCCTAATGAAGAGACACAGGAGCGTCTCGTCCAA
>CAZCHJ010000005.1:0-3945 GCA_964498735.1 uncultured Gammaproteobacteria bacterium | reverse complement strand
GCAATACTTTCAAACTTAAAACGAGGAGATGTATTGTTTATCGATGAAATTCATCGTATCAACAAGTCTGTCGAAGAAGTATTGTATAGTGCCATGGAAGACTATGCACTCGACATTATTATTGGAAAAGGACCAGCAGCACGCACACTTCGTATGCCACTCGAGCGATTTACTTTAATTGGTGCAACAACGAAACTCAACTTACTATCTCCTCCACTTCGCGACCGATTTGGCCATGTATTCCATCTCAATTTTTATGAAAATAGTGACATTGCAAAAATAGTTGCACGCAATGCAAAAATTCTTGAAGTTGAAATCGATACTGACGCCACGAATTTGATTGCCGAGAGATCACGGAGAACACCTCGTGTTGCAAATCGACTGCTCAAGCGCGTCCGTGATTATGCCGAAGTAAAACACAGTGGTATAATTACCAAAGAAATCGCAGCGGGAGCACTCGAGATGCTCAATGTCGATCACTATGGACTCGATGAAGTTGATCGAAAAATTCTAATTTCAATTATTACCTTATTTGAGGGTGGACCTGTGGGATTAAATACGCTCGCAGCTGCGGTCGCAGAAGAAATGGAAACAATTGAACAAGTATACGAGCCATACCTGATTCAAATCGGAATGATTGAGAGAACTCCACGCGGACGAAAAGCAACCATCAAAAGTTACGAACACTTAAAAATTAACGTAATTAAACCTGATCAACATAAATTACTTTAGTATTAAACTTTTTATTTGAACTTTGGTATTTGGATTTTGAACTTCTATGATCGCTTTCCCCCTCTACATCTTCCTCTTCATATATCTTGGTTTCTTGTGTGTTTTTATTATTTTTTCACTGATTAATGCGTATCATATATTTTCAACCGGGGCTCTCACATTTGCAAGTTTCACCATTACCACAATAATGATTATTTTCACACTCATCACTCTATTTTTTACATGGCAAAACGTATCAGTGATTGACTGGAGTAAACCTTTTATCCTATTTGATAATGGAAATTCCTTCTAAGTATGCACATTAGCAAATTCATTCGACAAAAAAGTTACGAACATGTGGTCTATATTTTGAGAAGACACCCGTTTACCTTTATTCCAACACTACTTCTGTTTCTCGTGCTCTGGATTATTCCAATTGTACTTTTTTTGATTGCACGACACATGTACCCTGACTCAGTAATCGACAGCCAAATTTACCCTCTCATTGTCCTCGGTGGTAGTCTGTATTATCTCTCGACGTATCTATTCTTCTATGCGCAATTTATCGACTACTATCTCGATATTTGGATTGTCACCAATGACCGAATTGTGGATGTAGAGCAGCATGGTTTATTTCACAAAATTACGACTGAGCTCGATCTCTATCGTATTCAAGACATTACGACGCAGACACGAGGGGTATGGGGTACGTTCTTCAAATATGGAGATGTAACTATTACTACTGCATCAACCACCTCAAGCATTGTATTTCGACAGGTTCCGCATCCAGATAAAGTTCGCGAAGACTTGATCCAACTTGCAGATGAAGATCGAAAATACCATCAGGGTAGTATTATTAATCCCACATGAACAAATTTTCTTTCACTGATCCGGTACATCTAATACTTGTATATTTTATCGTGATTAATCTGATCACTTTTTTTATTTTTTTGATCGACAAATCACAATCACAAATTTCAGGTAGACGCATTTCTGAAAAAACACTTCTACTATTCACCCTAATTGGCGGATCCCCTGCTGCTCTCTGGGCCATGAACACCTTTCGACACAAAACAAAAAAATATTCATTTCAAATTCCACTGTATTTAATTATTTTACTTCAAATAAGTGTGATTGTTTGGCTTTTACGCTATTTTTCAATCATATAAAAAACACCTTTTTCAAGGTGTTTTTTTAATTTCCAATATTTTATTCTTGTACCCGTCCACCGTATTCTCCAGTTTCAGTATTTACCATAATCTCCTCGCCCTCTTTGATAAATATAGGTGCCTGGATCTTGAGCCCATTCTCGAGTTCGATTTCCTTTGTAACATTTCCACTACTACTATCACCCTTTACAGCAGGAGGCGCAGTCTTTACCATGTAATTAACTTTTTTAGGCAATTGGATAGCAACAACGACTCCATCATGAAGTGAAGCAACGACCTCAAGCCCTTCTTTGAGATATGCTGCATCGTCTCCAAGAACATCTTTTGAAACATCGATAGTTTCATAACTTTCCTTATTCATAAAGGAATAAAACTCACCATTCTGATAGAGGAACTGTAAATTCTCATGAAACACATCGACAATATCTACGTTTTCTCCACTCTTGAACGTAAGTTCAGTGCCTTTTGCGCCATCAATAGACTTTAATTTCATCTTAGTAAACGCCTGACCTTTACCAGGATTTACAAACTGAAACGTGGTAACCACATAGAGGGTTCCATTGTGTCGAAGAACGACACCTTTTTTAATTTCTGATGTATCTGCCATATAAAGCAATTAAAACATAATTCTACCGGGCAATACTAACACATCTTCGATATTTTTGCAACCCGTGAGGGCCATAACCAATCGATCGATACCAAGCGCTATTCCAGAAGATTCAGGCATATATTTTAAAGCTTCGATAAACTCTTCATCGATCG
Source organism: uncultured Gammaproteobacteria bacterium (assembly GCA_964498735.1). GTDB lineage: Bacteria > Patescibacteriota > Patescibacteriia > Magasanikbacterales > UBA922 > UBA922. The sequence continues at coordinate 1,303 of CAZCHJ010000005.1, read as the reverse complement.
TATAGACCGGTTTTCCATACTGCTTTCGCTCTTTTTGCTCACTCACAAAACGTTCCCGTTGTTCATCAGCATCAGTCAATTCTTCAAATCCATTTGCAAGCTCAACTCCATCAATGTACGCTTCGACCCTTCGAGCATACTTCCCATCAGGAGTAAGGCGGGAAAGCGACGCCATTGCTGCTGGATAATTGTAAATCATTACCAATCCCATTGAGACTAACTTTGGTTCAATTTCTTGCAAAAAAATACGATAAAATATTTCCTCATATTGTTCAGTATCCTGAACCTGATACCCCCGACTTCTTGCAACCTGTATAAATTGTTCTCGAGTAGTAATATTTTTAAGATCAACCGAAATTGTTTCAAACCACAAATCTTCCATCGTAATTCGCTTCCATGTTTCGGTGATAAATCTACTCGCACTTTTTTCAAACTGAGGATGAAGTGTAATCAATCGTTCAGCTACATTTCTGCACACATGTTCCACATCATTCATCAAATCGTTGAGAGTTGCGCCCACACGATACCATTCTGCCATGGTAAATTCAGGATTATGTAAGTCCTTCATACTTTCCTGGTTGCGAAACACTTTGCCGAGATATATGATCTTCTCGAATCCAGCTGCCAACATTTTTTTCATCGTATATTCAGGAGACGTATGTAAATATCCTTGAAACTCCTGTTTCTGGTGATCATGTAGAATTACTGGAATCACATCAATATTAGGCTCTTGTCCAGGATGTCGCACAATCGTTGGTGATTCAATTTCAAAAAATTTTTCAGACCAAAAAAACTCCCGCACAGCTCGAAGAATTTCATACCGTGCCGAAAGAATATTTTTGTGAGTAGTGATATGATGAAGTTGTTCGCCTTTTCCTATAGCCATAATAGAGGTGAGAATATAAGAAAAAACACAAAAAGTCAATGTAAAATCACCTTCTTGACTTTTATAGACATGGCTGATATACTTCTTTTCGTTATTTTATGGGCCAGTAGCTCATCTGGTAGAGCGCCTCGTTTGCACCGAGGAGGTGGGGGGTTCGAGTCCTCTCTGGTCCACAAGAGACAGTTAACAGATAACGATTAACAATTGACTGGAGTGCAGACGTTAATTGTTGAATGTTACTTGTTAACTGTTTTTTTACGCCGAGGTAGCTCAGTGGTAGAGCAGAGGCCTGAAGAGCCTTGTGTCGCCAGTTCGATCCTGGCTCTCGGCACGTGTATATAACGGAGTGTAGCTCAGTTGGCTAGAGCATCTGGTTTGGGACCAGAGGGTCGTAGGTTCAAGTCCTATCACTCCGAC
>CAZCHJ010000004.1:18828-33138 GCA_964498735.1 uncultured Gammaproteobacteria bacterium | reverse complement strand
GCCGTCGGCGCCCAGACCCAGACCCAGTGAGTGATTTCGACCTTCCAGTGAGTGTGCTGCAAAGACATCCACGCCAGGATACCCCGGGCGGCGGTGCCCCGTCAAGGTCTACCGGGGCCCCTCTTTCCCCGATCCGTGGGCGCTCGACTCCGACCGCGACGGGTACGTGTCTTGCACCTACACGCAGATCGACCGTCAGGGGGGCCTTGACATCGGCGGCGATCCCGTGTCATAGAGGAGTCATGGCGAGCTCACACGACGACGACGAGCACCGAGAAGTGACCCAGGGCTCCAGGATCCTTGCACGACGAGGGCCCCTGACGCTGGAGGTCTGCGACCAGACCGTGTGCGTCGTCTGCGGCAACTACTTCCTCGCGGCTGCCTGGGGCGAGCCCTTCGGAGGTCTCGACGGGGAGGAGCTCCTCGACGTCGTCGCAGGCACGCTCCAGCGGGCGGGCTGGGACGCGACGGCGCCCGATGCCGCCGCCCGTGCCGCCCAGATCTGCTCCGAGCGGCTGGACGCGGAGCGGCGGACGCCCGCGAATCGCGTCCCCGTTCCGGCGGAGCACGCCCCGACCGAGCGGGTCGTGGCTCGCCTCCACGAGATCGCGGATCTCGCGCTCATGCTCGGCAAGGTGCAGAGAGCGACGCGACATGGCGACGGCCAGCGCGAGACCGACACGACCCACACCGCCATGGTGGGCCTGCTCGCTCTCGAGCTCGCCCCGCTCGAGGGCTACGACTACCACGAGGGCACGGTCGCCGCCTTCTCCCTCGTCCACGACCTCGTCGAGGCGATCGCCGACGACACCGACACGCTGGTGACCCTCTCGGATCAGGAGGCCGCCGCCAAGGCCAGCCGCGAGGCCGCCGCCGCCGCCGAGATCGCGCGCCGTCTCGGGGCCGGCTCCGCCGTCGCCGCCTGGGTCACGCGCTATCGCGCCCAGCTCGAGCCCGAGGCGCGTCTCGTCCGCGCAGCCGACAAGATCGCGCCGCTGCTCGTCCACGCGGCGAACGGCGGCGACGGACTGGCCCACCTGGGGCGGAGCGCGGACACGGTGCGCGCCACGCACCTGCGCCTGCGCTCCGAGCTGGAGCGAGCCGCGCCGGCGCTGGTCGCCACGCTCGCCTGCTTCGACCGCGCCCACGACGACCTCCAGCGAGTTCTGGCGGCCCGCGGCCCCGCCGCCACGGGCACGGTCACGCGCGCCCCGGACGGGCCAGACCGGCGAGGAGGGGGTTTGTGACCACACCGCCGCCGCCCCCGCCGCCCCCGCCCCCGCCCCCCTCGGCCGACCTCCACCTGACCACCGACGCGGCCGCCCGCTGTTGCTCGCCGGCCGGGGCGTCGTGGAAGGCCTGGCACCGGAAGCGGCCGACGTCGGTGGACACCGTGCGCAGGCACACCGGCAGACCCTCCTCGCGGGCGGCAGCGGCCTCGGCCTGCCAGAGGGCCAGCTCGGTGTCCTCGAGGAGGCCGGCCACCCGGACGGTGGGGCGGCGGGGGCCCCCGATCACGAGCACGGTGTAGCGGGGGAGGGCGGCGGCGGCGTCCATAGGTATGGTATACACCCGGACCGCCGCGCCCGCAAGCCCTTTTTGCAAGGGCCCCGTCGATTTTTTGGCGAGGGCGGGTCCGCCCCGCCGGTCACCCCGCGGCCTTGACGTAGCGGGCGCGAGCGCCCGCGGCCAGCTTCCGCACGAGCGCCCGGGCCTCCTCCAGCGAGGCCGCGTGGTGAGCCGGGTGGCTGGCACCGTAGCGCTTGCCGTCGCGCGTCGGTGAGGCGATCACGCTCCACACTTGCTGGCCGGGGGGCATCCCGCGGAAGGCCGGGGCCTCACAGTAGGGCCCGGAGGCGACCACAGCCGAGGGCGACCTCACGGGTGCGGAAGGTGCCGCACTCGAGGTTGTGCCGGGTGAGGGCGACGACGATGGGCTGGGCCACCTCGACAAAGGCCCGGACGGCGGGGTTCGCCACGCGCAGGGCGATCTCGTCATAGTAGCCCTTGAAGGTCTCCATCCCGTCCGCGTCGACGGCGTAGACTTCCACCCGCCGCGAGGAGGGGCCGTAGGACAGGGAGGTGAGGCGCCACGCGCGACCGTCGCGCGACTGCATGGTGGTCGTGGTGAGGAGGGCCGTGGTGTGGAAGTCACCGGTGTGCATGCCAGAGGTTATATACAAGTGGCGGACCGCGGCCAAGGCCCGTGCCAAACCCTGCGAAAATCACCACTTAGGCCGCGCGCGGTTTCGTGCTATGACATCCGTGTCGCGGCGCAGGCCGGCTTGGCGCGGTTTTGGTATGACATCCATGACAGGGCTATGACAAAAGTGTCATAGGCGGATCCCCCTATGACACGCGGGTCAGGGTATGACATCCGTGTCATAGCGCCGGACGGGCCGCTGCGGGCCTTCCAGCGGGTTTGCGCGGTTTTGGTATGACATCCCTGTCATAGTGGCCCGGCGGGCGGGCAGAAAGGCCCCGCGTATATACAGGGTTTTTTGGCACCCCCGCCCCGGGCCCGCGGGGTGCATACTACTAAGAACATGACCGCCACCGACCGCAAGACTATGTCCGCCGACCCGAAGCTCTACTCCGTCCTGGTATACACCGACGCGGCGCCGGCCTCCTTCCTCGCCGTGAAGTCCCTCGCCTACGCCGACCCCGGCGGGAGGGACGCGGAGAGCAGACCGATCCTCTGGACCCTGGAGGCCACGGGGCAGGAAGGCGACTACACGCTCCTCCTCGTCGACGTCGAACGCGTCGACGTCGACATCGGCGCGGAGCGCCTGGTGGAGATCGAGCTCCCAGGCGAGGGGAGGGAGGAGGACGAGCTCGACGGGACCGGCGCCCGCTTCTACGTCTCCCTCGGGGACGAGGAGGACCCAGACGCGGTCGTCGTCCCCGGCCAAGTCGTCGTCGTCTTCGAGGGTCAGACCGGGCACTGGCGCGTGACGCTCACCGACGCCGACTCGCAGCGCCCGCTCAAGATCGCCCCTGCCTTCGGGGTCGGGGTCGTGGACTGGTCCGATGATCTCGACATGGTCAGCGGGCTCGCCGGCGCCGCCCTCCGGGCCCTAGTGCAGTGGGTGATCGGGCTGGGCGGGACCGAAGCGCCGGCGCCGATCACGATCAGCGGGCGGATGCCGTAACCGCCCGGGCGCTGGACCCTTCCTCGGGCGGGCCCGCACCAGGGGAGGGCCCGGGCCCTCTAGCGGGTCTCGTCGCCGAGCGCTGCCTCCCCACCGCCCGCGTGCGCGGGCTCACCGACGACGCCCTCACCGACGCCCTCCTCGAGCTGGGGGGCGGCGCCCTGGGGGTCGACCACTCCACCGTCCGGGCGGCCCTCCTGGACGAATACGAGCGCCGGCACGGCGACGACGTGGACGCCTTCATGGACGAAATCGGCCTCTGACCCCTTGAAAAAAGGGCTTGCTCCCCGAGCAAGCCCGGTGTATAGTCCACCCATGGCCGCCGCACTCCCCACCCCGCCCGCCTCTCTCCGCCTCACCGCCGCCGCCGCCGTCCGGCTGCTCCGGGTGGTCTATCTGGACACCTGCAACGGCCGGCCGGTCGCCACGATCTCGGCCACCCGGACCCCGCTCACCCGTCTAGTGCGGGACGAGCGCACCTTCCGCGACTACAACGTCCTCACCCCCGCCGCCCTGGAGTACCGGGCGGCCCTGGTCGCCGCTGGCGCCCTCCCCGCCCTCTCCCCGGCCTTTGCGGCCATCTAGGACCGTCACCATGGGTATCGAACTCTACAGCAATGCCCCCATGCCCGAGGAGCCCGCACAGCTTGAGCCGTGCTGGTGTGCCGAGCGCCGCCCTACCCCCGCCGGCGAGGCCGCCGCCACGGCGTTCTATCTCGACGGGGCGCCGCTGGACGACGCGGCCCAGGCCGCGCTCCGGGAGAGCGCCGCCCGCTACCAGGCCCGCACCGACGCCCGCGCGCGCCGGGAATCCCTGGGGGTCCCCGAGATCGCCTATGAAGGCGAGCAATGGGGCGCGCGCCACGCATGGGTGGGCGAGGTGTTCGCGTGGAACACCGCTCGCCCGCCCCGGTCCGCCGCCGGCCTGGACGCCCTCGGGGATCTCGCCGCCTCCCTCCCGCCCGTCCCGGCGGCCCTGGACTGCGGCGAGGCCCGCGACCGTGCACGGGCGGGCGTGCTCGTCGACCCGCCGGCGCGCCCCTGCGCTACGTGCGGCGGCGCGGGGTGTCGGGTGCGGCCGGCCCGGCCCGGGCTGCACTGCGGCCCCACTGCCAAGCCCATGCTGCGGGCCCTGCGGACGCTCCCGTGCGACGGCGGTGGCCACGGCGAAGCCGAGCCCGCGCGCCTCCTCGCCCTCCTCGAGGCCGGGCCGGCGGCCCGGGACGGCTTCCTCGATCCGGCGCGCGCTTTCGTCCGGGATGCGATCGCGCGCGGTGCGACGCTCGTGTATTGGGCCTAGTCGTTTTTTCTTGCAGGGGTGCTTGACAGCCCGCCGCCTTGCCGCTATACCATCCCTATGCACTTCGCCGCCGACCTCGACCCCGCCACCGCCCGCACCTTCGCCGCCGCCGCCACCGCCGCGCACGAGCGCTTCGTCCGGCGCTACCCCGACGTCCCGGTCGCCCTCGACCTGGAGATCGGCGCGCCGCGCCTGGTCGGCCGGGACGACGCCGCGGTGCTCCTCTGCCGCGTCACCCTCACCCTCACCCAGCCCGCCCTGCCGGACGTGGGCGCCTACGCCGGCGAGCTGGTCGCCCTCACCGCCGACGACGGCGAGCCGCTGGCGCTGTTCCGCGGGGCAGGCGTCGACCTCGACACCGACCCGGCGGCGGGCGCGATCGACCACGCGGGGTGCCTGGTCTGCGACGCCTGCGGGGTCGCCCGCCGCCGCAAGGCCTGCTACGTGTTCCGCCGCCCCGATGGCACGGTTACGCGCGTCGGTGGGGACTGCCTCGAGCGCCTGCGCCTGGGGTTCGCCCCCGCCCTCGCGGCCCTGGTCGCCGCCCTGGACGCCGCCGCCGCCGCCACCATCGCTCTCACCCTCGGCGGCGGCGGCCGCCGCGACGGGTACCACGCCGAGGCCTTCCTCGCCCACGTCGCCTGCGCGGTGCGCTCCGAGGGGTGGACGAGCGGGCGCCGGGCCCGCGAGACCGGCTGTCAGAGCACAAAAAACGAAGTGGTGCGGGCGCTGTCCAAGGCCCGCCTCGGGGAGCGCTGCGCCTACAAGCCGACCCCCGCCGACCACGCCCTCGCCGGCGAAGTCCTCACGTGGATGCGCGGCCTGGACGTCGAGGCCGAGGGTTTTTTTGGGTCGCTCGCGGTGCTCGGCCGCGTCGGCTACTGGCCGGCCGCGGTGCTCGGGGTGGGCGCGGCGGCGATCGTGTCTTACTGGCGCGCCTGGGCCGACGGCCAGCCCGCCCCCGCCGCCGGCCCCTACGTCGCAGTGCCGGTCATGCGCGGCAAGCGCAAGCCGGTCCCGGTGCCCGGCACCTTCCAGGCCGACGTCCGGGTGCTGCGCGTCGCCGCCTTCGACGGCGCCTACGGCCCCAGCATGGCGATCACGTTCCGGGACGTCGCCACGGGTCACGATCTCGTGTGGCTCACCTCACACCGCGCCGACGTCACGGTCGGCATGGCCGGCCGGCTGGCGGGGGACGTCAAGGGCGAGGGCGACTTCCGCGGCGCTCACCAGGTCAAGGTGGCCCGGTGCGCCTGGACGCCGGCCACTTGACAGGCCGGGGGGCGGCCTGGTACGCTGCCCCCATGCCAAAAGACAACATGCCGGCCCTCGCAGAGGGCCGCCTCCTCCCCACCCGGGAAGCCTTCCGCGCCGGCGAGGACGCGCCCGCCCTCGGCGACCACCTCATCGTCGACGCGGTCGACGTGTGGGAGGCCTGATCATGGCCTACGCCGAAGTGCGCACCCCCAACGGCCGCCGCACCGTGATCGCGGTCCCTACCTACACCGACGACACCTGGTGGGATGTCGTCGCGCGGATCGTCGACGCGGCGGATGCCGACGTCACGATCGAGGCCTTCTACCTGTGCCCGGCGTGACCCCTCGCCTGCCCGGCCTGGCACCCGACTACGCGGCCCGCATCGGCCCCGAGGGGCAGGGGTGGCTGCGCAAGGCGCTCGGGGGCCTGGCCCACGGGGCCGACCTGCGCCGCGGTGCGTGGGTATGCGACGAAGAGGCCGTGCTCGCGTCGTGGTACGCCGCGGGGTGGATCGCGCCGGCCGGCTTCGCCCCCGACTACACCGCGCGCGCCTTCGCCATGTGCAACGGCGGCGGGCCGTCGGCGGCCCGGACCCTGCAGGCCCGCAAGGGCCCGGACCCGCGCGCGTATTGGTGGGGGCCCGGACCCCAGGCCGCCGCGGCGTGGGCCGCCCTCCCGTCGGCGCCGACCCTGCAGCCAGGCGACCTCGCCGAGCACACCCGATCTTTCATGCGCTCCACCGGCCAGGCTGCCGACCCGCGCCCCCGCTGGCGCGTCCTCGAGGTACGCGACGGCCGGGTGGTCGTCTCCCTCCCCCGTCCCGAGCCCTGCCCGTGCGGGGACGTCTGCCCACACTGCGGGGGTACCGGCCAGCGGTCGACCCGCACGATCGCCGCGGTGCACCTGCAGAAAGTCCTGGACTAGACCGGGACCCGGTGGTATAGTCGCAGCATGTCGATCACGAACGCCATGCGCGAGTGTGCCGCCCAGGTCCGGGCCGGCGGGTTTTGCTCCTACGGTTTTGAGACCCTCGCCCGGTGCACTGCGGCCGGGCTCCTGGACTACAAGGGCGACGCGGACCCGTCTGACTGGTCTGCCTACAGTTTGACGGCCGCCGGCGAGGCGGAGGTCGACGCCTACCTCGCCAAGCGCGCCGAGGGCCAGGCCCGTGGGCGCCAAGCCGCCCGCTCGCGCGCCGCGGCCATGCACTCGCTGGGGCTCCGCCGCACCCGCAACGGGGCCTGGGAGTAGGGGCTGGCGTGGGTGCGGGGCGGCCTTACCTTACGGCCATGCACGACCCCGCCTTCGACCCCACCCTCGCGCGTCCCGAGCGCGACCCTGCCCACTACTACCTCGCCCCCGTGCCCGACGACATCGCCGAGGACCGGCCGGCCGGCTGGGCGGACCTCTACTACCAGGGGCCCGACGGTCCGCCGCTACGGTGCGCCCGCGGCCTCCCCGGCGACTTCACCGTGATCGACCTCCCGGCCGGGGTCGACCTCCGCGCCGTCAGCAACATCTACGCCGCCGTCGCCGAGCGGCCAGCCTAGCAGGGTCCGGGCCACGACCTCCGCTTCGCGGCGGGCGGTCGCCGCCTGCCGCAGGACCGCCGCCTGGGCGGGCGTGGCCCGCACGAGCACGGCCGCGGAGAGCGCGGCGAACGGATCCCGCTCCGCGGGGTCGGGGGGGCGCAGGTCCAGGCGCCGCAAGCGCGCGATCTCTTCCCACGCCTTCAACGCGGCCGTCCCCCCGTCCTCGAGCGCTGCCAGGACGCGGCGCTCGTGCCGCACGGCGGCCCGCCCCTGCGCGGCCCGGATCGCCTCGGCCTCGGGCCCGCCTACCGCCACGGCCACGGCCACGACGTCTTCGGCCACGCCGGCTGCGACGGCGGCGGCCCGCAGCGTGTGGCCCTGCCCGACCAGCGCCAGAAAGCGCGCCCAGCGCTGACCCTTATCCATGCCGCCGCTCCGCGGGGACGGCCGGGAAGGGGCCGGTGGTGCCGGCCGCCCGCTCTAGGGCGTCGATACGCATGGCGTGATTGCTCAGGGCCGCGTCGTGGCGGGCCTCCACCTGGCGGATCGCCGCCAGCAAGGCCTGCGCGTCGCCGCGCGCCGCGCGCACATCGGCCTGGATGTCCGCCAGCGCGGTACCTGCCTTGTCAAAAAAGGCCAAGCCCTTGCCCAGCATGTCGGCCATCTTGCCGACGGCCACGCCGATGCGGCGCCACCCCCACCCCAAGAGCGCGATCATGGTCACGATCTGCGAGACCGTGTCCCCCGAGGGCGCGGGGATGGGGAACGTGGGGTCGGCCATGCCCCCAGCCTAGTCGGCCGGGGGCTCACCGTCGAGCGCGAGCGCGTCGGCCTTGTCCAGGTCTTCGCCCACGACCGCGATGGTGCCAATCGGCACCTCGACCCCCCGGATCGTCACCTTGCCCTTGCCCGCGTCGCGGGCGGCGCGCACGGCCGCCGCGGTCGCTGACCCCTCGATCAGTAGAACGGTGTCCCCGGCCTCGAGGACGACCACGCGGATGGGCCGCAACGCTTTTACCACCATATATCGCTTTTCCACCCCCGTACTATATGAAACAGTCGGGCCCGTGTCCAGCCCCGTGGTGTGTGAGGGGGCGCACTGCCGCGCGGTAATGTGCTCGGAAGGCACGCCGCGCGTTACCGGCCGTTTAGGTTGCAAGGGGGTTCCATTCGACGGCCTCGGGGCGGCGCGCCCCCTTGGGTCGGCGCAGGCGGACGAAGCCGCGGTCCTCGAGGATCGAGAGGGCGACGTCCACGCGGGCGGGGCCCCACTCGGGGCCGGGGAGGAGGGCCTCCTCGACGTCCCGGACGGTCGACACGCCCTCCCGGCGGAGGGCCGCCGAGCGCAGCCACAGGTGGCGGGCGTCGTCGGTGGCGGGCGGCCAGCCGGCGTGTTGCCAGGCGGCGCGGGCGTGGGCGATAAAGTCGCGGGTAAGGGCGATCGCGCGGGCGACCACGTCGTCCGCGATCACCCCGTCGGGGGGCAGGCCGTCGGCGGCGGCCAGCGTGGCGGCCAGCCGGGCCGCGTGGCCGTGGGCCTTGCGCAACCACGTTTGCAGGTCATGGAGCTGGGCGCCCGGTGCCGCCGCCGCGCTGCATTCGTCGGCGAACGCCAGGATCGCCCGCTCCCCCTTGGGGGATACCTTCCACACAAGCGGCTGGCCGACGTCGCCGGCGGGCCCGCGCTCCACCTGTGGGAGGTCGAAGATGCGGCCCAGCATGGTGCGCCAGCGCTTTTCAACGTCGGCCCGCGCCCCAGGCCGCTTGCGCTCTAGGCGGGCGACGTCGCCCTCGGTGGGGGCGTGCGCGACGGCCCACAGGGCCCGGCCCAGCAGGCCCTGGTCCAGGAACTCGCGGCGCTGCGCGGCCCCATACAGCACCGACGGCTGGCACAGGCCCAACAGCCCGATCCGCGCGCGCGCGTCCACGGCCACCCGCGACCGGCGGGTCACCCGGAGCACGCCCCCGAGGCGGGCGCCGCTGTACCCCTTCAACAGGGGGCCGAGCTGCACCCGGTCGCCGCGCGTGGCGGCCGCAAAAAACTCATCCGCTTCGTCGGATTGCAGGAACACCGCGGGGGTGCTCCCCAGCGCAATGTCCAGGGAGGCCGGGGTGAAGTCGCTCACCAGGATCGCGGGGGGCTGGGCTTCCCCCTCCTCGTCGTCGTCGTCGTCGACGTCCCGGGCCGCCGTCCACTCGGCCACCGCGCGGGCCTGGTAGGCCCACCACGGCGCGATCGCCAGCTCGAGGAGCGGGCTCTTTCTCACGCCCGAGGGCATGGAGACCATGCCCCACAGGGCCGGGTTGTGTTCCGTCCAATCGCCGATGGCGATCTCCACACGGCCGGCGAGCGCCGTGGAAAACGACACCAGGGCGGCCGTGAGGGCGGCCGTGGGCTCCACCCCGGTAAGGCCCGACCACGCCTCGGCGATCGCGCCGAACGGCCCGGCCAGGGCCAGGTTGACCTGCGGGGCGGCCTCGGGCCAGGCGACCGGCGCCCAGGCGTCCGGGGTGAGGTCACGCACCGACGCCATGGGGATCACCTGCAGACCCTTGCGGGCGCCGCGGGGCCGTTCGGCGTGCAGGTACACCGGCTCGCCGTCCAGCGCTAGGCCCCGCCACCTCGCCCCGTCCGCCGGCCCGGCCCACGGCCCCGCGGCGCTGCCCACGACCACGCCCCATCCCCCCAGCGCCAGCGCGGCCCAGCCTGGCTGGTCGACGCCACGCACGGCGGCCAGGATCGCCGCTTTCTCGATCGCGGGGGTGAGGTCTGCCCCGAGGGGCACGGTGATCCATCCAACGGGGGCCTTCCGCACCCCCCCAGGATGGGGCCGCCGGCGCGGCCGGCAAGGTCACGCGGGCGGCGTGCTGGGCGGGTCCATGTACAAGTTTCCCGCCACAACGTCAATGCCTTTTTGTTGTTTTTTGGGCCGGGGGATTGCAGCCGGCGCGGGCGGTCTTACTCTGCGCGTATGGCACATCCGACCCGCATCAACCTCTCCCCGACGACCCCGAAGAAGGGGCGCCCCCGCGCCTACAAGCCACTCGGCTTCGTCACGTCTGGCGGCGGCTCCTGGTACTTCGCGCCCGTCGCGGTCGCCGACGCCGAGTACCACGACAACCTGCCCCGGTTCGCCATCAACGCGCCCCTGGGCAAGGCGCTCACCGCCCTGGCCGCGAACCCGGATCGCTCCTATGAGGAGGTCGGCAAGTGGTCCGGGTTCCAGCCGGACAGCGAGGGCAACTACAGCGCCCCGGTCTCCCGGGCGATCAAGGCCATGGCGCGGAAGGCCGACAAGATGCTCTCCGGCGCCGAGGTCCGCGGCGCGAAGACCGCCAAGGTCACCAGCCGGGCCAAGGCCAAGGCCCAGGCCGCCTAGCGGCCCGGCGCGCCCTGGCCTAGGCTGGGGTGATGGGTAAGGCTGGACAGAGGCGCAGAGGGGCCCGCGACGGGTTCGGACTCGATCCGCTCGACCCGGCGTCCGCGCGGGAGCGCGGGCTCGGGATCGTCGTCGACCCGCGCACCGGCCCCGACGACAGTGCTGGGGTGCGCTTTGCGCAGTCGCGTGACCTAGGTCTCGACGAGATCACGGCCCTGCTCACCACCGGCCTGGGGAAGCGGGCGGTCGACCTCCTCCCCGAGGAGGCCCTGGCCGCCGGCTACACCGTCACCACGGGCCCGACCACCGCCGACATGGAGGAGCGCGCCCGCGCGTGCGGGTGGGGGTCGTGGGAGGACGCGGCGGAGGCCGAGCAAACGCTCGCGGAAAACCTGGACGTGCTCGGGAGTGTGCGCCGTACCTGGCAGGCCGCCAGGGCCTACGGCGACGCCCTGGGCGTGCTCGGGTTCGCCGACGGCCGCCCCTCGGCGCCAGCGCCCTACGGGAGCGGCCGGAACGATCTCATGTGGATCCGCACGGTGGACCGGCGCGATTTCACGATCCGCGGCGCCGTCCGGGACCTGGGCGCCGCCAACTTCGGCGACGCCCTCCAATACGACGTCCACAACGTGCGCCCGCGCAACCCGCGCCGTGATCCTTTCTTGCCCGGGCTCGGGGCGGTGCACCCGTCGCGCGCCTTCCGGCTGACCACCGACGACGGCCTCTCGATCTTCCAGCGGGTCGCCGAGCCCCTGGCCGCCCTCCTGTCCGGCCTGCAGGCCACGCGCGCGCTCCTGGGGAAGGCCGGCGGGATGGTGTTCTACCAGCCGGGGTGGGCGGAAATGGTATCCGCCGACGAGGACACGGCGCGGCGCGTCGTGGACGGCAACCTCCGCGCATGGTCGCAAACTAACACCATGATCCTGGAGGCCGACGGGAGCCGCGTGGAGAGCCCGCTGGCCGGCTCCCTGTCCGGCGTGGACAGCGCGCTAGCGCCGCTCATGGCGCACGTCGCGGCCAACCTGGGGATCCCCATGAGCAAGTACTACATGCTCATGCCGGCCGGGTTCTCTAGCGACGAAAACTCACGGCTCGTGTGGAATCTCTCGCTCGAGCGCGGGCGCACCTTCATCGCCCCGTACCTCCTCGCAGTGCGCCAGCACACGTGGGCGCAAGTGCTCCGAGGCATGGTCCCGCGCACCATGCGCGTGGCGTGGAACCCCCTGAGCCCGCCGTCGACCTCCGAGCGCGCGGCGGCCCTGACGGCGTTTGCCGGCGCCCTAACGGCGTTGCGGGCGCTCGAGGTCATGGGCCCCGAGGGCTGCGCCGCCGCGATCGGCAACCTGCCCGAGGCCCAGGGCCTAGAACTCTCCCCGCCCGACGACGGCCCCGAGGACCCCACGGACACGTGGGTGACCCCGGCCGAGGGCGAGGCCTTTACCGGGGTGCCCGTGCGCATGATCCGGCGCCTGGGCGAGCTGCACCGGGTGCGCCGGCGCATGGTGCTGGGCCGGTGGGAGTACGCCCTGGCCGACCTGCAGCGCGTGGCCGCGGCGTCGGTGGAGCCCGCCGAGGGCCAGCCCCAGCCCGCCACGCCGGACCCCGTGGACCCCGGCCCCTCGGCCGAGGTCACCCCGGGGCTGGCCTAGGGGCCCCCGGGCCTAGCGCCGGCGGCTGTTAGGGTGCCAGCCCATGCCGGCGTGGCGCAGGTAGTCGCGCCCCTTGGCGTCGGTGACGACGACCAGGTCGTCGGTGCGGTCCGCCGGGGCGGCGGGGGCCTTGGGGGCGGGCTGGGAGGTCATGCCGAAGTCGAAGTCGTAGTCGTCGGCGGGGGAGGTGGGGGCGGTGGTGTCGGCGGCCATGGGTCGACTATACACCGCCACCGCCCGGGGCGCAAGGGGGTCCGCGAGAAAAATCGACGGGGTGCAAACGCGCCTACCTGTTGACCCACACGACGTAGGCCGCCGCGCGGGGCTCGGGGGCCGCCGACGGCTTGAACGCATACCGTGCGTCTTCGGTGAGGTACCCCGGGCGGATCGCGCTGCAATAGCCGTCGGAGTCGACGAGGATCCCCTTGCGCACTTCGCGGCGATAGCGCGCCACGGGCATGAGGTCCCCGTCCGTGTCGCGTGTGATCGCGCGGCGCGTGGCCAGCCGGAGCACGTCGACGCGGCGCTTGCCCCGGCGCGTGCGCAGGGTCGCGCGGTAGATGGACGGGTAGACGCTGGGGACGGCCAGGGCCGCCTCCCGGGGGCTGGGGGCCGAGCGGGCGCGCCGGCGGGGGGCGGGGCCGCAGGGCATGGAGGGGCCGGGGGCGTCCGCCGGGATGTCGGCGCCCAGGAGGGCGTCCCCGAGGCGCAGGGCCTCGGCCGCCGTGAGCCACGCGGGGGCGTCCGCGTGGACGTCGACGAAGACGAGCGCGCCCTCGCGCTCCAGGTAGTCGGCCCGGAGCGTGGCCACGGGGTGCCCGTCGACCTCGAGGAGGAAGCCGCCGAGGGGGGACGTGGGGGGAAAGGCGAGGGACGCGATCGGCATGGGCTTTTTGTAGCAGGCGGCCGGTGCGGTGTCAAGGCTTGACATCGAAAATCGGGGGCGTAACATGGGGGCCATGCTACACGATACAACCACCATGGACTACATGGGCCTACTCCTGGGGCTGGCCGTCGGCCTCGGGGCCCTCGGCTGCCTGGCCTTCGTCGCCGCGGCGGTGCTCGCGTGACCGCGGCCGCGGCCGTCGTCGCCGTGACCATCGCGCCCGGGCGGGTCCTGGGGCTGCGCTGCGGCCCGCCGCCGCCCAACAAGCCGTGGCTGTGGGAGGGGGCCTACCTCATCCCCGGGGGCAAGGTGGAGCCCGGCGAGGACCAGCAGGCCGCGGCCGTCCGCGAGCTGGGCGAGGAGACCGGCCTGTGGCTGGTACCCGAGGCGCTGGTGCTGGTCGGCGAGGCGCCGGACCCCGCGGGCGGCGTCGTCGCGGCCCTCTACCGGGCGACCCTCGGCCCCGACGATCCGCGACGCCTGCGGCTGGGCGGCGGCCCCGAAGGCCGCCTGGTCTCCATCCCCGAAACCGTGCTGGTCGATCCCGCGCGGTGCCCCTTCGCCGCGTGGAACGCCGCCATGGGCCTGGGCGCCGGCCTGGGCCAGTAGCGGGTAGCCTGGGGCGTGGCTTCGCCGCTCCGCCTGCCCACGCTCCGCGCCGTCACCGAGGCCCGCCTGCGCAGCGGCCACCGGATCCGCTTCCGCCCCGACCCCTTGCGGCGACGGTGGCTGGTCGACCTGTGGGCGATCGACGGGACGGCTATCCTGGCGGCCGAGCCGCTGGTGATCACGGCGGACCTGTGGGAGCCCTACCGGGCCTGCCGCTGCGGCTTCCCCGACGGCCCCCTGCGCGTGGAAGGCCTCGCCGACCCCGACGACGGCCCCCTGGCCGACCAGGGGGTCGCCATGTACGAAACAGCTTGACGGGCGGCGAGGACGTGGTAAGGTGGATCCTGTGCACGTGGTCACCCTTACAACCCGTCAAACCTCCACCTGGTACCTCGACTGGCGTTTTCGCCAGGACCTCCGCCGTGACGTTCGGGACGAGGCCGCGGATGCCAGCGAGCGGCACGTCGAGATCCTGGACGACAACGGGATCGTCCTGGACGCCTTCGACCTCGACGCCTAGGCGTGCAGGAGGGCGGCGATGTCCC
>CAZCHJ010000004.1:3280-18728 GCA_964498735.1 uncultured Gammaproteobacteria bacterium | reverse complement strand
GTCCTGGACGCCTTCGACCTCGACGCCTAGGCGTGCAGGAGGGCGGCGATGTCCCAGGCGATCCCGTGGAGGCTGTCCATAGTGGTGTTGCAGTATACCGGCGCCCCGACGATGTCCCGCCAGTCCGCCTCGAGGATGGTGTCAGCAACGCCCCGCGCGGCGGGGTCGCGGTCTAGGCCGACGAGCAACCCCCCCGCCGCGCGGATCGCCGCGGCTTCGTTGCGCTTGCGCACGTCCACGACGATCGCCGTGGCGTCGTCGCCCAGGGCCGCGACCCTCGCCAGGAGGAGGCGCACCCACACGTCCGCGCCCAGGTGCGACCGGGCACCCCCGCCGAACGCGATCGCCCACTCACGCGCGGTGGCGCCCCCCAGGGCCGGGCAAGGCGCGTCCTTGGTGGGGCCGTGGCGGTCGAATAGCCCACCCAGCCCGGCCACCGCGCCGACGGCGTCCCACAGGGGGTCGGCGAAGGCCAGGACCCGCGCAGGCCGCAGGGCGTCCGCCAGGTACCGGGCGAGTGTGTCCTTGCCCGCTCGCGCGGGGCCCATGATGCCGATCAAACGCTTCGCCATGGGCGCAGGGTAGGCCCTACGGGGCCGCGGTCAAGGCCTGCAGGCGCTCCGCGGCCGCCCGCCGAGCCCAATCCGGTGCCCCGTGCTCCTCCACGTCGACGACTTCGCGCGGTCCGCGCGGGGCCCACGCGACGACCGGCCGGCACCGCCCCGTCGCGTACACCGTGCGGCCGTCGGCGCGCATGTAGGTGAAGGCGATCACGTCCCCGAGGTCGACGAGGACGTCGTACCCGCGGGTCCCCAGGCGGATGCCGCGGCGGATCTCGACGGTCGGCGGCGCCGCGAGGGCCGCGAGCAGCTCTAGGAAAGACGCCACGCGCGCGCGGGCCCGTTCCTGGCCGCCTTGCGTCCAGGGCAGCGGGTCGCGGTCGCGGCACCGGGCCCGGTAGGTGCGAGCCGCCTCGCTGCTGGAGTAGCGCGCGCGGACGACCGGCTCGCCGGCCCGGGCCGCGCGCGCCAGGGCGAGGTAGCCGCGCCGGGTGAGGAGGAGGGCGGGCCAGGAGTGCAGGGCGACCGCCGGGTCGCAGCGCCCACCGTCCCGGTCGACGTGCGTGGCCTCTACCAGGCCCTCGGCCAGGGCGGCGGCGGCGGCGGCCTCGGCGGCCTCGCCGGTCGGCACCCGCTGCACGTCCCCGCTGTAGGCCATGTCGAGGGCGGCGACGAGGACGTCCAGGCGCGTGGGCGCGGGGGAGGGCGCGGTGACCTGGTCGCCCTCTAGGCGGCGCTCCCAGTCTGCCCCGCGCCAGCGCACGCTGCGCAGCGTGCCGCCCCCGTAGGTGTTCGCCGTGAGGCCGTCGGCGTAGTGGGGGTCGGGGGCGTCGGCCCGCCCGTCGGGCATGGCGGCCCACTCCTCGACCGCCCACACGTCCCGGTTACGCCCCCAGGCCGCGGCGGCGGCCTTGGCGGTGGTCCACGTGTCGGCGCCGTCGAGCCGGCGCACGCGCCAGCCCGGGGGGCGGGGGAAGGCGGCGGCGGCCGCGGCCAGGACGTCGGGAACCCACGCGGCGGGGATCGCCTTGGGGTCCGCGGGCCAGGTGCCCAGCGCCACCAGCGCGTTCATAAGCCGCACCATCTTGCGCTCGTTAGCGAGCGTGCCATGGATCGCATGCCCGGCCGCATCCGCCTGCACGACCGCCAGGCCCGTCGGCTCGTGAGTGATGGACAGCGACCAGCCCCGGGCGGACCCCTTCCACACGACGCACAGCACGCCGGCGCGGTGGCGGGTATAGCCTTCGCCTGCGGGGGCGATCTTGACCGGGTCCAGGCCTTCGGGGAGGAGTCTCATGCCGGTAGTATAAGGCGCTCGTGCACGGGGCGCAAGGCCTAGGATGGGGGCGTGGGCTCGCCGACCGAACCCCTGGCGACCGGCTGGGCCTCCATGGGGGCTTTGGTCGAGGCGATCGTCGACCGCACGCTGGACGAGATCATGGTGTGGGTGCCGGCCGAGGCACGGGCGTGGAGCCCCCCCACCGACCGGCTGCCCGCCCGCATTACCGCACGCATCCAAATCAAATACCGGCGGGCGATGGGGTCGGCGGCCGACCTGCGCCCGGGCGAGACGTTGTGCGCGGGGACGACCAGCACGGGCGCCGAGGCCGTGGGGCCGTACCCGGACATCCCCGACGTGCCGGTGCTGCAGGCGGGGCCGCGGGGCTGCCGGCTGCGCGGCCCGATCACGGTGGGCGAGGTCGGGGCGTTGCTCGTGAGCGGGCGGGACCTACTCCGCTGGCGCCAGGGAGAGGTCCACAGCACCCCCGCGTGGAAGGCGCGCCTGGTGGGCGAATACAGCTCGCTGTCGACGTCCAGTATTTGGGTGCCCGGCCTAGAGCCGGGGGGCACCGACGCGGCCGCCTACCCGGCCGGGGTGGTCGCCCGCCTGGGGGACCCAGCGGGCACGTCGTCGGTGGACCTGGACGCCCTGGGGGCGTGGACGGTGCAGGCGCCCGCGGTGCCGGGCTCGATCAGCCTGGGGGGTGCCGGGGCGTTGCCGCTCGCCTACCAGGGCCAGGTGCAGGCCTGGGCCGCCGCGGTGACCGCCCGCCAGAACGCAGACAACGCGTTTTGGACGGTGTGGGACCTCAACCCCGCGACCCTGCAGGCCTATTTCAGCACCGCCCTAAACCCCACGCGGGCGGCCCTGGTCACCGCCGAGGCCTCGGCCTACGCGGCCCTCGTGGCCGGCGGGACGTCGCTCACCGTGGCCTTGTAGGCCCGGCGCCGCTTGACAGGACCCGCGCGGCCCCCCTTCGTGTCCCAGCCTGACGAGACGATCGACGCCGGCCAGTCCGCGCTCGCCCGGTCGAGGGATCGCGCGCTTCACCGCGTCCCCCCTTCCCGGCCGCGCTCTGCCTCGAGCCCGCCGCCGCCCCCCTCCGCCCCGGTCTCCGCCCTCGAGGCCCGGCTGCTGCGGCCCGACTGGGACCGCAGGCCTTCAAGGCGGTCAAGAATGCGCGGCAGGATGCGAAGCCCGGCCTCGAGCTCCCGCTCGAGGCGGTCGACCTCCGCCTCAAGCTCCCGGCCGAGGCGGTCGACCTCCGCCTCGAGCGCGTCGAGGGAGTCGAAGCCGCGGGAGCCGCGGGGCCTGTACCCGTAGAGGTCCTTGCAGAGGTCGCTGTAGGCGTTGCTGGCGAGGCGCCACGCGACGTCCAGCCCCGTCACCTCGTCGGGGTACGGGGGCGCGAGCTGGCACTTGTGGCCCGCCTCCTTCGCCTCGGCGTTCAGCCGGTCCGTGTAGGCCCCGGCTGTCTGGCACACCAGCGCTCGCTCTCGAGCGGTCTTCGCGGTCTGGGTCTGGGTCTCGGTCTCGGTGGTCATGTCGTCGCCCTCTGTGTCTCTACTATACACTAAGCGGGGGCTGACGCAAGGGGGTGGCGTCGATTTTTTTGAAGAATCGACGGGAGGTCTTCGCGCGCGATCACGAACGCACGATCGCGTCGGCGCCGGCGAAGCCGACGACGAAGCCGAGGGCGGCGGCGAGGGGGCCTTCGCTGGCGACGAGGGAGGCGACGAGGGAGCCGGCGAGGACGAGGAGGGCGCCGGCGAGGAAGTGGTAGGGGGTGGGGTGGGGCATGGCGGGGGTCACGGGGTCAGATCGTCGCAGTAGAGGGTGGCGGCGGCGGCCGCTACCTCGGCGGCGGCCTCGGGATCGAGCTCGCCGGCGGCGGCTCTCTCCTCGAGGGCCTCGGCGAGCCAGCCGAGGCCGGCGCGGCGGACCGCAGCGAGGAAGTCCTCGAAGGGGGCCTCGGCGAAGGCCGCGAGGTAGGTGTGAGGGGCGGGGCTCGAGTGTGGCAAGGGCGATCTTCCTGGGTAGGCCCGGGCCCCTCAGGACCCGGGCGGGCCGGGGGTTAGCGCAACGCGCCCGCGAGGGCGCGCTCGGCGGCGACGCGCATATCATCGTTGCAGGCGTCGTGCACCGCGGCGGCGCGGATCCGACCGAGGTCCGAGGCGACGCGGCGGAGGACGACGCGGGCGCCCTCGTCGCGGGCCCGGCGGGCCTCGGTCTGCCAGACCGCGAGCTCCTCGGTCTCGAGCTCGCCGGCGACGCGGACCAGCTCGGGGGTGCCGACCGCGTCCTGGACGATAAAGACGGTGTAGACGGGGAGGGCGGCAGCGAGGAGGGCGGCGGTGGCGGCGGCGGCGTTCATGTCCTTACTATACACTAGCCGAAGCGGGACGCAAGGGGTAGCGTCAAAAAAACGAGGGGGGTGTCGCTTTTTCGACGTCGCCGCCCGCCGCCCGCCCGCCGCCCCGTCGCGTCGCGTCGCGTCGACGCCGCGCCCGGCGACCTTCCGGGAGGGGCTGGGACGGCCCCAGGCGGGCGGCGGGCGGCCGGCGGCCCCGGCTGGCGGGAAACCCGGTGATCGGTCGCCTTGGCGGGGCCCAGGGCTGGCGGCTGACCCGGGTCCTCTACTTTGGGGGTGTGCCGGCCTTCCCATCCCTGAGCGCTGGGGCGCTTTCGTTCTTGGACATGTCGGGCGTGCTCGAGGTCCACGTCGAGGCCCTGGTGTCGTCGACGGTCGACCGGGGTCGGCCTGTACACGTATACGGGGCGTCGGTGACGCTCGCGGGGCCCTACGTCTTCGACGACGCCCCGGGGAGGCGGCGCAACGCATCGCCGGCGGGGTCCATCGACGACGCCGACGCCACCCTCTACGTCCACCCCGAGGGCCCCCGGCTGCTGTCCACGGTGGCCCTGGGTGTGGGCGACCGGGTGACTGTGCGGGGTCGCCGCTATTTGGCGGCGGGGGTCGGGGACTACAGCGAACTGGCGCAGGCGGTGCGCGTGACGCTGCAGGCCGAGCCGGCACCCTAGCCGAAACGCACCTGCGGGATCGCCGCGGCGAAGGCCGAGGAGGAGCACCGCGGCGCCGGCCGGGCCCTGGCGGGCGGGGTCCTGCCGGGCGTGCCTGCGGGAGGAGGCCGACACCCTCGCCGCCCACGGGCTGCCCGAGCGCCAGGTGCGGAGCGCGGTCGGCCGCGCGGCCGCCTTGTTCTACAAGGGACGGCTGGCATAAACCAGCGACACCGCCCCCATGTCGATCCCGTGGGGGGTCGAGCGCTGCCTCGGGGAGTGGATGGCCGCCTCGCTCGCCCACCTAGCGCCAGGGACCCCCAAATAGGGACGGGGCCCCAGGTCACCCCAGAGCCCCGTCGTCGGCCGCCTCGGCGGCTAGCGCCAGAAGATGCGGAAGGACCCCGTCGCGGCCCCCGGCGAGGGGTCGCCCGCGGCTTGCTTGCCCTGGGCGAAGCACCGCGCGCCGCCGGTCGACGCCCGGACCATGGTGGCCTCGGTGCCCCGGTGCTCGGGGTAGGAGATCACCTGGAGGCCGACGCCCTCGACCCAGGCGAGGAGCTGGGGGTCGGTGCGGCACAGGATCGCGCAGTTCTTCTGCACCCCCGCGACGCGGATGCCGCCGGACAGCCGCGCGGCCTCGTCCGCCGACTTGCCGTGGGCCAGGAGGAAGGCCTGGTCGACGGCCCGCGGGCCGCATTCGTGGGCCCAGGTGACGGTCTGCAGCGTGGGGTTCGCCTCCCACAGCGAGGCCATGACCTTGCCGGTGCCGGCGGTCGGCTCCAGGATCTCCTGCGCGAGGAAGCGGAAGTCCGCCGGGGGCAGGATCAGGGTATCGGCCAGGAGGCCCTCGTCCTCGTCGACCATGTCGGCCTGCGCGCGGATCTGCCCGTTGATCGCGTCGTAGGACGCGGTCCCGCCGGCCAGGTAGGAGATCGCGCCGACGGCCAGGAGGCCCGCGCCCGTGGTGTCGCCCGACGCGAAGCCGGCGGTGGTCTCCAGCACCCCGTGGACGCCCGCGGTGGGGTCGCCGAAGGCGACGAGCCGGGCGATGTCGCGCCACACCTGCTGGCTGATGCTGTCCACCCGCATCCCGTAGAGGTCCCAGGTGGGCGCGCCCTCCACGCCCAGCATGGCGTCGTGCAGCTCGCGCTGGCGCCCGTCGATTCCGCAGGCGAGCGCGCTCCAGGCCATCTTGAACCCGATCGGCTCCCGCTCCTCGCTGGCGGTCCCCATCACGGTCTGCGGGTTGTGCGTCGCGTCACGCTTGGGGAGCCCGGCCTCGAAGGCCTCCTGGTAGTATTGCCAGGTGGAACGCGGGTCGCCGGTGGCGATGCGGCCGAGGATGTTGATCAGGCTGGGCTCGGTGATGCGCTTGCGCCACACCTGCCCGAGCGTCACGATCGGGGCGGTGTAGTGGTAGATCGACGCATCGGCCGCGGTGGTCGCCAGTGGGGTGCGCTTGCGCCAGGCGTCCAGGCACACGCCGAAGCGGTCGATCGCCGCCGCATACTCGACGGGGTCGCGCGCGTTGCGGGCCTCGAGGTAGGCCGCGCCGACCTCGGGCGCCGCGTCCCGGAAGGCCCGGAGCATGTCGTCCTCGGAGGCCGCCGGGAGCGACCAGCGCTCGCCGAGGAGCGACCCGAGGGGCCGGAAGCGCCGGCGCTTGTCGCGCTGGTCGAGGACCGCGGCGAACTTGAGCCCGGCCGAGGTGCTGTAGACCCGGGTGGGCAGGCCGTTGGAGTCGCGCTCGATGGAGCGCAGGACGGGGGTCATGGGGGTGCTCATTGGGGGGGTCCTGGGGCAGGGGTTAGAGGGCCGGGGTTAGAGGGCCGGGGCTAGGCGGGCAGGCGCACCTTCACGCCGGCGCCCGCGCTCGCGGTCTCGAGGTAGGTGGCACCAGGGAGGGCCTGGCCGGTCGCAGCCACCGAGGCCGTGCCGACCGCGTCCGCGATCGACGCGGCCCCGCCGGAGAGATCGGTGACGGACACCGCCGACCCGGACGCCGTGACCTCGGTCGCGGTGACCACCGCCCCCACCCGGGAGAAGGTGTAGACACCCGCGTAGGCCGCGGCGAGCAGCGGGAGGATCTGCGTCGCGTCGGTGGCCGCGACGGTCGTGGAGCCGCCGGGGAGGTAGACCTCGGGGCCGCTCCCGAGCTGGACGCCGACGTCGTCGCCGCCCGCGCCCGCGGTGAAGGTGAGCGCGGTCGCCCCCAGCGTTGCCCCGTCGTTCGCCATGAGGCGCCCGCGGTCGGGGTCGGCCGGGTTGACGTTGTAGAAGACAGCCCCGCCGACGGTGACGGCGTCCACGTTGTCGCCGCGGTAGGCGACGTAGGCCGAGGCCATGGGGAAGTCGCGACCGGGGATCATGGCGCCGGCCTCGGCGCCGAGGAGGAGGGCCTCGGGATCGCTGGGGAGCGCGTAGCGCAGCGGGAAGCCGGCGAACTCGCCGCCCGCGACCGGCTCCCGGACCAGCCCGTAGTGCATGGCGTCGGGCGACGCCTCCCACTGCACGGCCCGGCCCGGCCGGGCGAGCGCCGGCGCCGCCGCGGCGGTCGCGGTGGCGAACGCGGCGAACGGGGCGTTGCCGCTCACGGTGTGGGCGGCGGTGTCGCGCCAGGTGATCCGCAGCGTGGTCCCCGCCGGGTTGTCGGCGACCGCGATCGCGGTGAAGAGCGGGATCGCGTTCAGGGTGTCGACCACGGTGCCGATCGGGGCGAGCGCCGCGCCGCCGCTGAAGGCGGCCCCGTCGATCGTGACCACGGGGGCGGTGCCGCCCGCGGTGTACACCGACGTGCTCACCTGCGACTGCGGGGTGACGTTCTTGACCACGCCGGAACGGACGTCGTCCATGCCGGCGCGCGGGAGGGAGGCGAGGTCGCCGATTGCGACGGGGCCGAGGGGGATGGAGGGGCGGGTGTCCATGGTGGGATCGTCCTAGGGGTCCGGGGTGGAGCTGCAGGCCGTCGAGGGCCTAGCCGACCGCGAAGCCGGCGAAGATGTTGGAGGCCCCCACGTCCGCGGTCCCGTGGGGCTTGTGGGTGGCCGGGGCCGGGGCCGGGGCCGGGGCCGGGGTGGCCGCGGCGTCGCGCAGGCCGGAGGTGCGGGGCTTGGCCTGCACGGCCATGATGGAGGTGACCGTGGCCTCGACGGCCTCGGGGCCCGCCGCGATCACGCGGTCGGCGTTGGCCGGGGCGAGCTGCCGGAGGATCGCCGAGCGGACCGCGTGGGGGTCCGCGTGGTCGGCGACGGCGTCGAGGGTGAGACCGCGCGCCTGCGCGTCGGCGACGAGCACCGACGCCTCGTGTGCGCGCCACCGCGCCGCGTGGGCCTTGTCGACGGCGTTCGCCCGGGCCAGCTCGTCGAGCTGGGCCTGCAGGGCCTTGAGCTGCGCGGCCTGCTCGGTGTTGGCGGCCTGCAGACCCGTGGCCTGCTCGGTGGCCTGGGCCTGGGCGCCCTGGGCGGCCTCGGCCGCGGCCTGGGCCTGGGCGGCCTGGGTCTCGGCGGCGCCCTGCGCGGCTTGCGCCTGCGCGGCCTCGGCCGCCTTGGCGGCGTAGGCCTCCTCGAGCGCGCGGATCACGGGCTCCACGGCCGCGGCGTACTCGTCGGGGATCTCAATGGTGAGCGATGCGTCGCGCACGGTGCCCGGGGTCACGGCGCTGGCCGCCATAAGCCGAGCCGCGGCGACGGCGGCGGGGGAGGTGGATCGGATCTTCACGCCCCCAGCGTAGGGACCGGGCGCGGCCTTCCCTTTGCTGTCAGTGGCGGCCGCCCGCGGGCGCGGGTCCACGGCCACCGGCTCGCCCACGACGCCCCCGTCGGGGCCCCGCTCCGCCCACGCCAACACCAGGCCATTGTCGGCCCAGAACGCGATCGCGCCGTCGGCTTCCGAGTACCCCACCCACCCAGCGACGGCCTCCCGGTAGGGCGTGACGGCGGCCCGGACCGCGTTGCGGATCGCCGCCGACTCCACCGCGTCCACGGGGGTCGCGTGGCCCGGGTCCGCCCACACGGTGAAGTCCTGCCACGGCGGGCTCGCCGGCGCCTTGGCGATGGGCAGGCTGATTTCGCCGTCTTCGTCGCCGGCCGTGACATTGATCACGAGGACGGCCCCGGCGCCCTCGCCGGCTTCCTTGCCGATCGACACCTTGCCCGCGGGGGCTGCGCCCTCGCCCTCGCCCTCGCCCTCGGGCTCGGTGGCCTCGGCGGGCTCGGCGGGCTCGGCGCCGGAGGGGACGGGGTCCAGGAGGGGGGCGGGCGGCGGCGGGTCGATCCACTCCAGGAGCGCGGCCCCGCCCTCGCCGTGCTCGGCCATGAGGGTCGCCACCGACCTATAGAAGGTGCAGGCGCCGGTCTCCCGGCACCACAGCGCGGCCGTGCCGTCGGGGAAGGCCACGCCCGCCGCCTTGGGGCCCGGGGCCTCGGCTTCGGCGGGCTCGGCTTCGACGGCGGGGGCGTTGATCACGAAGCGGGCCGGGACCACCGGGCCGGCGCCCGGGAGAGCGTCCAGGGCCTTGGACTGCAGGCCGCCGCGTCCGGCCCAGATCCCCACCGCGAAGTGATTGACCGCCGGGGCGTGGGGGCTTTGGACGGCGAGGGGGTGGTCCGGGTCGAGGAGGTGCCACGCGTCGTAGTCGTGGGTGGTCCCGTCGGGGGCGGTGTAGGTGCCAGGCTCCCACACCATAAGGGGGCTGTAGCCCAGGGAGCTATCCCGCGCGCCCCACCCGATCAAGTCTTTGGCGCGGGGGTCGAAGATGGTGACCTCGGTCACGGGTAGCGACACCGGGCCGTGCTCGCCTTCGACGTCGCGCAGCTCGGGCTCGCCCCCCCACCCGACCAGCACCGCGCGCGGGTCCACCCACTCCCCGCCTGGCGGGGGGTCGGGCAGCCGGCCAGCGCCGGCGGCCGCGTCCGCGTGCAGCCACAGGTCGACCGCGCGGCCGTCCCGGCCCACCCGCGACGGGTGATCGAGCGTCGAGGCCACGTTGCGCACCAGGCGCAGGAACCCCGGCGCCCGCACCTGGTCGGGGAGGTGCGCCACGCGGACGGTACCGCCCGGCCGCCCGTAGGCCTCGCCGGGGTAGTCGCGGACGCCCTCCCAAGTGAGCGGCCACACGCCACGCACCATGCCCGTGGTGGGGTCGGCCTCCAACCGCAGCGGCCGCGTGGGCGCGTCGGCCAGGTAGGCCGCGCGGGTGACCTGGGGGCGGGGAGCGGCGATCGCGGGGTTCGGCACGCCCCCAGCGTACCCTGGGCCGTGCCCCTGTCGTCGGTGCAGATCCAGTGCGGCCTAGGCGCCGCGGCGTTGCTCTTGGCGGTCGGGGCTTTTCTGGGGTGGTGGGTGGCCCTGCCAGCAGCGGTCGCCCTCTACCTCCTAGAGGCCGCGCTCAACGTTTAGGAGGCCCATGCCCACCGTCGCCGACATGCACCCCACCCTTGCCCTCTCTTTCGAGGAGTGGGGGCTCAAGACCCCCGTCCAGCCCGTGCCGGGGCTGCAAATCCGCTTGTGGCGCCGGCCGTGGCCCGCCAAGCGCGCGATCACGCAACTGCAGGCCATTACCATGGCCGTGGGGCCGGAAGTGGTCAACCTACTCGGCGGCATGGCGGCGCAGGCCGGGGCGGGGGGCTTCACCGCCGAGGTCGCCAAGGTGTTGGCGCGGGACGCCGGCGCGGTCGTCGCCGCGATCGCCGGCAACCTGACGGACTGGTGGGGCGGTTTCATCGTGCCGGTCCTCACGGACAGCGTGTGGGTGGCCCGGGCCCCCGGCACGGACGCGGTGGTGATGCCGCTCCTCGAGGCGCGCGGGGCGGGCGAGCCGGACGCCGGCCTGCTCGAGGAGGCCACGGGCGGCCAGCCCGCGCTCATGCTCGCGCTCGCCGCGATGGTCCTGGCGGAACAAACCGCCCCTTTTTTGAAGACCACGATCCAGGGGGCACTTACGCGCCGAAACCGCTCGTCGGGTGGGCCGAGCACGTAGCCCAGCGCGAAGCCGCGGCCGGCAAGCGCGGCTGGCTCCCCCGAATCCCCGACGCTCCCCCGGGCACGGACCCCTCGCTGGCATATTTCTTGCCGCGGTGCCTGGTGGACGGCCGCGTCGATTGGGCTCGGTTGCGCGCGCTTGAAGCCCTGACCCTGCGGGAGGCCTTGTGGGCCCTGCGGGTGGAGGAGGCCCACCAGCTCCGCCGGTCGGCCTTCCACGACTTTATTACGCCGGACTTTCCCAAGCCTTGACACCCCGCGTGCACTGTGGCATATACCTACCATGCCCCTGAGCGCGTGGCTCCCCGACCTCCCAATGTGCGACGGCGTCGACGGCGCCCTCGCCGCGACGTTCCTCTCCATCGACCCGGCCAGCGCGACGGCCGCCGAGCGTAGGCGAGGGCGTCGATCCGACACCGCGATCCAGCGGTGGGCCGTCTACGCGCCCCGGGGTGGCCCGCACCCGGCGGCCGGGGCCGTCCTGGTCGCCCTGCGCGAAGACCTGGTCGCCGAGCCCTTCCCCGCCTTGCTCCGCCGGCTGCGGGGCGCCGCCCTCGAGGTCGACGCCTACGTGCTAGAGAACACGGCCGCGGGACCCGCCCTGGCGGCTTCCCTGCGCGCCGACCTGCAGGCCCTACCCGTGGGCGCCGACGCCCCCGCCGTGCACCTGCGCTCGCCTGGGTCGCTGTCCAAGGAAATGCGCGCGCGGCTGGCCCTCCCCTACCTGGCCGCGGGGCGCGTGCGCACGCGTGTGCCGCTGGGGTACAGCGCCGAGCGCGACGCCGGGCGGGCCGCCGACTCGATCGACGGGGTGGTCCAGGCGGTCCTCTTCGCCGAGGAGCGCGGCTGGCTTGCGCTGTGACCCGGCCTGCCACGGGCAGGGGTGCGCCCCGCTGGCCTTGCGCCGGTCGCTGCCGGCCGCATAGTGGCCACATGTCCGCGAACATCGAAGCAATCACCCGGATCCGCGACGCGACGGGGGCCTCCACAGCCGAGGCCTTCCGCGCCTACAACGCCCACGGTGGCGACGTCGAGGCAGCCCTCGCGGCCCTGGCCGACGGTGCCAAGCCCCCACCGCCGAGGGGGCGGTGGCCGACGCGCCGGGCTACGGGACCGTGTTCGCCTACGTCCACCACGACCGCCAGGGCGGCGCCCTGGTCGAGATCACCACGGCGAGCGATTTTGCCTCCCGGACGCCCTCGATCCTAGAGGGGCGCGGCGGCAGAGGAGGCCTTCGGCCACGCGGGCGCGCCCGGCGCCGTCGCTGGATATGCAGCCCGGGCGCTCCGGGGCGTCCGCGCGCGCGATGCCCGGCACCGTGGCCAGGAGGTGGCCGGGCCCGTCGGGGCCCGCGAAGGCGGCGCTGTTGCAGGCCACCCACGGCCCGGGAGTGAAGGTGAGGTGCCGTGACCACGCGCGGTGGTCGAAGCCGCCCGGCACGTAGGCGTCGAACCCGCCGAAGTAGGGCGGGTCGTAGGCGGCGGCGTCGTGGCCGCAGTCCCCGGGCTGGGGTGCGTGGCCGTAGCCCTCTAGCCGGCACGGGGGCATCCGCCGCAGCGCGTCGCCCCACGCGCCCAGGGTCTCGGCGGTCGCGGTGCGCCAGGGCTGGCGGGCGCCCCCGTCGGCGGCCTTGCCGTGGGGCGTGTTGTAGCGGCCTCCATGGCTGTAGCGAACGAGCCCGTTGTAGCCGCCCAGCCACAGGCAGACCAGGCCCACGGGGCCCACCTGGTCCGGGGCGGCGTTGTAGACGTCCCGCGCGTTCAGGTACCAGGCGCGCTGGGCGTCCAGGTCACGGGGTAGGGCCGCGAGGGCGCGGGCCGCGTCGGCGGCGAAGCCGGGCTGGTCGCGCAGGGCGCGGAGCACCCGCCCGGGGATGTCGCTGGCCTCGCCCAGGTATGACACCCGGAAGCCGGCCTCCTGCAGGCGCACCGCGAGCGCGCCCGTACCAGCGAACGGTACCGCGACCCGCACGGGCCCAGGGCCCGCCACCGCCCGCAGGGCCGCCACGATGGGCGCCGCCGTGGACGCGCGGGCCTTGGACCCGGCGTAGGGGAGGGGGCAGGGGAGCGGCCTCACGCGGCCCCCTTCGCCGGCGCGCGCAGGGTCACCGACAGCCGGGGCCCCGCCGGGGCCACGTCGACGGTCACGCCGTAGAGGGCGGCCTTGGTGCGCAGGGTGTCCAGGGCCGCGCCCTGCGCCGCGGTGATCACTTCCACCGTGGACGGGGTGGCGAGGGCCACGGCGCCGGCGCAGCCGCCCAGGGTCGCCGACACCAGGGACGCGGCGAGCACGTGGAAGACGGCCGCCTGGGTCCCGAGGACCGGCACCCGGCGCTTGGCGCCCGGGAGCTGGCGCACGGTGGGGAAGGTGCGGGCGTAGGCGCTGGGGAGGGCGTTGCAGGGGATCGTCGCGGCGGCCATGTCTGTACTATATGCCGGCCTAGCCGAGGAGTCAAGTTCGCGGGCGCGGTCCAGCGTCGCTGCTAGTCCGTTCGCGTTGAAAAAGCCCCGCGCCTCTTCCTGCGCGGCCCACGAAATCGAGGGTTTGCCCGCGTCTATGGCCCGCGCCAGCTCGAGGACAGCCCGAACGTCCGGACCCGGCACGTCGCCCACTGCTGTCCCATAGACCAGATCGTCGATAGTGACGGGCAGAACGCGTCCCTCGCGGAGAGCCTCGACCTTCTGTTGCTTCTGTTTCGTCGTGATCTTGCGTCGCATGGCTAGCCTCACTCGGATTTCGTTGCGAGCCTGTACACGTATCCCATCGGCCTCGGCCTCGGTGGCGAGGGGCGGAAAGGCCCCGCGCCCCTCGGGGATAGCCTGGGCGCTCCCGCGGCTTTTGTCAAGCGGTTGCACGGCCGCGCCGGGTGCTTGGCCCGTGCGCAGGTAGCCGGCGGCGACCAGGCGCGCGACGTCGGCGTCGCCGAGGGGGAGGGCCACACGGGCGAGGCCTGAGGGGCCGGCGGAACGGACGAGGCGGAGGGCGGCGGTGTCAAAGGCGTGCATAAGTACGGTATAGCATCACGCGGCGGGCCTGTCAATAGGCCGCTGCAGATACAGCCACGACCCGGCGCCCGCCCACCGGCTGGCTGGCACGTACAGCCGGAAGCCCTGCCCGATGAGGGCGTTCGCCGAGCGCACGTTCCACGGGTGGACGTAGGTGAGGGCGGTCCTGGCACCCAGGCGCCGGGCGTAGGCCAGGCGCACGCGGATCGCCCCGGCCTGCCCGTGCCGGCCCCGGGCTACCGGCAGGATGGCCGCCGCGGCCAAAAATACGGCCGTGCCGCCGTCGACTGGCACCGCCGACGCCGCCCCCACGATGCCCGGCAGGTCGGGCGCCGACGCCACCCACAGGACGTGCCGGGCGTCCACGTGCTCCTCGGCCTCGGGCAGCGCGGCCCGGAGCACGGCCCAAAAGCCGGCCCGGTCGCGGTCGGTGCGCACTCGACGCCAAACAAGGGGGGGCCCGGCCATCGCCCCAGCGTAACGGGGCGGGAACGCCCCTTTTGTAAAGGTACTTGCGCCGGGGGGCGGGGCGGTGTATACCCTAAGCATGTCCACCGCCGCCGCCCGCCTCACCGACCCCGCCGCCGTCCGCCGCTTCCTCGCCGGCGGCAAGGCGCGTTTCACGCTCGTGAGCGCCCGCACGGGCACCCGCTACACCTACCGCGTGCGCTCGTCCAGCCGCGGCCCCGAGGGCCTCTACTTCGTGGACGTCCTCACGGGGAGCGACAACACCGCCGACTACACGTTCGCGGGCACGCTCACCGCGCGCGGCTTCCGCCACAGCCCCAAGGCAGGCATCGGCGCGGACGCCCCCTCGGTGCGGGCCTTCGGGTGGGCCGCCGAGCGGCTGCACGGCGACGCCCTCCCCGCCGGCCTAGAGGTATGGCACGAGGGCCGCTGCGCGCGCTGCGGCCGCGTCCTCACCGTGCCGACCTCGATCGCCAGCGGGTTCGGCCCTGAGTGCGCGGGGCGCGCCTAGTCGGCCGGGGTGTGAGGCGCGGCCAGCCACTCGGGCGATGGGTTAGATAATGGACACGAGCACGACGTCGCTGTCCAGGCCGTAGTAGGTGCCCACGGCCAGGCCCAGGGCCAAGAGGAGGGAGGGGGTCGACGTCCCCTCGACGGTGAAGTAGGCGGACGAGCCGGTGGCCGTGCCCAGGAGGGCGACCGTGCTGGCCGCGGACACCTCGCCCCCGACGCCGGAGAGGCCGGCCGCAACGATTTCGTCCACGACGTCCTGGGCGGACCCGTTGACGATGTTCGGAAACACCACGCTTTGCGTGGCGCCGCCGAGCACCGACACGTCGAGCTGCCAGCCGGCCGTTATGTTGTAGGGGGCGGCGACGCTCCCCGCGGTGTACGCGCCCGAGGGCTCCGACGACACGCGTGGGTAGGCCCGGTAGCCGGCCGACAGCGACCCGTTCCACGGGCCGGCCTGCGCGTCGGCGAACTCGACGGTCACCGCGACCACCGACTGCGCGGGCAGGGCCGCGACCACGGCCGCCGCCGCCTCGCCGCCGAGGAGGAGGTCGCCCACGCGCAGGCCGGCCGCGTAGGTGGTGAGGGCGTCGGCGATCACGTCGGCCGCGTCGGCGGGG
>CAZCHJ010000004.1:0-3180 GCA_964498735.1 uncultured Gammaproteobacteria bacterium | reverse complement strand
GCGGCGACCAGGCCGGCCAGGTTGAGCGTGGGCGTCCCAGCCAGCCGCACCCGGACCGTGGCCGCGCGCTCGGCGCGTCGGCGCGTCCCGAACGATGCCAGGATGCGATCGAGCTGGGCGCCGCTCTGCGAGGCCGGGTTGTGCGCCGAGAACGCGGCCGCGATGGACAGCTCGAGGTCGGCCAGCTCCGCCGCGAACGCCTGCACTAGGCGCGCCAGCGGATCGGCGGCGTCGCTCACGGGGACCGTGATCCCCAAGAGCCCCCCCAGGCGCACGGCCACCGCCGCCGCGATCTCGCCCTGGGTACGGGGGGTCCAGCCGGCAGACGAAAGAGGCACGCCCCAGCCTAGGGGCCTTGACACCCGCGAGAAAAGGCGCTATATAGGGTGCATGCCGTCAGTCCCGCCGTCAGTCATTGTCAACCGCACCCCCGGCCCCATCGCCATCGACGGGCGTAACTACCACCCCCACCGCGGCCGTCTGCCGTGGGTCACGCCCACCGGCGAGGTCAAAGGCCTCGCACCGCCGGAGGCCGGCGTGCTGCAGATCGTCTCCCTCGACGTGGCCGAGGCGGCCGCGATGGCCGACCCCGACCGCGCGGACTTGCTCGTCCCGCGCCCCTTCGGGGGCGTCTGCCGGCCGCTGCGGGCCAGCCCCGCGCTGCGCGCGCTGCGCCCGTACCTGGCCGCCGCCGACGTCGAGCGCGCGATCGTGGCCATCCCCCGGCCGACCCGGCTCCCGGGATGGACGGCCGCGGGGTGGGCCGCCGTCGCGGTGGACTACGCCGACAAGGTCGCCGAGGCCATGGAGCGGACGCCCGTCCAGGACCTCCCCGCCGGGCGCGCCGGCACGCGGGCCGGGTGGGCGCGGTCCTGCGCCTTCATCCTCGACCAGCTCCGCCGCGCGGGCGCCCCGGACGCCTACCTGGACATGGTCAGCGGCATGGCCACCGATCCGCTGTGCGGCAAGCCGGCCGACCTCGCCCGTCGCATGGCGGAGGCCACGGCCCCGGCGGCCAGCGCCAAGGTGGGCGACCGGGTGAGCGGCGACCGGCTGCCCCCGGGGGCGGTGGGGAAGGGCAACGACGGCTTGTACCTGGTCCGGTGGCCCGAGCCCGTCAACGGGGCGGACGCGGTGTGGGTCGACGACGAGGACGCCGGGAACTGGCCACGCTTCGCCGTCCGCGGCGCCACCGGCGAGGCCGTGACCATCGTGGCGGTGGGCCTCACCGCCGAGCAGTGCAGCGCGTGGCGCCCCACGCCGCCGGCCCCGCCCGCCCCGCCGGCCCCGCCCGCCCCGCCGCCCGGCTATCACGAGGGCGCGATCGAGCGCCTCACCCGCGAGCGCGACGCCGCCCGCGAATCCCTCGCGGCTACGTCCGCCGCGCTCCGTATCGCCCGCGCCGAGGCCGACGAGGCCCTCCGCCGCGCCGACGCCGCGGCGCCCGAGGTAGAGCGCCTCCGCGGGATCGTTGTCGAGCTGGCCGCCCGGCTGGTCGCGGCGCCCTAGGACCCGCAGCTCTCCCCGCCCCGGATGCTGCAGGCGTCCAGGGGCGCGGGGTCCTCGGCGACCGGCATGGAGTAGGCGACGGCCGCGCGGCCCTCGGCCTCTAGGGCTTCGGCCAGCGGGACGCTGGTGAGGGGCTGGCCCGAGCGCGCGCCGTCCGGGTAGAAGGTGATGCCGCGCAGGCGGGGGAGCACCGCGAGAAGCTGGTCGCCGAAGGCCTGCAGGGTGTCGGCGTTGTTGTAGGCCGAGCCCCAGGCCGGCAGGTTGACCGTGGAGGCGATCGCGTGGTCGACGTAGGCCTGGACCTCGGCCTGGAAGCCGTAGCGGCGCGCCGGGTCGCGGGCCAGCGAGTAGCTGTCCTCGATCGCGTCGGCCGGCACGCCCTGCGCCAGGAGACGACGCGCGGTCTCGTCCACGACCACCCGCTCGATCATGCGACCGCCGTCCAGGTAGCGGCGCAGGTAGGCCGCGGCGAAGATGGGCTCGATCCCGGTCGTGGTCTCGGCGACGATGCCGATCGTCCCGGTGGGCGCGATCGCCCGGGTACCGCGGGGCGTCGCCAGCCCGAGCGCGTCCGCGTACTCCGCCGCGTAGCCCGTGACGGCCTGGTAGGCGGAGAGGTAGGCCCGCAGCTCCGGCACGCACTCATAGCGGTGGCCGCGCGCGAGCAGCCACTCGTGGATGCCCATGAGCCCCAGGCCCAGCCGGCGGTTGCGCGCGCGGACCTCGGCCACGCGCGGGAACGGCACGTCGCTGTAGACGGTGCCCGCGAGCAGGAACAGGGTCGCGCGCTGGAGCACGGCGCGGAAGTGATCGAGGTCGACGATGCGGGCGAGGTTGACCGACGCCAGGTTGCAGACGTCCGCATTGTCCTCGGAAGTGATTTCGGTGCAGGCGTTGCGCAGGGATTCGCGGGCGTTGACGTAGTCCACGCTAAAGCCGGGCTCGCCGGTGCGCACGGCCAGCGCCAGCGCCTCCCAGAACACCGACCGGGCGCGGTCGTGGAGAGGGTTGGCGGGGTCGGCGTAGGCGTCGAAGAAAGCGCGGTCCAGCACGATCGACATGTTGGTGTGGTCGAAGGGCGCGGGCGCGGTGAAGTCGCGCGCCTTCAATGCGACGATTTCGGGGGCCCATTGTTTGGCCGCCAGGAACGCCGGGACGTCGGGGTGCGACCAGCGCAGGCCCGCCCAGATCGCGCCGCGGCGGTCGCCGCCGCTCTTGGCCGCCCGGCCGATCTCGTTTACGATGTGCATCGCGGGCAGCGGCCCGCTTGCGGTCCCCCGCGACGACGCGAGCGCCGAGCCCTCGGCCCGGAGGTCGCTGTACTCGACGCCCACGCCGGCGCCCGTCATAAGGGCCCGCGCGGCCTCGTCGGCGAGCTGGCCCCACCCCTCCCGGGTGTCCTCGGCCCGCAAGAGCAGACAGTTTTGCACCTGGTGGCGGGGCAGGCCGGCCACCGCCAGGTACCGGCCCCCCGGCATGAGGACGCGGTCCGCGATGTCGCGCGCGAGGGCGTCCACGACGGCCGCCGGCGCCTGCACAGCCCCGAGCACGTTGACGGCGACGCGCCGGGCCACCTGCGCCCAGGTCTCGAGCTGGCCGCCGGCGAGCGTGTGCGCGTAGCGCAGGCTGTACACCGAGCGCGCCAGCGTACCCATGGAGGCGGGCGGGCGG
>CAZCHJ010000003.1:32898-34716 GCA_964498735.1 uncultured Gammaproteobacteria bacterium | reverse complement strand
GCAGTAGTATCTATGGTTATTGGAAGTATTTGGTATGGACCTGTGTTCGGAAAACAGTTTATGCGTGCAATGGGAATGGATCAGTGGACTCCGGAAAAACAGGCGGAAATGAAGAAAAAAATGTGGATGAGTTATGTAGGACAATTTATTGCAAGCTTTGTCATGTTCTACATACTTGGAGGATTGGTGGTAGGTTTTGGGCACACTACTGTTCATGGTGGTCTTTTGACCGCATTTATCGTCTGGGTTGGTTTTGTACTTCCACTTAAGGTTGGTGATCTATTGTGGGGTGGAAAGGCGTCATTGTTTTGGTTGACGAGTGGAAATATGCTCCTGACACTGCTTGCAGCTGGAGCTATTCTCGGTGGGTGGAATTAAATAGGTAATGTATACATCATTGACAAGATAGTTTTTTTCTGTTATACTCGCACTTCATTCATTGGATGGTCATTTGACCGTCCACGGACTCGAATCTTCTTGTTCCATAGTTATAGTGGCCCAGTAGACATCGGGTCACTATAATTTTTTTATGGAACATACCACTACGGTAGGCTTTGAAAGCCTGCCTATTGCTCCAAAACTTTTAGAGATTTTGGCGCAGCACAACTATACTCACCCGACTCCAATCCAATTGAAGTCTATTCCTGTTGCACTCGAAGGAAAAGATATGGTGGGTATTGCTCAGACCGGAACAGGGAAGACACTTGCTTTTGGAATTCCTATGCTTCAGCGATTGGCAAAACTCAAAGCACAGGGTTTGATATTGGTACCAACTCGTGAGTTGGCTATTCAAGTAGAGGAAACACTCCGAAAAATTGGACATACCCTTGGACTTAAGACCGCAGTTATTATTGGAGGCGCTTCGATGTATCATCAGATTAATGATTTGCGTCGTAAACCACATATTATCGTTGCAACCCCTGGACGTCTGGTAGACCACATTGAACAAAAAACAATCACACTTGAACAGGTCAAAGTGGTCGTACTCGATGAAGCTGATCGTATGTTTGATATTGGATTTGCTCCACAAATCAAGCGAATCTTAGGACTTATTCCACCAGATCGTCAGACACTTCTTTTTTCTGCGACCATGCCGAGTGAGATTGCCAAGATGGCTTCACAGTATATGAAATTACCGCTTCGAATCGAGGTGGCACCACAAGGAACCAGTTCTGCGAATGTTGAACAAGAAATTTTTATCATCCATAAAGAAGGAAAAATGCAGCTGTTGCAAAAGTTACTTGATGATAATAAAGGTACCGTACTTATATTCTCTCGAACGAAATTTGGTGCAAAACGAATTGCAGCAGCACTTCGTCATATGAATCATACTGCAGTTGAAATTCATTCAAATCGTACGCTTGCTCAGAGAAAAGCAGCGCTGAGTGGATTCAAATCTGGGATCTATCGAATTCTGGTCGCGACTGATATTGCGGCACGTGGAATCGACGTAACAGGTATTTCATTGGTAATTAATTTTGACTTACCCGATAACTCTGAAGATTACGTACATCGTATTGGTCGAACTGGACGCGCAGGGCATACCGGGAAAGCAATTTCATTTGCAACTCATCAAGAAAAAGCTCAGATTAGGCAGATTGAACGATTGATCAAAAAAACACTTCCTATTATCGGACTTCCAACTCTACCTCCAAAGATTGAGGTTCCACATATTTCACGAGAAGAACACCATGTGCATAGCCGTCCATTTCGAGGAAACAATCAGCGAAGAGAGAGAAATTCAGGCGGAGGACAGAGACGTAATCGAACACATCGATATGGGAATAATCGTGCACGTCCTCAGGAGAGTGGTTCTGG
>CAZCHJ010000003.1:29798-32798 GCA_964498735.1 uncultured Gammaproteobacteria bacterium | reverse complement strand
ATCGAACACATCGATATGGGAATAATCGTGCACGTCCTCAGGAGAGTGGTTCTGGTGATGCACAAAAACCCTCGTTTCATAAAACCTTTCGTCGACCGTCATACACATAAGAGTATATTTAATATAAAGTTCCACCTTTTTCGAGAGGTGGATTTTTATTTTTATACAGAATGTATGAGAAATATGCTATACTGTAGCTAACTATTTTTTATGTCGACAAAACAAAAAATATACAAGGAAGCTTACGTTGTTACGGTGGACATGGGATATGGTCATCAGCGTGCAGTGTATCCGTTGAGAGATATTGCTGCGTGTCCAGTGGGATGGCAAGAATCCACTATTATTACTGCTAATAATTATCAAGGAATTCCGAAGGGTGATGAATTGCGGTGGGAAAATAGTAGAAAATTATATGAATGGGTTTCTCGTCTTAAAAAAGTTCCATTGGTTGGTCCTCTTTCTTTTTCTATCATGGATTATATTCAACGAATTGATCCATTTTATCCCAAACGAGATTTATCAAAACCTACGTTGCAGGTCAAAGAAATGTATCGGATGATTAGTGAGGGGTGGGGAAAACATTTGATTGAGGTGCTTAATCAAAAACCTCTTCCATTGCTCACTTCTTTTTTTGCCGTTGCATTTTTTGCTGAAGAGCATGGATACGAGGGAGATATTTATTGTTTGTGTACTGATACAGATATTAGCCGTGCATGGGCACCACTTGATCCGAAGCATAGTAGAATCAAGTATTGTGCGCCTAATAAACGTGTCAAGCAACGACTCGAACATTACGGTGTGCCGACTGAACATATTTATGTGACAGGTTTTCCTTTGCCCAAAGAAAATACTGGCGATCGAACCAAATTGAAAACTTTGAAAGAACGATTGGGTTGCAGAATTAGCAATCTCGATCCGAATTTGCGTTATCAGCGTAAATACGCACCAATTGTAGAGGATTATTTGGGCGCTCGGTTTTGTTCGACCGAAGATCAACATCCACTCACGATTACATTTGCGGTTGGTGGTGCTGGTGCTCAGCGTGATATCGGTATCACTATTCTAGAGAGTTTACATGAGTATATTGATAAGGGCAAAGTGCGACTCAATCTCGTCGCAGGTTCACGCAATGATGTCTATTCATTTTATGAACAAAAAGTAAAAGAGCTTCATCTGAATCACCATCACCAAGGAATGGTGAATATTATGTACGATGCCCAGAAGATGGAGTATTTTGAAAAGTTTAATGATGCACTCCTTACCACTGATATTTTGTGGACCAAACCAAGTGAATTATCATTTTATGCAGGATTGGGATTGCCTATTATTATTGCACCATCGATTGGATCACAAGAAGATTATAACCGTGCGTGGCTTCATTCAATTGGTGCTGGTTTTGAACAAGAGGATCCACGATATACGCATCAGTGGTTATTTGATTGGCTTGAATCAGGTTGGCTTGCGGAGGCTGCGATGAGTGGATTTTTGCATGCGCCTCGTACGGGTACCTATCATATTGAGGAAGTGGTACTCAGAGGCAAACGAAGTGAAATTGAAGATGTACATTTATTGTAATCTATGACATGGATTATTATTGCAGCTATCGGATATTTTTTTCTCGCTACGACTTTTATTCTTGATAAGTATATTTTGTCTCGGACTGCAGTTGCAAAGCCGAGTGTCTATGCATTTTATTCGACGATTATCATGTGGGGCGCATTAATACTTATCCCATTTTCTTCTGAATATTGGAATGTTGTCGATATTGGAATTGGTTTATTATCTGGTGTCGCGTTTGGTTTTGGGTTATATACTTTATATTTGGCGGTGAAGGGTGGGGAAGCGTCTCATGTAAATCCGATTAGTGGTGCTACGGTTATACTTGTTACATATGTGCTATCCCATGTATTTTTGTATGAACAATTGCCCGCGGTTCAATTGTGTGGTATTGGATTGCTTATTCTTGCATCTCTTTTCTTATCATATGAAGCGACTGCACGTACACGTGGATTTCATATCGGGTATTTGTGGGCGATTGTGTCGGGTATGTTTTTTGCAGCATCACATGTGAGCTCAAAGTATTTATATGGAATACATGATTTTTTACCTGCACTCGGATGGACTCGGGCAGGTACGGGAATTCTCGGTATAGTATTGTTATTTGTTCCAGCAGTACGACGTGATTTGCATATGCGTTTTTTTGAAAAAACTAAAAATGTACCGAAAAACCATTCTCTTTTTTTGGTGTGGACTGCAAAAGTCGCAGGAATTGTTGCTGTTGTGTTGATTCAATATGCAGCGGCTCTCGGTTCGGTTACTGTGGTACAGGCTATGAGTGGTTTACAGTATGCGCTCATGTTTGTCGCGATTTATGTATTGAGCCGGTGGTTTCCGCGTATGTTCAGAGAATATTTTTCTAGACGTGAACTTGTATTGCAAATTACAGGTATTATTCTTGTAATTATGGGGTCTATTTTTATTGTTATTTGATGTTTATGCGTATAGGATGGTTTGGTTTCATTATTGGATTTGTAGCACTTTTGTATGGTGGGTTATGGTGGTATGGGAAAGACATCCATCCCATGCAATACGGCATTAGTTTTAGTTCTCAGCATGCTGCGTGGCTTTTTTCTGATTGGAAAAAAATGTACCATGACATGCTTGTCGATCTCAAACCACCGTTTATTAGACTTTCAGTAGATTGGGATCAAGTAGAAAAAAAAGAAGGGGTGTATGATTTTTCTGACATTGACTTTATGATGAATGAGGCGAAGGGAAGTGGAACAAAAGTGGTATTGGCAATTGGACAGAAAACTCCTCGATGGCCTGAGTGTCATATACCTGCATGGGTGCTTGAGAAAACGTCAGATGAATATGCACAGAAATTATTTACATATCTCACAGCAACCGTCGATCGATATAAAAATCATCCTGCACTTGAATATTGGCAAGTGGAAAATGAACCATATATTAAATTTACTTTTGGTAATTGTGAAAAAT
>CAZCHJ010000003.1:0-29698 GCA_964498735.1 uncultured Gammaproteobacteria bacterium | reverse complement strand
TGGCAAGTGGAAAATGAACCATATATTAAATTTACTTTTGGTAATTGTGAAAAATTTCAGAAAGATATACTAGACCAAGAAATTACCATCGTTCGTTCACATGACTCATCACATCATATTGTCATAACCGACAGCGGTGAATTGGCTATTTGGTATCCAGCTGCAAAAAAAGGGGATATCTTTGGCACCACCATGTATCGATCGGTTATGAGTCCCCGAGGCAGTGTATTTACTTATGACTGGTTGCCTGCTGGATGGTATCGTGCTCGGGCACAGGTGTTGGGTCTTTCGTCTGATACATTCTTTATTTCAGAACTACAAGTAGAGCCATGGATTCATGATGGAAGTGTGACTTCTACTCCTCTAGAAGAACAGTTTAAGACAATGAGTGTTGAACAGATGAAAAAAAATTTTGAATTTGCGCGTCATACTACTGCATCACGTGCATATTTATGGGGGGTTGAGTGGTGGTATTGGATGAAATATGAGAAGGGTGACAATTCGTTTGTTGAACTTGCCAAAAAATATGTAACACAGAATTAGGATTGTTAATTTTTTATTACGTAGTATGGTTTTAGAGAAGGAACATACCATTAAAGATGAAATTGTAAATCTCCGTGGATTATTTCAGAGACGTATTTCATTATTTCAAGGGACCGCACTTATTGTCAGTGGAACTATTGGTGCCGGAATACTTGGATTACCCTATGCTGTTGCGCAGTCGGGAGCATTCATTGGATTTCTTTATATTGTGGTTTTGGGACTGTGTATGACGGTGCTTAATTTGATGCTTGGACAACTTGTATCAGTGCAACCCAAACCACTCCAGCTAACCGGACTTGCTCGAAAGTATTTGGGGAAATGGGGTGGATTTCTTATGACTGGGATTGTCTACATCATGCTTACAGGTGTTCTGTTGGTGCACTTGATTGGTGAAGGTAATACACTTGCTACTCTTTTTGGCGGTGAGAGTGTGTATTGGACAATTGGTTTTTTTGTATTATGTCTTGTGTTGCTGGCAAGTGGTATGCGGGCTATCAAACGGGTTGAATCAGTGCTTGTTATTGGTGTTCTTGCTGTAATTTTTTTGATTATTCTTTTAGGTTTTCCGCATGTTCATACTACTAATTTAATATCACATGACTTTTTTCAATTGTTATTTCCGTACGGTGTGGTACTTTTTGCATTTCATAGCACTACTACTATGCCTGAAGCATATGTGATACTTAAACATAGAGAGAGTGTTTATAAACATTCGATTATGTATGCGGGCGTGATTGTTATTTTGGTATACGCAGCGTTTGCATTGATGGTCGTCGGAGTTATGGGCACTACTACTCCAGAAATTGCTACGACAGGTTTGGAGAGATTTTTGGGGCATGGCGCTTTTGTATTTGGGAATGTCTTCGCATTCCTTGCGATGGGTATGAGTTCCCTCATTATCTCCCTTTCACTTCGTGATTCTTTGGTATGGGATCATTCGATTAAGGAATGGGTTGCAACTGTTCTTGTGTGTCTTGTTCCTTTTTTACTGTTTTACTTCGGTCTTCGAAGTTTTGTTGCAGTGATTGATATTATTGGAGGTGTCTTTATTAGTCTTGAGATGTTTTTGATTATTCTTATGTATTGGCGCGCCTACCAAAAAGGAGAATTCAAACATAACACCTATTCCTTGCATCATATCGGTAAGTTATTTCTTCCACTTATTCTTGCGTTTGGAATTGGTGCCGTGTATAGTGTGGGGAAGCTTTTTTAAACTAAAAGTTAAAAAGTAAAAAGACACGAAATTTTAAGAATATTTATCTATGTCTACGTTTCAGGCAATTATATTAGGTATTGTGCAAGGGCTTTCAGAATTTTTACCGATCTCTTCATCGGGTCACTTAATTCTGATTCCAGAACTTTTGCATTGGAATGTACAGGATCGTGCATTTGATGTTATGGTGCATATGGGGACATTGCTTGCGGTAATTATTTACTTTCGAAAAAAGATGTATGACATGGTACGTTCGTTATTTGTAACAAAAGATTTATCAGGTAATCGTCGATTATTTTTCCTTCTTTGTGTTAGTGTGTTTCCTGCAGCTATCATCGGATTCTTTTTTGGAGATACATTGAGTACGTGGGATCGATCTGCACCTATCGTTGCAACCAATTTGATTTTTTGGGGTATTATTCTTTTTATTGCTGACTGGTATAGTAAAACCCGTTCTGCAGCACACCAAGATTTGTCTCGTGTAACAATATCTAACTCTTTTTTAATTGGTTTGGCACAAGCACTAGCACTTATTCCTGGAACAAGTCGATCGGGTATTACGATGACTGCAGGACTTTTTCAAAAATTTTCAAAAACCGCCGCAGCGGAGTTTTCATTTCTTATGAGCATACCTGTCACTGCGCTTGCTGGTGCATCAACTTTACGTGAACTATTGATACAAGGAACACATGGAGTTTCTGTATCAGCTATGGTCTATGGGGGAGTTGCTTCATTTATTAGCGGTATTGTGGCGATTTGGCTTCTTTTTGCTGTAATTAAGAAAATCAGCTTTACGCCTTTTGTCTTGTATCGAATTGCGATTGGTATCATTATTTTTGTATTAATTGTATAACTTGACCGCCTAGAGCAATTATGCTAGTATGATAAGTATGATTTAACATACTTATCATATGCAGCAAATTGACCCGCATATCTATGGGGTATGCCATGGAAGTACTTCTCTTGGTGAACGTGGACAAGTGGTAATCCCGAAGAAAGCTCGAGCTAAACTGGGACTCAAGAAGGGTGACCACCTCATCGTTATTGAGAAGCATGGTGTCTTGGTACTCGCACCTAGTCGAGTAGTCGAAGATATGGTTTCCCATCTTTCTGATTTTACACAAGAACTTAAAAATAGCGAACATAATTCATAATATACATTTACAAATCATAACACTATGAATAC
The DNA here is from genome assembly GCA_964498735.1 of uncultured Gammaproteobacteria bacterium. Taxonomy (GTDB): domain Bacteria; phylum Patescibacteriota; class Patescibacteriia; order Magasanikbacterales; family UBA922; genus UBA922. Next base: position 26,756 of record CAZCHJ010000003.1, on the reverse strand, counting down.
TACAGCAGTAAATTTGCCTACAAAAAAACCATGGTATACCAAGAAATGGATCTATATACTTGTGGTTTTGCTTCTTGTTGGAGGGGTTGTGTTTGCTCGTTCTCGCAATAAAACAGTTGAATCTCCATATGAAACTGCGCATGTTGAGCGTGGTACATTGTCTCAGACCGTCGATGCGTCTGGAAATGTAGAATCTACCGATGAACTTGATTTGAGATTTGAATCAAGCGGTAAAATTTCAAAAATTTATACTGAAGTAGACAAACAGGTTAAGGCTGGAACAGTTTTGGCTGATCTTGATTTAAATGAATTAAATGCACGGATTGCTCAGTCAAGTGCGAGTTTATCTCAGGCACAAGCTAGCCTTGCACAAGTAAAAGCAGTTGCTCAGGATTCTATTGCTAATGCTCAGGCGGCGGTACAAAAGGCTGAATTAAATTTGAAATTATCTGAAGGTGGTTCAAATAGTCAGATTATACAAAATACATACAGTGATGCAGTTGCGCTGATTTTAAGTATACAAACTACCGTATCTGGCGCACTCACCCAAGCAGACAATATAGTGGGTGTTGATAATGTTCTTGCGAATGATACATACGAGGATGTCCTTTCTACCGAAGATCCAACTCTTTTGGATACTGCAAAAAAACAATATCGTGAAGCTACTGCTGATGTAGTGAGTTTAAATGCTTCTGCGAGTTTGCTTACCATTTCCTCACCACAGGCGACGATTGAAAATTCACTTACACTTGCTGAGCAGAGTCTTATCTCTACGAAAAATACGTTGTATACTGTTTCAAAAGTTCTCACCGCAACTCCTCCTATTGGGGGAATGTCTGCTACGACACTTGATACATTGAAGTCGACTATTTCTACTGAATGGTCTGCGGTAAATACTAAGTATACTTCGCTCATCACGCAGAAACAGGCAATTCAGAATGCAAAAAATAGTTATGCTACCTATAGTGTTGCATATGAACTTGCAAAACAAAATCTCGCAAATGCACAGACAAAAGCTACCGCCGATGTTGCTTCATATGAAGCAACTATACGCCAATCTCAGGCAGCATTGTCCGTTGCTGTTGCAACCCGTAATAAGTCACGTATTATTGCACCGATCGCTGGTACAGTTGCAAAAGTTGCTTTTAAACCAGGAGAATTTGTTACATCACAAGATGTTGCTATTAAATTAGTCAGTCCACGCTTTGAAGTAAAAGTTGATATTCCAGAAACAGATATTGTGAAAATTTCAAAGGGTGTTTCTACCACTGTCACGCTTGATGCCTATGGAAATGATATTGTGTTTAATGGAACGGTGACTGAAATTGAAAGCGGGGAAACGGTTATTCAGGATGTGGTGTATTATAAAGTAACTATTGCTCTTGAAGAGAAAACTGGATATCCATTCCTCAATGGAATGACTGCGGATGTGGTATTTTTTACTGAGAAAAAAGAGAACACACTCTATATTCCACAGCGTGCAGTTAAAACTGAAAATGGTGTAAAAACTGTTCGTGTACTTGAAAATGGACAAACAAAAGAAGTTGTGGTTCAGACCGGACTTCGTGGTGATGACGGATTTGTTGAAATTACTTCTGGTCTTCAAGAAGGTCAAGAGATTGTGGTACGTGACCGAACTTCATAAGAATGTACGGTTGAGTGTTATTTGAATTCTGATTTCGAATTTTCTCTATATGGTTGATTTGGCACGTATTTATAGTACCATTGGAAAATTAGCAGAAGAAAAAAATGTCCGAGCATATGCGGTCGGTGGTTTTGTTCGCGATATGCTCATGCATAAAGAAACAGTTACTGATTTGGATGTGGTGATCGAAGGAAGTGGTATTGAGTTTGCTCGAGCTTTTGATCTTGCGGTGCAGCAGGAGGGAAGCCTTGTCGAGTTTTCTGATTTTGATACTGCTCGTTATGTATATACCACCGAAGATGAGTCAGGTAAAACTAAGCATTTGTTTGAACTTGAATTTGCAGGGGCGCGTAGTGAACAATATGATGAAACTTCTCGTAAACCGAGAGTTACCTCGACTACACTTGAAGAAGATTTGAAACGTCGAGATTTTACAGTCAATGCAATCGCTATTCCTATTACTACTGTGGGGTTGGGTAATCAAATTATTGATCCGTTTGATGGTGCGGTTGATATTGAAAAAAAAATACTGCGCACTCCGCTTGATCCGGATATTACATTTTCTGAAGATCCACTTCGTATGCTTCGTGCTGCACGATTTGCTTCGAAGCTCGGATTTACTATTGAAGAAAAAACCTATGATGCAATTGCACGAAATCGTAATAGATTGAAGATTATTTCAAAAGAGCGTATCTGCGAAGAATTTTTCAAACTTCTCAGCACTCCAGTTCCTTCAGTTGGTTTGTGGATTTTATATCAGACCGGACTCTTGAATGAGTTTATTCCAGAAGTAAGCGAGTTGAATGGAGTTGAAGAATTGTATGGACATCAACATAAAAATAATTTGGTCCACACATTCAAAGTGGTTGATAACATTGCTGAACGTACTGACAATGTATTACTTAGATTTGCAGCACTTATGCATGATATTGGGAAACCTGGAACCAAGTCGTTTATTCCTGGACGTGGGTGGGCGTTTGATATGCACGAACACTTGGGAAAGAAAATTGTCCGTGACGTTGGTCGTCGGTTGCGAATGAGTAAAGATGATATCGAATATGTTGCGCTTTTGGTCCGCTGGCATCAACAACCGATTGCACTTATGGACGATGGGGTCACTGATAGTCCGGTACGTCGTTTGATTGTAAATCTACAAGATAGATTGGGTGATCTTCTGATGCTTTGCCGTAGTGATATTACTACGGGAAATCCATATAAACTGAAGAAACGATTGAAGAATTATGATTTTCTTGAGAAACGAATTGCCGAAGTCATAGAGAAAGATAAACTCCGAGCATTTCAATCACCGGTACGCGGTGAAGAGATTATGGAACTCGCGGGATTGCAAGCTGGTCCAACGGTTGGGAAAATTAAGAAGCGAATTGAAGATGCTATTCTTGATGGTGAAATTCCAAATGAGTATGATGTAGCTCGGGAATATTTTGAGAAAATTAAAGAAGAGTTTTTACGTGAAGCTGAAGAGTGGGAGTTGCAAAGTACAAAGTAAAAAGGTAAAAGTTAAAAGAGAATTTCAATATATATTATGGAACATCCATTGATACAAACAATTGATTTGCAAAAAGAATATCGAAATGAAGAAGTTGTCACCAAGGTTTTATTTGGTGTTAATTTGGAAATTCAGAGTGGAGAATTTGTGGCCATTATGGGACCATCAGGAAGTGGTAAGTCGACCCTCATGCATATCCTCGGTTTTCTTGATACTCCGACCGGTGGTAGCTACTTATTCGATGGAAAAGATATTAGTTCGCTTTCTGAGAATGATTTGGCATATATGCGTGCACACAATATTGGATTTGTGTTTCAAGCATTTCATTTGTTACCACGGACTTCGGTTCTTGATAATGTTATGCTTCCTTTGATGTACATGCAGATGAGTAAACGTGAACGTATTGAGCGTGCATCAAAAGCAATTGCCTCAGTTGGGCTCACACACCGTATTAATAATTTCTCTAATCAACTTTCAGGTGGTGAAAAACAGCGTGTTGCGATTGCTCGAGCACTGGTAAACAATCCGTCTGTCATTTTTGCGGATGAACCAACTGGAAATCTTGATTCAAAATCGGGCTTGCAGGTAATGCAGATTTTGCAAGAACTCAATATGAAAGAAAAGCATACCATTATTTTGGTGACTCATGAGAAATTTACCGCAGAGCATGCTGAACGTATTATTCGTGTTAAGGATGGGTTGATTGTGGGGGATGAGAAGGTTACTAAGCGGCAATTTGCAAAAGATAGTGTTGAGTTGAAGAAGTAGTCTATAGACAATAGTAAGAAAGTAAGTTCATATGAATTTTAGAGATTTACTCCGTTCATCATTGAGAATTTTGCTACAAAACAAAGTGCGGTCATTCCTTACCATGCTTGGTATTATGATCGGTGTTTCGGCTGTTATTCTTATTATTTCGGTTGGGTCAGGAGCTCAGAGCCTGATTATTAGTCAGGTTGAGAAAGTGGGCTCCAATTTAATCGCAGTTTTTCCGGGTAATAACGATGATAAGGGTCCTCCTGTTTCGGTACTTGGGGTTGTAATTACTACCCTTACGTATGATGATATTGAAGCAATACAAAAGCCCAATCGTTCGCCTCATATTATTGCCGCAACAGGCTATGTACGTGGAAGTACTACTGTGACCTGGAATAGTGAGAAGGCTGACACCACGTTTGTTGGAGTTTCTGCATCACTTCCTTCGGTTGAAGATGCACGGGTTATCAATGGTGACTTTTTTTCTATTGAAGATGAAAAAACAAATCAACGAGTTGCGGTACTTGGGTCAGACGTCGCGCGAAATTTATTTGATACCGAGGATCCGATTGGTCAATTTATAAAAATAGAAAAACAGAATTTTCGTATCGTCGGAGTTATGGCAGAACGTGGTGCTGCTGGATTTTCGAATCAGGATAATCAGGTTTATATACCAATCACTACTGCACAGAGTTTGATTCTCGGGATCAAACATGTTAGTTTTGCACGTGCAAAAGTTGATAGCACGGACAATATTGATGCAGCAATGGATGATATCCATGCAATTCTTCAGGATCGTCATAATATCGCAACTGGTGCTCCAGTGGATTTTGATATTCGTTCTCAAAAGCAAGGTGCTGAGTCTCTTCTTGCAATTACTAATGCAATCAAATTTTTTCTCGCTGCGGTTGCAGGTATTGCATTGATTGTGGGAGGTATTGGAATTATGAATATTATGTTGGTTTCGGTTGAAGAGCGCATTCGTGAAATTGGTTTGCGAAAAGCTATTGGTGCGAAAAATAATGATATTTTATTTCAATTTTTAATTGAAGCTATTGTGGTTACTTCGATTGCAGGGATTTTTGGAATTATTCTCGGGGTAGGTGTTTCCTTTATTATTTCAGTCGGTGTTAAACTATTTGGGTTTGATAATTGGGATTTTGTTATACCGGTTTACTCCGTTATTCTTGGGCTTGGAGTTTCTAGTGTTATTGGACTTATCTTTGGTGTCCTACCTGCACGACGAGCTTCACAACTTAATCCGATTGAAGCACTACGATACGAATAATTTTATGCAACTTCCTACACCACTTATATTTGCTTATCAATCAATTATAAAACAGAAAACACGTTTTGTTTTAACCGTGCTTTCTATGAGTATTGGGATTGCATTGGTCATGGTAGTATTTAGTGCATCATATGGATTGCAGGCTATGATTAATGGTCAGCTTGCAAAATTTGGTACAGGTATCATTGAAATTGAAACCAAAGTTCCAAATACCGATAAATCTTCAAATGAAAATTCTACTGGTCAGGCCCAAGGAATTGTGATCACTACGTTTAAAAATAAAGATCTCGATGCAATTAAAGCACATCCGAATATTTCCTATATTTATGGTGCCGTAAGTGGGCAAGAAGCTGTTTCGTATAATGAAAAACTCATTAAGACATTTGTCATGGGGATTGGCTCAGAGGCCCCTGACGTGGATGGATCAAAAGTTCAATCAGGAAGATTTTTTACCAAAGAAGAAGATTACAGTCTTTCACAAGTTGCTGTTTTAGGGTACAAAGCATGGAATAAATTATTTGATGGTGATGATGCTGTTGGTAAAAGTATTTCAATCCGGGGTAAAAAATTTCGTATTGTTGGTGTGATGGAGGAACGCGGATCAGCCTTATTTGTCGACCTTGATGATCAAATTTTCATTCCTCTTAATACTATGCAAAAACGAATTTTGGGGACTGATTATGTTTCGTTTGCAACTGCAAAAATGATTGATTCTAGTAAAACACTCGATACTCAAGCTGATATTATGGATATTATGAGGAATCAGCATGACATCACTGATCCTAATAAGGATGATTTTGCGGTTAATACGATGGATGAAGCACAAGATATATTGGGGAGTATTATTTCTTCTGTTGCGGTATTACTTATCGCATTGGTCGGGATTTCTCTCGTGATTGGTGGGGTGGGTATTATGAATATTATGTATGTATCTGTTGCTGAGCGATCATTTGAAATCGGACTTCGCAAATCGTTTGGTGCACGTGCTCGAGATATTTTGTGGCAGTTTTTGACCGAATCTCTTGTTGTTACTGGAACTGGTGGTGTCGTTGGGATTATTATTGGAGCACTTTTGGCCTATGGTGTTTCTGTGATTGCCATTTCAAATGGGTATACCTGGGAATATCGAATATCCTTAATCTCTATTGTTATTGCGGTTGGTTTTTCTGTGTTTGTTGGTCTAGTTTTTGGTCTATATCCAGCCAAGAAGGCTGCAGCACTCAATCCAATTGAAGCACTCCGAAAAGAGTAGCTTCTTGCGTTTATTGGTGTTTTAGCGCTATACTAAGCCTACTATGTTTACTTTTTTGTCTTTTGTTTGGAATGACGTCCTCTATCGGCCTTTGTTTAACGTACTTATTTGGCTCTATACTAATGTAACTGATCATAATTTGGGTTGGGCAGTGGTATTACTAACCATTGGACTCCGTATTGTCATGTTACCACTTTCTATTATTGCGGAGTACAATCAGATCAAAAATGAAGAACTGGCTCTTGAAATTGACAAAATGAGTAATGATTTCAAATATGACCCAATACTTCGTAAAGAACATATTCGAAAATTAATTCGGGCACGTAGAGTTCGTCCCTGGGCAAAAACCCTCGGATTAGCACTTCAGGTACTGGTACTTATCTTATTGTATCAAGTATTCTGGCGTGGAATTACTGGCGAGAAGCTTATTAAGTATCTCTATGATTGGGTTGATTTTCCTGGTACGATTAATATTATGTTCTATGGCTTTAATTTGGGCAAAGTCCATGATATGATATGGCCAGGGATTGTGGGAGTTCTTATGCTCATTGAAGTCTATATTGAAGTACGAAGAAGCAAACGTGCGCCGACCAGATCAGATTTATTTTATTTCATTTTATTCCCTTTGGCGACATTCTATCTACTCTGGATACTTCCGATGGTAAAATCTCTCTTTGTCTTGGCTTCTATTGCTTTTTCGGCTATTGTAAACCCTATATTGCATGCAGCCTTGAAGCCCAAACAACCAGAGGCTCATGATAGTCATCATTAATATTTTTGTATGTCTGACTCTTCTTCTTCGCTCGATAAGTTGATGTATTCATTTGTCATGGAGGATGTTCTCAAAGGACTCTTTATTTACGTTCCACCAGGATATGTTGCTTGTGTGTATGATTTGGGACGCGGTGTATTGAAGAAGGTATTGACACCAGGACTTCATTTCAAAATTCCTTTTTGGCAGAAAGCAAAATTGTTCAATACTCAGACTCTTGAATATGGTATTTCTCGTCAGTTTAATTCCGGGAATCAGAAGGCGATGGGAGACGTACCGATTGCCGCTGTCACACATGACAATAAACGCATTGCAGTTGAGGGCACTATTCTTCTCCGTCTTGATATTCACCAGATTCCAATGATTTGGCAAACGATCGGTGAAGATTTTGTTGAAAAAATTATCCGTCCTACTATTCGAAGTCGCATGCGTATGGTCGCAACTCGATTTAGTTATGAAGATTTGGTTGGTGCAAAACGTGATGCGGTTGAGGTTGAGGTTAAGAATGAACTTGAACGCATTTTCTATCCTCGCGGAATCTATGTAGAAAATATTCTTCTTTCTGAAATTTCACAAGTTAGTGGAGCTGGTGGTGGAGAGACTTCAAAGAAAGAGGAACATGGACATCATTAATAAAATATAATTAAACAGAGCGTCACTTCTCTGTTTAATTAAAATTTTTGCATGCCCAATATGGGAGAATTTGGTAGCAGGGGAAAATCAGATATTCAATGGAAAGCCCCAGTCGAGAGTTTTGAGAGGAAAAATAAAGATAGTACACCATCTTCTGAAACAGAGCAGAATCATTTTGTTGTATCTGACCCTGTACGTGGATATATAGAAAATTTAAGAATGCAAAGACCTGACTTATCAGAACGTGATTTTGCAAAAATTGAAAAGAAGCTCAGAAAAGAATCAAGTGCTTATCAGAAAAAAGAGACTGATATGGTGGAGAAGTTCAGGGTTTGGTTATCACAGAAAAAAGCACGTTTAACGAGTATGTTGGGTATCATGGGTGCGGTTACGTCGATTGGCGTGGGCGCTTCCCATGCTTCAGGCGAACATGAGAATGATTTTTCTGTACATTCAGAATCATCTTCTCGTTTAGAGCATTTTTCTCCTATTATTAGGGTTGGTGATGGGGCTTCACAACCTATCACATCTGTTCGTATCGAGAAAAAAGGCCAATATTCTGTTTCAGAAAATAAAGAACTATCAAAGGTGGAGGTTATTGCTGACGAGTTGCGAGGAATTTTTGGTGACGAGCTGGTTGAAACTATTATGTCTATTGAAACTGTAGCGCGTACTCCTGAGTATGAAAATGATAAGATTGTTGTCTCTGGTTTTGAAAATTGCCCAGTCTTTCTTTCAAACGAACCTATGCAAAGAGTGGTAGATGCAATACAGAAGCATCTTAAGACAGGTTTGCGTAATGTCGTTTATAAACGCGTACATCAGCAACCCCCAACTAGTTATGGAATCAAAGATGAGTCGCATGAGGTTGTTGCTTATACAGATGGCGATACAATAACTTTTTATCAGGCGATTGATGATATGGATCCATCTGATATCGAAAGTTTTTTGGTTCATGAGATGGGGCATAAAGTCGTTGAACCTGTGTGGGATGCGCGTGCAACAGTACTTGATCGTCTTGAGGCAGCAAAAGCGATGGCTTATTATATTAATAAATCAGAACCAACAGCGCGTCTGTTACCACCTGAAATTGATTCTACTCCAACACCGGAAATGCCATTTGATCCGACTGAAAAATTTTTTGTATCTGACTACGATTCGTTAATTCATAATGATGATCCACGTGTTGAGATGGTATTGCGTATGAAGGAGTTATATCCTGAGTTGTTTAGAAAATTTATTAATGATGAATTATCACCAGATTCTCCAGAAGAGAAGTTGGTTACGGACGCTTTAAAAATTTCTAATCCTAAGTTAGATATTGCTGCACTTCGTGCGGATCTCATTGCTGCTGATATTCAAAATGAGGAATTGTTAAAAAATACAAAACATTCAAAAATAGAAAAAATCGTTGAGGCACAGAAGTAAATAGTATATTTTTATGTACAGTATTGTAGTACTAAATAAAAATAACGAATTGGCGGCAATTCTTTTTATCCAAGATGGCTTAATTTTTTGTGAGTGTTTTGATTATGCAGTAGAAGCCCACCTTAATTCCACTCTCGCTGATATTCAGAAGAGAAAGCTGACTGTCTTAAAGGAACTTCACGATAAAGATGGGGGTGTGTATGTGATACAGAAGACTATTTCGATAGCTGATCCTGAATATTTACCTACGGTAGCCAAAGAATTAGAATCACGTGGATTTACTATCGGTGTAGTTGATGTAAGATTTGCAGAAAAAATTAGAGAGAATCGTGAGGAGTGGAAGAAATTTTTGGAGACCAAGGCTGTAGAAATTTTAGCTGACAAAACTTCATAATCTCGAGTTTAGAACTGTTGAAAAAGAGGCTCTTGACGCCCTTTTTTTGTAGTGCTATATTATCACTCAGATAATACGAGTGATAATATGATGACCTCTCGCAAGGAAGCTATCCTCAAATACATCGTTGAGACCTATATCAAGGATGCCGAACCGATCGGCTCCAAATTACTGTTTGAAAATGCTGATTTTGCAGTTTCTGGGGCGACCCTTCGCAATGAGATGCGAGAGCTCGAAGAAGAGGGTTTACTTACTCATCCGCATACGTCTTCTGGACGAATTCCAACTGAAAAAGGATATCGATATTACATACAGCATCTCATGAAACCAGAAGCAATTGCAAAGCGCACGGCTGAGAAAATTGAGAATTCATTGAGTGAGCATAGGGATCGTGAACGCAAGTTAAAAGCATTTGCTCGAATGGTTTCTGAATTATGCGGTACTGCAGTGGTAGTTTCCTTCGATGATGAGTCTCTTTACTACACTGGAATTTCACAATTTTTTGCGCAGCCAGAATTCCAGGATTATGAGTTTACAGTTACCATGTCTGGGATGTTTGATGAATTTGAACATGTAATTCCTGAATTGTCTCTCGAACATGCTGATACTGAACCCTACATTGTAATCGGTTCAGAGAGTCCATTTGGTGAGCTTTCGGGGGTAGTTGGTGGACGCTTGAGAGGAGACGAATTCTTTGCTATACTCGGTCCACTCCGAATGCGTTATAATCGAGCAATTTCTCTTATCGAATACGCCAGAAATTTACTTAAATAATTGTATATGAGTGACGAACAAGTTCAAAATCCAATAACTCCAGATACTGATGTTGAGAAACTTACCAAAGAATGTGAGGAGTATAAGACAGGTTGGCAGCGAGCAGTCGCGGATTACCAGAATCTGAAAAAAGAAATGGAATCCAATCGTCTGGAATTGTTTCAGTGGAGCGAAGAGAAGATTCTGTCTGAATTTATTCCGGTCTACGATAATTTCAAAAAAGCATTTGCGCATCATCCAGAGCTTGATGGTGGAGATGAGTTTCATCGGAAGGTGAAGAGTTGGACTGATGGAATCGGATTTATCAAAAAACAGTTTGAAGATGTATTGAAGAGTCATGGAGTCGAAGAGATTAAAACTGAAGGAAAGTTTGATCCGCAATTCCATGACGCGGTGACTGAAGAAGAGAGTGAGCTCGAGCATGGATCAATCGTTCGCACGGTTGAATCCGGATATACAATGAAAGGAAAAGTGATTAAGGTGGCGAAGGTAATTGTGTCGAAAGGCAAAGTTTAACTAAAATATACATAATCAGTAAATTACATATTATGCCAAAAATATTAGGAATAGACTTGGGTACAACGAATAGCTGTGTCGCCATTATCGAAGGTGGGCAGCCAAAAGTACTCGAAAATAAAGAAGGAAATAGAACAACTCCATCTGTGGTTGCAAAGACCAAGAGTGGAGAGATTCTTGTGGGTCAGCTTGCAAAGCGTCAAGCAGTAACTAATCCAACCAATACTATCTTTTCAGTCAAACGATTGATCGGACGACGCCCGAATGATAGTGAAGTTGAGGTTACCAAGAAACATGTACCGTATGTGATCGTTCCAGATGGAGAAAAGGTGAAAGTAAAAATGGCAGATCAGGATTATACGCCACAGGAAGTTTCTGCAATGATTCTCCGAAAACTCAAAGCTGACGCAGAAGAAAAGTTGGGAGAAAAAGTAGAAGAAGCGGTTATTACCGTACCAGCATATTTTGACGACTCACAAAGACAGGCAACGAAAGATGCTGGAGAAATCGCGGGACTCAAAGTTCGCCGTATTATCAATGAACCAACTGCCGCAGCATTTGCGTATGGATTTGATAAGTCAAAAGATCAGAAAATAGCAGTATACGACCTCGGTGGAGGAACATTCGATATTTCAATTCTCGAAATTTCACATGACCATGAAGATGGAAATTCTACGGTAGAAGTGAAATCAACCAATGGTGATACACATCTTGGTGGAGATGACTTTGACCAGCGCATTATTCAGTGGATTCTTGAGGAATTCAAGAAGGCCGAAGGAATTGATCTTTCAAAAGATCCACTTGCGTTGCAGCGCATCAAGGACGCTGCTGAAAAAGCAAAGAAAGAATTATCTAGTACTGCAGAGACTGAAATCAATGAACCATTTATTACAGCTGGGGCAGAAGGTCCTAAGCATTTGAATTTGAAACTTACTCGCGCAAAGCTTGAAGAATTGGTAATGGACTTGGTCGAAAAAACCATGATTCCGGTCAAGAAAGCGATTGAAGATTCTGGAATCAAAAAAGAAGAGATTCAGGAAGTGATTCTTGTGGGTGGTATGACCCGTATGCCACTGGTTATCAAGAAAGTAGAAGAATTTTTTGGTAAGAAACCAAATGCGAGTGTAAATCCTGATGAAGTGGTGGCAGTCGGAGCTGCGATCCAGGCAGGACAATTGCAGGGAGATCTTGGTAAAGATATTTTGCTTCTTGACGTCACTCCATTGTCATTTGGACTCGAAACTATGGGAAGTGTGATGACCAAACTTATCGAGCGAAATACCACCATTCCTACCAGCAAAACTCAGGTATTCTCAACTGCTGCTGATAATCAACCAAGTGTTGAAATCAATGTATTGCAGGGTGAGCGCGAAATGGCTGCTGATAATAAAACATTAGGTCGGTTTATTCTTGATGGAATTCCACCAGCTCCACGAGGTGTACCTCAGATTGAAGTAACATTCGACGTGGATGCGAATGGAATTCTGAATGTAAAAGCAAAAGATAAGGCAACTGGTAAAGAGCAATCAATCAGAATCGAAGCATCATCTGGGCTTTCAAAGGATGAAATCGAGAAGATGAAGAAAGATGCAGAAGTTCATGCAGCTGATGACAAGAAAAAACGTGAGCTTATTGATGCGCGAAATACTGCAGATACCATGATCTATACTACTGAAAAAATGATGAAAGATGTTGAGGAGAAGAAGATCGAGGTAACTCCTGAAGAAAAACAGAAAGTTACTGATGCACTTGCAAAAGTTAAAGAAGTAAAAGACAAAGACGATGTCGAAGCAATCAAAAAAGCAGGGGATGAACTTTCTACTGCGGCGCAGGTTGTTGGCGCAAAAATGTATCAGGCTGAATCCGCCTCCGCTAAAGCTTCGGCGGACAAGCAAGCTGGTGAGGAAAAGAAAGATGACAAAAAGGACGAGGGTCCTATTGAGGGTGAAGTAGTGGATGATAAGAAATAAATAATGTACAATGTGTGTACACAAATGGCACGAGCATATCAGTCTCGTGCCATCGTGTGTATATGGATTAAACTATTATGTCAAAAGATTATTATAAAATTCTCGGAGTAGAAAAAAATGCATCTGCTGAGGAAATCAAGAAAGCATTTCGTAAGCTTGCGCATAAGTACCATCCAGACAAGCAAGGAGGGGACGAAGCAAAGTTCAAAGAAGTGAACGAGGCTTTTCAGGTAGTTGGAGATGAGACGAAACGAAAGCAGTACGATCAGTTTGGTTCTGACTTCAATCAGCAAGGTGGATTCGGTGGTGGTATGAGTTGGGATGATTTTATGCGAGCTACTCGAGGTCAGCAAGGTGGGGGAGGATTTAGTGGGAATTTTGGTGGATTTGATTTTGGAGATATTTTTGGTGACATGTTTGGAATGGGCGGAAACAGAGGTGGACAGCGCCAACGACGAGGAAATGATATACAGGTAGATATTGAACTTGAGTTTAAAGAAGCCGCTTTTGGTGTTGAACGAGAAATAAAATTAACCAAGAATAATGCGTGTGATGTGTGCAGCGGCAGTGGTGCCGAGCCAGGAAGTAAGCTTAATGATTGTACTGAATGTAAAGGTTCGGGGCAGGTACGACGAGTACAACAAACCATTCTTGGTGCGATGCAAACGGTTGCGACATGTTCAACATGTAGTGGAGCAGGAAAGATTCCGGAGAAGCGATGTAAACATTGTGGAGGAGATGGTATTATTCGATCTGAATCAAAATACACTGTAAAAATTCCAGCGGGAATATCAGAAGGTGAAGCCGTGCGATTGAGTGGAAAAGGTGAGAATGGTGGGGCAGGGGTGCAGCCAGGAGATCTCTATGTCCGTGTACATGTACGAGATCATAAAGGCTGGGAACGAGATGAGTATGATATTCATAGCGAAATTACCATCAACTATCCTCAAGCTGTGCTTGGTGATACCGTAGCTGTAGAAACACTTGATGGTGAGAAGAAAATTGCCGTACCAGAAGGTGTCCAGGCAGGACAGGTGATTCGGTTGAAGGGGCTTGGAATTACTCGATTGCATGGTTCAGGAAGGGGAGATCATTACGTGCATGTGAAACTCGATGTGCCAAAGAAAATTTCAAAAACTGCGAAGAAATTGATTGAAGAGTTGAAGAATGAACTTGAATAATAAAAAACATCCTCCACTTCGGAGGATGTTTTTTATTTTGTCGTCTTATACCCCTGCATCAAGCACGCGGTTTACTTCAGCATCTGCTTCTTTATTTTTTTCTCGAAGGACGTGAGAAATTCGTATACGTCTAAATTTTTGCATGAGATTCCACGCTTCGATAAACAGCTTTTGTAGTGTCGGTTCTTTGACTTTCCATCGTCTGTTCAATTGCTCGACTACAAGTTTGCTGTCAGCTACACAATCTGCTTCGTCAGCACCAAGTTCAAGTGCTTTTTTGAGTCCAGAAATAATTGCCATGTACTCGGCATAATTATTTGTTTGTTTACCCAGATAATCTCCAAAGGCACTTAGCTTTTTTCCAGTTGCATCCTTGATGACTACTCCTGTTGCTGCAGGACCTGGGTTGCCACGGGCACCTCCATCAGTGTAGATTGTTACTTTCATAAATTAAATATTTTCAGACTTTTTAAGATCAACAATAGTCAGTTGTAGTTCTCGATTTCCATTCCATTCATTCACATCAATTTCAAATACAATATCAATTTTATCACCCGGTTTCAAGAGTTCGCACCAGTTGGTGCCATTGTTCGTGCATAGACTCCAGCCAATTGTTTTTCTAATTTTATGTGTTTTGTGTTTTACCATCATTCGTAGATGTTTTCCTTCTTTTCCGACGGGCTGCATCTGATGAATAGTGACCCCCTGTGCAAGATATTTGGGTTGTTCATTGGAAATACCGAATGGTTTGAATTTATCTAGTATATCAAATAATTCCCAGCTTACATCTTCTAGATCAACCTCAGCATCGATTGAAAGTACAGGTGTCATGTCGAGTCCAGTGGTTTTTGAGTTAAACGAATCGGTAATTGCTTTTTTAAAATCTTCAAAAATTTCTTTTGATGCGAGGGTGAATCCACATGCCATAGGGTGTCCACCAAATTTCCTAAAAAAATGTGGCATCTCCTGTAGTGTCTCTACCATGTTAAATCCTTCCACACTCCGACCTGAGGCAACAATTTCATGCTCCAATTCGGTACATACAATCGTAGGTTTCTGATATTTTTCTTTGAGTCGTCCTGCAATAAGTCCAACTAATCCGGGGGACCATCCGTATCCGCGAATTACGATTACTGGAGCTGTTTTGTCAGCTTCTACTTGTTTGATACTTTCTTTCACTAATTCTTCAGTTATTTTTTGTCGATCGCTATTGTTATTATTGAGCTCAAATGCAAGATCGACTGCGTCTGTTCCTCGATCTGTGATCATGAGATTGAAAGCTACATTTGCATGTTTCATGCGTCCTGCAGCGTTAATCCGTGGAGCAATTTGAAATCCAATAGTGTCAGTTGTGATTTCTTTTTTCTTTCCCTCACCTTCTTGATGAAACCTAGCTTCGAGTAATAGTTTTTGTAGTCCCAGTCGTCTAGTGTGATTGAGGACAATTAACCCGTATTTGGTAAGTGTTCGTGTTTCTCCAACGAGGGGTACCATATCAGCAACGCTTGCAATCGCAACCATATCGAGTAACCATTTTTCATGTGATTCGTGTGCTTTGCCATTGGGGAGTTTTTCATTTTTTTCTTTGTGTCGACGCATCAGTCCTTGTACTACCTTGAATGCAACCCCACCTCCTGCAAGTGTTTTGTCAGGATAGTTTTCTCCGGGAACTTTGGGATGCACGATTGCATCGGCTGGTGGCAATGTATCTGCTGCTGCATGATGGTCGGTTACAATTACACTGATTCCTGCATCTTTCAGCCTCGTGATTTCTGCTACATTGCTGACACCACAATCACAGGTGATTACTAATTGTACCTTATTTTTTATAAATGTTTCGACGGTATTCATGTTCAGTCCATATCCGTCGATTTCACGATGGGGGAGAAATACATCAGTATTCGTACTCCCGAGCGCACGAAGTGTGGAGACGAGGATTACCGAAGCTGATACACCGTCGGCGTCATAGTCGCCGTGCACTACAATTGATTTTTTTTCTTCGACAGCTTTGAGAATTATCTCAACCGCTTTTTCCATATCACGAAATAGGAATGGGTCGTAAATATGGCGTTCGTAATCAGGAGTAAGAAATTCATCGATCTGTTGTTTGGTATGAATATTACGGTGATACAATAATCTCGCGACAATAGGCGAGAGTTCCGGATGTTCATCGAGAAATTTTTGTGGTGGGTCGGGCAAGATGTGCCACCGTCGGTTCATAAAAGGCTCTTTTTAGAGAGATTGAAAATTGAAGATTAGAAGATTGGTGATTAGTTGCACTCGGTTTTCCGACTATCAATCACTGATCACCGATCGACTAATTATTGCCCTTGGAAAGCGGGAAGAATGGTGAAGAAGAGCATTGCGAATACCGCAATGACACTGATAATGGTCCAGAGAAGTTTGAGTTTTTTATTTCCGTACATAGGGAGTGGTAAGTAATAAGTGGTAAGTAGTAGATTAAAAGAGTCGGGGGGTTTTATCTTTTTAATACTGCCAAATAAGCTTCGGTCGGAATATTTACTTTTCCTTTACTCATGCTCAACATTTTTTTCTTTCCTTTTTTCTGGCGTTCGAGCAGTTTGTTTTTTCGGGTGACGTCTCCACCGTAGAGTTTTGCTGTTACGTCTTTTCTCAATGCTGATATTCGTTCACTCGCGACTATTTTTCCTCCAATTGCAGCTTGAATTTTAATTACAAATTGTTCGCGGTCGAGTGTATCCTTCAATACTGCTACGATTTTTTTGCCAGCTCGATGTGCTTCGTCTTCCCATACCAGTGTTGCAAGTTCTTCTACTGCTTCTTCTGCAACCATGATGTCGAGTTTGACCACATTAGCTTTTCGGTATTCCTTGTAGTCATAATTGAGTGAGGCGTAGCCACTTGAGACAGACTTGAGTTTATCATAAAAATCAGTGATGAGCGAAGCGAGTGGCATGTCATAGTGAAGCATGGCTCGAGTCCCAGCGCCAGTACTCAAATATTCGGTATTTTTATACACTCCTTTTCTCTCAGCAATCAGTCCCATGATATTTCCGATATATTCTTGAGGTGTAATAATGTCAACAGTCATCCAGGGTTCTTCAATATGTTCAATTTTTTGAACTTCAGGAAGATCTTGTGGACTTTTGATAATAAGGTCTTCTCCATTAGTCTTGAATACGTGATATGCAACACTTGGAACAGTTGCAATAATGGATAATCCGAATTCACGTTTGAGACGTTCCTGAAAAATTTCCAGATGTAACATGCCGAGGAGTCCACAACGGAATCCAAATCCAAGTGCCTGTGAATGTTCTGGTTCGTAATAGAGCGCTGAATCGCTTAGTTTGAGTTTATCTACTGCTTCACGGAGCGCATTATAATCATCTCCTTCACGTGGAAAAATTCCAGCAAATACCATTGGTTTTACTTGTTTGTATCCGGGCAATTGTTCGGTGGCGCCTTGTTTTGCAAGTGTAATCGTATCACCAACACGCACTTCACCTAATTCTTTTACTCCGCTGGTGATATATCCGATCTGTCCGTTCTCAAGTATTCCATCACTACTCATCTGTGGTGAGTAATGTCCGATATCTAACACTTCTCCTTCTGCGCCTGTTCCCATAAATACTATTGCATCACCTTTTTTCAATTGTCCATCTTTCATTCTAATTGATGCTACAATTCCTCGATAATCATCGTAGAGAGAGTCAAAAATAAGTGCGCGTGCAGGTTTGTCACTTGTTTCTGCTGGTGGGGGAATGCGCTTGATTACTTCATCCAATAATTCTGGAACACCAACTCCAGTTTTTCCAGAACAGGTGAGAATGTCTTCTCGCTTGCAGCCGAGGAGGTGAATAATTTCTGCAGCAGTTTTTTCTGGATCAGCATTCGGTAAATCAATTTTATTCATGACTGGAATAATCGTGAGATTCTGATCAATCGCGAGATATAAATTGGCAATCGTTTGCGCTTGTACGCCTTGGCTCGCGTCAACGAGAAGAATTGCGCCCTCGACCGCGGCGAGTGAGCGAGAAACTTCGTACGTGAAATCAACGTGACCGGGGGTATCGATTAAGTTTAAAGTGTATCCTTTGTATTTCATTCGTACCGGTTGAAGTTTGATGGTAATTCCACGTTCTTGTTCGAGTTCCATCTGGTCAAGAATTTGTGCTTTCATGTTTCGTTTGTCTATGGTTCCGGTAACCTCAAGAAATCGATCTGCGAGAGTCGATTTGCCATGATCAATATGGGCGATGATGCAGAAATTTCGGGTTTGCATAATAAGCCAATAGTTCATAGCCAATAGTTCATAGGAAAATACAAATTCATATTCCTATTGGCTTTCTCGCTGTCTAGCTATGAATTAATTTAGCTAGATTGAGCTATTTTTTGTTTATGTGACTAGTGTCATTCTAATCTATATTTATAGAAAAGGCAAGGGGTGGCGGTTGAGTTATATCGATGTAACCATGTGATCTCATTGTCTCAAAATACAACCCCATAAGCATGTTACGGAATTTTGTTTATTCCTCTATTTTCCCAATCTCAATATCAGGTTTTACTTTGAACCATTTCCGTTTGAAGCTTTCGATGAATATATGCATTTCTTCGACACGAAGGAGATAGCAAATCAATCCATAAATAATAACCCCAAGTATCCCTGAAAGAATTCCCTGGGTGAAAATTCCAATGAACGTATCAATATCGAGAATGGTTCCGAGAATATATTTGAATCCTTGAATTACCACGCCCATTGCGAGTGCTGCAAGAGAGATTTTTCCGAGCATTTTTACAATGGTTGATTCATTGAGTGACCCAATTTTTTTGTGTAAAAATACCCAGAGTAGGGAAGTCTGTATAACCATACTGAGCGAATAGCCTGCAACAAGTCCTACAATTCCGTATCGGGGAGTTGCGTAGAGTCCAGCTCCGAGATTGACTAAGGTTGAGACAATACTGATTGCAAAGGGAGTCCAGGTATTTTTGAGTGCATAGAATGATCGCGCAAGCATGGGTGTAAGTGATTGCGCAAAAATTGAAATAGAAAAAAATGCGAGACATTGTGCAGTTAAGAACGTATCGTTCCAATCAAATTGACCGCTTCCAAGAATAATACGTACGATTTGTGCACGAAGTAGGAGTATTGCCATGCTGAGTGGAATAATCAGCCAGAGAATTTGGCGCGCGGTACGTGCGATTTGGTTTTTCATTTCAGTAAATTGTGAACTCGTGGCAAGTTCTGAGAGTGTCGGGAAGAGTGCAACAGCAAACGCAATTCCAATAATTCCGCTTGGGACTGATTGTAGATTGTCTGCAAAAGAAAATACCGAGAGGGCACCAGTACCAACCGTCGAAGAAAGAACCGTGATCGTAATAATATCAATTTGTCGTGTTGCCATTCCGAGCATTCGAGGAATCATAAGTTTGCCGATGGTTCTCACTGCGTGATTGCTGAATTGAAATGTCGGGCGATAACGATATCCATATTTGCACACGGACGGAAGTTGGATGGTAAGGTGTAATAGGGCGCCGAGCACTACGCCATACGCGAGTCCGATCGTTCCAAATATGGGTACAAGAATGAGTGTTCCAATGATAATTCCCATGTTGTACATGATTGGAGTTAGGGAATAGATGGCAAATGCTTTGTATGATTGTAGAACACTACCAAAAATACTACTTAATCCTAAAATTAATGGTGAGATGAACATCACACGACTCAGTTGTACGGTTAATTCAAATTGTTCTCCACTAAAACCAGGTACTAGTAGGTGAATGAGTGTTCGTGCTTTCCAAATCGCCAGGATTGAAAAAATAATTAATGTGCTTCCTAAAATATTGATAATACCATTGACGACGCGCCATGATTCTTCTTTATCTTTTTTCATTACTTCTATAAAAACGGGAATAAATCCGGCAGAAAGCGCTCCGATAATAAGTAAGTTGTATACTGCATCAGGAATTTTGAAGGCAGCATAATAGGAGTCCATGACCACTCCTGCTCCGTAGTAATGCGCAAATAATCGATCACGAATTATGCCGATCATTCTACTGACAAGTGATGTGACGCCGACAAGAATTGCTGCTCCGGTGATACTGTGGATTTTTGACGATAATATTTTTTTAATCACATGACCCTGAGTTTATTATTCAGAAGAGGGGATAATGACTGTAAGTGAAACACGGTCGGTACCATTGAGTGGGTTTTCATCAGTTATACTGAGCGTTCCCTCGATATTTTTTTCTACTTTTGCGAAGAAAAATTGTGCGTGCGTGTTGTCGTGAGTTTCGGTATTGAGGGTGTATCCTAATTTTTCCAAACCTTTGCGATAATATTCTTCGATAAATGATTTATCTGCGGGGAGATTATTCCATTCAAACGCATAGGCATCACGATGGTCGGTGATTGGCTCTTGTACAAATGCAAAAAATTTGTCGAGAAATGTTGCGTTGTTCCGTTTTTCTTCTGGCAGATGAATGTATTTGTAGTCTTTGTCAAAATAAATAATAAATGGTGCGATGATAAGTTTTGGAACATATCCAGCAACTTCAATCGTACGACCGCGTTCTTTTCCGGGAGTATAAGTTATCGTATCAACACCCTCAAAATCATAAATAGTCACCATGTTTTTGAATTCAGGTGGAATGTCACGGAGTTCTTTGGTCCGAGGGCCGATGGAAAAACGAAGAATAACTAGAGAAACTAAAAAAGCTAACACAAAACATCCGCATCCTGTTACGATGAAGCGAAAAAGACATGATCGATTTTTCCCCAATTCTTCAATCGGTGGTTCTTTGATTTCGATTTTATCGATGTCAACACGCATAATTGTACTATTTAGCATAACAAGAATTGAGGTAAAAGTACAGCTGTGATAGTATAGTGAAAGAAGTGGGTACCTCAGTAAATTTTTACGATACAAAATACATGGAAAAAGATACAATTTATTTTAGTAGTTTTGTATTTTTATCCGGGTATCTTGTGTGTTTCTTAACATAGTATAAGCCAATTATATACTGTATGCATATTCAATTTTGCGGCGCGAATCGTGAGGTTACGGGATCATGTCATTTGCTTATTACAAAAAATAAGAAAATTCTCGTAGACTGTGGAATGTTTCAAGGTTCTGATTTTAATGAGGGTAAAAATTTTGATGATTTTCCGTTCGACCCGAAAAGTATCGATGCATTGCTGGTGACCCATGCGCATCATGATCATGTGGGGCGGATTCCAAAGTTGGTAAAAGATGGATTTAATGGACCAATATACATGACCAAGGCGACTGTCGAGCTCACTCCGCTTATTTGGCAAGATGCTTTTTCAATTATGTCGTATGATCATGAAAAATTTGATTATCCGACACTTTTTGAACAAGAAGATATGGATCGTGCACGAGTGTTATGTAAAGGGGTTGATTATGGGGAAGTTCTTGATCTCGGCGGGGGAGTGACTGCTGTATGGCGAGATGCGGGACATATTTTTGGATCTGCTTTTATCGAAGTTGTGGCCGATGGCACGCGTATTGGGTTCTCAGGGGACATCGGAAACGATGGTGTACCTATTCTCAAAGAGACAGAAAAATTACATGAAATGGATTTTCTATTATGCGAATCGACCTATGGTGATCGATTACATGAGAGTATTGATTCACGACGGAAAATTATTCTTGACGCGATCAAGCGTGGAGTTGCTCGTGGGGGCACTATTATGATTCCTGCGTTTTCGCTTGAGCGTACCCAAGAGATTTTATATGAGCTCAATACACTTTCGGAATATGATCATACGTTGCCGAATATTCCTATTTTTGTTGATAGTCCACTCGCAATTAATGCAACAAAAGTATTTGAAAAATATCATGAGTACTATGATGAAGATGCACAGAAGAAGTATTTATCAGGTGATGATTTTTTTGACTTCCCTAATTTGCAGTTAACATATAGTAAGCAGGAGTCACAAAAATTAAATAGTCTGAAGGGGGCAAAACTGGTTATCGCGGGTGCTGGTATGATGAATGGAGGCAGAATTCAACACCATGCAATACGATATTTGCCTGATCCACATTCCACCTTGCTTATTGTGGGTTATCAGGCCTATGGAACTCCTGGACGGAGAATTCTCGATGGAGATAAAACCGTCACTTTACTTCATCAGGAAATTAAGGTAGAGTGCGCGGTCGAGTACGTCTCAACCCTCTCTGGACACGGTGATCAGAAGAAACTCACGAATTGGGTTTCTGGGGGGAAGGGATCTTCATTACATAAGGTATTTTGTGTCCACGGAGAAGAACATACGGCACTCACTTTTGCGAATGTACTCAAGGATACCTGTGCTGTAGAAACATATGTCCCACAGTATAAAGAAACCGTTGAATTATAGATTTTTTCTTTATCCATTTATTGCTTTTGGAATTATTTTGTTTTCTTTTGCTTGTGCCCCTATCGCCCTTCATTCACAAGAAAATACTGATCCAGATGGTGATGGATTAACCGATGCGGAAGAGGCTATCTACCACACTGACCCTCTCAATGCTGACACTGATGGTGATAGTTATTTTGATGGTGATGAAGTAAACAATGGATATTCTCCATTAGCTGCCGGAAAAGTTACTATGAGTGAACATGACGAAGATGGTGATGGTTTGAATGATGCACTAGAAGTTACTTTTGGGGCTGACCTGGGGAAGGTTGATACTGATGGCGATGGGTTTTCTGATTTTGAAGAAATTGCCCATGGCTATAGTCCTGTAAGTATGGCTACTACCACTGCTTTTGTTCGAGTAATCGAAGTGGATAAAACGCATCAACAATTATATTTCCTAGTGAATGGAGTTCGATTATTTGATTTTCCAGTTTCTACGGGTAATCCGTGGACTGAAACACCAAGCGGTGATTTTGTAGTTCAAGCTATGATACCGAATAAACGATATATTGGTATTGATTATGATTTGCCTAATGTGCACTGGAATATTCGATTCAAACCACATTATTACATCCATGCTGCGTATTGGCATGCTAACTTCGGTGTAGAAACCATGTCGCATGGGTGTGTGAATATGCGTGAAGCTGATGCAAAAAAATTATATCAGTATGTTGTTCCTGGGATCGCGGTACATATTTACGGCACGACACCTCCGCGGAGAGTAGTGGAAATAGAAGTGTAGATTTTGGTATACTTCACTATATGTTTATTGCCCCATGTAATCGATGAGGATTTGTTTATTTTTTTATGCAATTCAGATTAAGATCAGAATATAAACCAGATGGTGATCAGCCCAAAGCGATTGAAGGGCTTGTTTCAGGTATCCAGAAAAATTTTGATCGACAAACACTTCTTGGGGTCACTGGTTCAGGAAAAACGTTTACGATTGCGAATGTGATTCAAAAAGTACAACAACCAACGCTCGTTATTGCACACAATAAAACGCTTGCGGCACAACTGTGTAATGAGTTTCGTGAATTTTTTCCTGAAAATGCGGTTGAATATTTTGTGTCATATTATGATTATTATCAACCAGAAGCATATGTGCCGACGAGTGATACCTATATTGAAAAAGAGGCTCAAATTAACGAAGAAATCGATCGATTGCGCCATGCATGCACCCAAGCACTACTTACTCGTGAAGATGTAATTATTGTTGCTTCAGTTTCTGCGATTTACGGACTTGGTTCACCAACTGAATATGAAAAAATCGTATTACACTTAGAAAAAGGGCAGGCAATGGAACGGCATGAGATGATGCAGCAATTGATTGATATGCAGTTTGAGCGTACGACTACTGATTTGACTCGTGGAAGTTTTCGTATGCGTGGACAAGTGTTTGAAATTATGCCGGTGAATGAAGAACGAATTTATCGATTTGAAATTAGTACACAAATTGATCGTATCGAAGTTGTTGACCCGGTAACTCGAAAAATACTTCGTGAAATTGAAGATGCGTGGTTCTTTCCCGCGAAACATTATATTGTTGGAGATGTTGCACGCGAGCGTGCATTTACGACAATCAAAGAAGAATTACAATTGCAACTTGAACATTTTAAAAAGCAAGGAAAATTGTTGGAGTATGAACGACTCAAACGTCGAGTCGCATACGATCTTGAGATGATAAAAAATTTGGGATATTGTTCAGGAATTGAAAATTATTCAAGACATTTTGAAGGAAGAAAATCTGGCGAGCCATCGTTTACTTTGCTCGATTATTTTAGCCATGCTGAGCGAAAATTTTTGACGGTGATTGACGAATCACATGTGACTATTCCTCAGCTTCGTGGCATGTATCATGGTGACCGTGCACGAAAAGACACTCTTGTTGAACATGGATTTCGACTGCCATCTGCACGTGATAATCGTCCGCTTACATTTGATGAATTTATGGCACGTGTACAACAAATGATTTTTGTATCTGCAACTCCTGCAGAATATGAAATTTCAGAAAGTAAAAATGTTGTTGAACAAATTGTTCGTCCGACTGGCTTGGTTGACCCTGAGGTTTTGATTTGTCCGGTCACTGAAAAACCAGGAAAAAATATTTCGCAAGTTGAAGATGTGATTTTTAGAATTCAAGATCGGGTGTCAAAAGGAGAACGTGCGCTTGTTACTACGCTCACCAAAAAAATGGCTGAAGATCTAACTGAACATCTCAAAGAAAAGGGAATTAAAGTCTCGTATCTTCATAGTGATATTTTGACGATTGAACGTATTGAAATTATAACTGCACTACGTAAAGGTGAAGTCGATGTTATTGTTGGAGTTAATTTGCTCCGTGAAGGACTTGATATTCCTGAAGTTTCTCTTGTTGCAATTCTTGATGCAGATAAAGAAGGATTTTTGCGTAATGACACGAGTCTTATCCAGACAATTGGTCGTGCTGCTCGAAATGCCAATGGGTTGGTGGTGTTGTATGCCGATTCGATTACGGATTCTATTACACGAGCAATTTCTGAAACAGATCGGCGTCGAGCTATCCAGCTTGCATATAACAAAGCACATGGAATCACACCAAAAACAATACAAAAATCAATCCGAAATATTCTTGAAGAATTTGGTGTTACTTCTACCAAGGGGAGCACTTCAAAGTCTCAAAAAAGTCGTAAAATTAGCTCAATACAGCGCACTCTTGAACTTGATCTTAAAGGTGATGCACGATCGATCGAGGCTATTATCAAGGACAAACAAGCACAGATGAAAACTGCGGCACAAAATCTGGAGTTTGAAGTAGCGGCTATCCTTCGGGATGAATTGCGTGAATTGTACAAAAAAAAGAAACCAAAAGACGTTCAAAAAAAATAAGTTTTGGGTGTTTTTTAATCCACAAATTAAACCCAATTGCAAGGGTTTTTTTGTTTAAAATTTGATGTTAATGTGGATAACTTATCGTGTGGATAAATTAGCCCTTTTTAGCTTATTTTAGGTATAAATTTGTGCTATAATGTAATAGACAATTTTTGACAAAAAGTGTAATCAAATGAGCTTGTCGTATTTGAAACAAAGTCGATGTCAGAAAGTATTTTTTTTGATTGCCAGCACACTTTTGGTTCTGGGAATTTTTTATACTCCATTTTCAGTTGATGCTGCTGCTCCTAAAATTTTGAATCACCAGGGTAGATTGTTGAATTCTGGTGGAAACTTACTTGGTGGTTCTGGAACTAATTATTGTTTTAGATTTTCTTTGTACGACAATGCAACAGTAGGACTTGGAAGTAAAATTTGGCCATCAGGTACCCCTTCAACCATGACGGTGTCTGTACGCCAAGGTATTTTTAATGTTGGGATTGGTGATACCTCGGCAGGTGGAGATTTGCTTGATTATAATTTTGAAGACAGTGATTCTATTTATCTCAATGTTGAAGTGGCGAATTCTGTTGCAGGTTCGTGTGCAGGAGTTTCATCGTTTGAAAATTTGAGTCCTCGTCAGAGAATTGTCTCTGCAGGTTATGCGCTTAATTCCAATGCGCTACGCGGATTTACTCCAAGCCAACTACCAACCGGTAATCAGATTCCTGTACTTAATTCCGGAAATTTGATTTTGGGCGGTACTAATCCGCAGATTAATGCGACAAGTACTAATGCATTGGTTTTTCAGGGTGGTAGTGGAACAGGGGATATACAATTTTTTAACAGCTCAAATAAAATTACTTCTGATGGATCCCTTACCTTGCTTGGTGCGATCAATGCAGGTGCTTTGAGTGTTGTTAGTGCGACAACTACTAACCTTATTGCGATCAATGTTACTTCAACAAATGTCTACGGTAATAGTTTGGTAATAGCTACCACCTCTACAGTACAAACCTCTACAGTAGCCGGTGGTTTTTTCCAAACAGGGCTTGGTGATTGTAGTTTGGAATCGCAGACACTTCTCTATGATGCAACTACAGGTAAATTTACTTGTGGAGTGGATACAAGTAGTGGTTCCGCTACCAGTAGTGAATTCACCACCCCTATTAGTGTTACTGATGGGATACATACCTCACAATTAACTGCAACGGGTTTATTTATTGCAACTTCAACTTCTAATCTTTCTGGATTATTTTTTGTAGACAACAGTGGGAATGTTAGTGCGTCAGGAACGTTACAGATTTTTGGTAACACTAATCTTGCTGGTCTTACTTTCACCACTGCAAGTGGCACTTCAATCACTTCAACCAATGCCTTCTTCAA
>CAZCHJ010000002.1:0-36943 GCA_964498735.1 uncultured Gammaproteobacteria bacterium | reverse complement strand
TTGATTTGGTACTTGCCGACGTCTTGGTGGTTTTGAACGCCTCTATGCACCGTTCCGTCGTCATTGAACTGCCTTCCTTGAGATTCGCATTGAGCGATCTTGGCAAGGATCGGAGGCACCTCCGGAACGACGACGACCTCCGGCTTTGATTCCGGAGGGATCGAAACGTTCGCATGTCGAGGGAAGGAAAGGAGTACAGAAATCGATATGATCGTAGCCAACGATATTTTTTTGAGAGATATCATCGTAATCCGGAAACCTTCCGGACGGAGGGAACGGATCTATTCCGTCCATGTAGCCCACTTCTCAAGAGCGAGAAGGAGACCGGTGATCGCACCGAACAAGGCCGCTATACCGAGAGAGTTGAAGATCTGAACGAATCCGCTCCATGCTGTCGGCATATTGATCGTAACGACGGCCATTGATCCAACGGCTCCGGCGATCATACCTTTGAGAAAACGAATGAGAACTGAAGAAAGTTTTTTATTCATTATTTTTTGGTTAAAATTGTCTGTGCTAATATGCGATTTTGCTCGGTGTTGTTTTGAATACTTCGATCGACATTTTCGAGAACACTCTTTACACCAACGAGAACTTCCGTGTGTGATTTGATCAGTTCCTCTTTTTGGTGGTTGTTTGCATTTACGAACTCCATAAACCACTTTTGATTATTGACGCGCTCTTCGCGTACTGCCTTCATTTCTTCCGTGTGCTTCTTGATGAAAAGAATGAAGATCGATCCGATTGAAGCAATGGCAAAAATGCCGACACCGTACTCTGCAATTTTAGGAGCGATTGTTTCCATTCATTTTTTTTATAGACTATCGTTCGGAGACCAGAACGAAAGTGAGTGAGGAATAAAAATCGACGCAAAAATAATCAAGAAACAAAATAATTGAAAGATCTCTTTTGCATATTGCATTATAACATGACGTTTCATTATTTTTTTGATTTTTCCCGAAGGAACTGTTGATACGCGGCCGACGAGACAACGTGATTTTTAATGATGAACTTCTTGAGATCCGCGAAGTCTTGAGTGCTCATGTTCTTTTCGAACTCTTTGAGAAGAGCAACCTTCGCTTCATTCGATTGCGCGGTGATCAATGCGTCCACGTTTCGATCTGCGGATCCGCGTACTCGAAGCTTGTCGAATCGATTCGCGAGGCTCTGTGCGAGCGCACGCTTTTCCGGTGTATTCGGGATTCCGACAACGGCCTTGATCATATCGTGCTTGATCTTGTTCGCTTCAGCGTAGCTCTTACCCTGTGCCGCGTCTACTGCGTCGAAGACTGTACGGCGATTTTCGAGAGCTTCTTTCGCTTTCTTTTTATCCACCTCTCCGGTGATCTCTTTGAGCTTCTCTGTTTCTCCGTAATCGGAAACCTTGAGCCAACGGCCAAGCACATTTGAAACAACCGGCAATGCAACGACACGCTCCGAAAGTGTCGGATTCTTTGGCACCGTTTCGTTTGTGTAAAGCTTCGTGAATGTTGCACCACCGAGGTTGTCGAACATATACGAAAGGAAAGGCTTCCACTTTTCAGCGCCTCCGGCCGTCATTTGCTCATCGGTGAGAACATTGCGACCACGAAAGAAGTCATACGGATTTTGTCCGGAGAGGAATGTTCCGACGTTGTAGATCGCCGTTACTGAAGGAGAGATACTCGGAGCCTGTCCTCCGGCATACGCGAGAATGTTCGTGTAAGTGTCCGCGTCCGCAAGTTTCTTTGGATCCTGTGCGGCCTGTGAGATCTTCCAAAAGAGACCGGAGATCAAGCGGCCGGTTTCGTCGGAAGGGATTCGGATATACACGGCCTTTCCGTTTTGATCTGTGCCGAGAGGAACAACGGTATAGTTTGTCTTGTCGTACTCGCTGACTTTTCCAAAAAGCTTTTCAAGCTCATCGCCGAAGAGACCGGCCGCCGCCATAGTCATAAGAATCTTCGGAACAATATTCGCCTGTGCTGTTTTCCACCAATAACCGGATCGAGTTTTCGGATCTGTTGCTACTTCGTAATCGGAACGAATACCTTGAAAAATCGCGTTTGAGAAGAGGAAGACTTCATTGATCACCGGCTTGAACTTTCCACCGTCGAGGAAGTCCGGAGATCCCACTTTGCGGCGAACGTATGATCGCATTTCTGCCGGAGGAAGCTTTCCTTCGAGAGCGTAATATCCGGCGATCTTCGGCATTGATTCGATCAGGTTTCCGGTTTTCTCGATGAAGTCCATGATCCCGATGATCTGCTTGATCACCGGCGTTTTCTTTGTGATTCCGAACTTTTCGCCGAGACGGCCGAGCTTTGTCGATTGTGCTTCGCGCACGCCTGTCTCGCGCATGATTCGATCGATCTGCTTGTCTTCGACGTCTTCGCCCTTGATCATATCGTTATATGTGATCGAAAGAACGCGATCTTCTTCGAGCTTGTTTATGAGATCGTATGCGGCACGATCCTTTACTGAAGCATTTTCCGAAATGCCAAAAGCTCGCACCTTTGCGGCGCGTGCTGATTTTGCGTAAAGCTTGATCGTTTTGATCAATGTCATATCCGGAACGTTCTTCCAAAAACGGAGCGCGTCGCGAACAAGGTTGAAGCTCTGGAATCCGGTGTTGAATGTGATGAAGAGCGGACGGAAAAGTGTCGAGTTCATAAAGCGGAGACCTTGAATGATCAAGTTTGAATGTCCTACTGGAGTTTTCTGAAGCGCTTCGCCGATGTACTTATCGACGTAGTACGCTTTCATTTTTCCGTCTTCCATATAGCGAACAAGGCGCATATCTTTATCGAGAGGCTCAAGCGCAATTCGTGTCTTACCGTTGAAAGCATACTTCGCTTCCTGAAGTTCCTCCGGATAGTGAGCCTTGAGGAAATCAATCGAAGCTTTGTTTACTTTATTTTTTTCGACTGCACGAATGAGCGAAACTGACTTTTCGATTCCGGTGTTTGCCGGATTTTCAATAGCCGAAAGAGTACCCTTTTGCTGTTTGATTCGGTAGTTCGTCTTTGTACCTCCGTATTTGATCGGCTTGAATGGCACATAGTAGTCATTCTTTTCGATCATATCCCACGTCGCCGTCGGAAGAAGACCGGCGTCATAAGCTTCTTTGTAAAGATCCTTGATCTGTTGTCGGTACTGCACCGCGAGAGCCTGAAGCTTTGCGAACTTCTCGTCTCCAAGTTGAGCACGCATTGAGACCGTTCCTTTTTTGCTGTTTGTCGGATCCGGAGCAACACCTTCGAAGCCGTCATAAAGTTCTTGAACGAAATCGATCTGAAGACCTTCAGGGTTTGCAACCTCGGCGCGATCTCCCTTGAGAATACGCTCGTAGAAAGTGATCTCACCGAGATCGTCCCAAGTGAGGCCATTATTCTGCAATTCCTGATAGATCGTGTTGAAACGAGTATCGACTTCCGCTTTTATTTTTCCGCCGATATAGTTTGATTCTTCAAGGAAGTACACCGGATTATCGTCCGGATTTACATACACACCCTTCTTCTCAAGAGCTTTTACCTTCTCACGGAATGATTCAAAACGAGAAACATTCTGAAACTTGAAGAGAAACCAAAGGCTCTTTTTCTTTTGCTCATTTTCAATCTCAAGTTGGTGCTGACGATCTTTCGAGATCTGATCAGCTTGCACGAACATATTTTGCGTTTTGTCTTTTCGAGACTGTGCGACTTTTTCTCCATTACGAAGAAAATCCTGAAGCTCGAAATACGCGGCCTTCACTTTCGGTTTTGCGTCAAGCTGTTCGAAGAAAATGTTGTAAGCCGTCGGCGCCATTTCACCGGCAAGCTTCGGATTGTTGAACATGACGGATATGAAATCCGCATACACTTCGGCCGCGCTCTTTCGATATGAGAGGAACGACTTCGAAGCCGTCGATTCATCGATCGGCTTCCAATACTTCGAGAGCGCCCAAAGCTGATCGGTTACTTCTTTATTCGTTCGAGAAGCTCCGGCCTTTGCATAAAAATCTTTATGGAAATCGCGGAGCACCGCAAGGCGTCCGAGAACATTTCCGCGTGCGAGAGTTTTTTCCGGAAGGTAATCGATCAAGTGGCCGATCTCGTGCGCCATTGTCTTTTGAAGTTGTTGAATGTTTCCGGCCTTAAAGAGATCCGGATTGAGGCCGATTCGTGCGTCCGCGCCGTAGAACATACCGTTTGCGGATTTGTAATTTTTGATGAACACTTCGGATCCGGAGAGATCCTTTGCGAACGAGAGAAGTTCCGGAAACTCAATCGGTTTGATCTGCTCGAAGTTTCCGAGCTTGATATCGCCGCCGCCTTCTTCGCGGAACTTTCCGATCGAAGCGCCAACGATGCCGTTTGTTGGTGTTTTTTCAGGAACTTTGACTTCGACTTTGAAAATATTATTCCCTGCTTCTTGAGCGCTGACGATAAAGTTTTTCTGACGGAGCCATGCGGCAAATCCCGTCTTTTCCGTTTTTAGAGAAATGAACAAAACATTCCCTTTGCTCTTCCATAGATTGCCTACCGGCTCGACAATCTTAAAAATATCACCAATTTGATTTTTGAGAACCTCTTCGGCTTCTTTTATTTTTTCGCTTTTATTTTTGCCCAATACGCTTTCATTTCCGCCTCCGTTGGCATTTTCTTGATTTGCCCGATCTTGTGAAGGTGTGCCACGAGATCCTTCGCCGCTTGGTACTGCGGATCGACGTTCGGCTGTTTTGGTATCGTAGTGTTCTTTTGCATAGTTTTTTTGTAGATCTTCTTTAGTGTACCCCAAGCTTTTAACTGTGGCAAGAGGATCCTTGACATAGTGCTGATTTGCTACCATATCGAAAGCTTCCTCAAACGTGTTTATGTTTCGAGTATCGAGAAGGTGAACGTTGTCCGGATTGATGATTTTTTCTTCAATAAGCTGACGAACGACGGCCGGAAAACCTGAATGACCGCGAGCGAATGTTTCGTCGCTGATACCTCGGCCGGTGCGATTCTCTCGTGAGATCGTGAAGCCGCGAGCCTTCTCAAGATTCGGAAGCACGCCGTAGATCTCGACGTCCTTCCCTGCCTTTCGAGCTTCGGCGATTGCGTTTTTCGCCCCCTGAATACTTGAAAGATTTGAATCGTAGAGCACGCCGTCAAAACCTCCGGCAATTAGGCCGGAAGTTACGAGTTCCGTTTTCCCTGCTCCGGCGCCTCCACCGGTAAGGATCACTTTGTCTCCCTTATTGAGTTTGAGGCCTTTTTTATAGAGATCGAATGTTGCTTTTGAATAGATCTCCGTATGGCGTGCGTCCGCGTAATCTCCGCCGAAATGATCCTTGAGATCGTCGGCTCCGATAACATAAGCGTTGCCTTCAAGAGAGTTCTTGAGGACGTCCTTGAAATAGCGATCAGCCGCCTCTTTTGAGGTGGCCGGACGCTCTATATTCGCCGTAGAAGCCTTTTGAGTTGTTTCCGCCGCCTTTCCCTGATCGGCCTTCGAACTCTTGTCCTGCGCGGCCACGGCTTCAGCCGCACCCTTTCTAGCCGCCTCTTCGATCTGTGATTGGATCTCTGCGGCCGGACGAGTGAGATCTATGCCTTTTGTCTCGTTTTGGAACTTCTCAAAGGCTGATCCGGTGGCCGGTGTTTCTTGTGAAACACGTTCGCCGTCGGGGATTTTTACCGGTGGAACTTCAGGATTCTCATTTGGAGCAACAAGATCCGTCGTTCCTCCAAGAACGCCACCGACGATTCCTCCGATGATACCGGCTTCTTTTACTCCTTCCCAAATAGGACGACCGGAGTTTACGTTTTGGATCACTTGCTGAACTGATTCCTGAAAACCTTCAATCGGCATGGAGATCAGGGCTTTTTTGAGAACACCTTTCACCTCCGGATTGAATACACCGAGATTTTCTGTGAGAGAAAGAAGAAGAGCGTTCGCCCAAAAAGTTTTTGTTGAAGCGTCGCGAGCGGCGTCGATGCCTTTCTCTTTTTTGACTGTTTCGTATACCTGACCGGCTTCTCCCATTGATTCAAGTGCGGCCGAAGCGGATCCTCCGAAAAGCATAGCAACGCGCGGAGAAACATTCGCGAGGACTGAAGCACCGCGAGCAATACCGATAGCCGGAAGGTAATACGGAATCGAAGATCCTACTCCTTCGAAAGCCTTCTCCGCGAATGTTTGATTCTCCGGAGTGATGTTGTTTGATTTTTTTACTGCGTCCGCCCATGCCTGAATCTTGTCGGCCGTCTTTGTGATCTTCGGAGTTCCGGCTATAAAATCCATACTCATAGGAAAATCTTGCGCGGTGTTGTTTGAAAGTTCTTTTGTGATGATATCGAGAGTTTTTTGCGCGTGATTTGCTTTGTTGATCGCTTCCGGAGTTCCGATCTTTTTTTGCTCTTTGATGAAATCGAGAAGCTTCGTTTGATCATTGATCTTTTGCTGAAGCGCCTCCTGACTTGCCTTCGCTGTAATTTTGTTTCCGCCAAACGCACCGGCGAGAGCGCCGCCAGCCCATTGAAAACCTTTCACGATTCCGGACACACCTTCGAGCACACCAGCGTCGAGAGATCCACCGAGACGCTGTCCTTTTTCATTGACGCGATCGATGAATGAAGCCTTCGGAGTTGCCACCGGAGGGGTAACAACGGCCGGAGTTCCTGATGTTTCTTGCATGTAACGATCATAAGCGCTCGTTGGTTGAGCGCTTGGAGTTTTTACCGGCGTCGGAGTAATCGTTGAAGTCTCACTCGAAAACTTCGAACTTGCCGATGTTGGCGGAGTTGGAGGTTGAGACTGACTACCAACGGAAGGAGGCACCACTTTCGGAGTGCCGCCCGACGGAGTTGTTTCTTTCAAAAATTGATCGTATGCTGACATTCATTTTTTAGTAAAAACCGGCTTCACTTGCTTTTTGCAAAGCCCAATAAAAGAAGTTCGGATCGGTATAAAGACGAGCCTTGTCGGCGGCGGTGAATCCAAGAGCCGCGCCTTCGGTTGAGTTTGCGAATCGGCCAACAAGAGCTTTCTGATCAGCCGTCGGCTTGAACGCGCCACTATCTCCACCATTCGCCGCGTCTGCTTTTGCCTTTTCTGTTTGCGCCTGTGAGAGCGCTGAAGGAGCAATCACCTGAATAAACTTTCCTGTCGTCTGATCGTATTTGTAGAATCCACTCTCCGAGTTTCCGATCGTTGTCGGAGCCTTGCCGGAAGCGACTGAATCAAGATATGCCTTGAGAGAATTATTCGAAGCTGTCGTCTTTTTATCCTTGAGCATTGCCACTTCCTTGTCGGCCTTTGCCACGAGATAGTTGAGCTGTGCGACGCTCATATCGTTGCTCAATTTGAAATCATTCTGCTGACGAAGGATCGAATCATTGATCTCTTTGATTCCGTTCGTGTAGAGATCTGTGTATGAGGTTTTTTGTGCGATGAGGTTATTGATCTTTTGTTCTGCCTGATCGAGCACGCGCTTTCCACGGCCGACGCGAGAAGTTTCTGTGAGGAATGGATTCTCATTGATCGCTCCGGTTGCGTCGGAAAGAAGACCGCGCTCTTTTGCAATCTGATCATCGAGAGCCGCAATTTTCGTTTTGAGATCTGCGAGGCCTGATGTGGCGTATGCTTCCGTGAAAAGCTGTTCGCTCGTTTTTGACGGCTTTGCGAACACGGCAGTTTCGAGCGCCGGAATACCAAGATCCTGTTTGATCTTGTCGGATTCTTCTTTTGAAACCGTGATACCACGATCGAGAATTGCCTGATATTCGGAAACAGAAAGACCGGCTTTTCCTGCGGCCGCCGCGAGTGCGTCCGCTTTTTGCTGATCAGTTTGTACCGGAGCGTTCGGTGTTCCTCCGGTTGGTGTACCGGTTGGAGATCCTGTCGGAGCACTTCCGTTATTTACCGGAGCGGCGGATCCTCCGAGATTGATCGAAGCGCCAATTTGCACAAGATTCGGATTCGCTTTGTAATCCGGATTGAGGGCGAGAAGCTGTGAAAGCGTCATGCCATTTTTTGCGGCGATCTTCGAAAGAGAATCACCGGCAACGACTTTGTACGTTCCGCCTGTCGGTGCGACGGCCGGTGCTCCGGTTGGTGCCGGTGCCGGTGTCGCTGTTGGGATAGGCTTTCCGTCCGGTGTCGGATAGATCGGAGTAACCGGTGCGGCCGGTTTTGGTGTCGTCGGATAGAGAGACGAAGAGATTGATGAAGGAGAAAGATTTGAAGAAAGAGCGTTTCCTCCGAGAATGTTTTGAAGACGAGTATTGTAATCGGCCACGTCTGCGGACGTGATCGTCGGATTCAATACAGTTGTTGAGCTTTGTGAGTTTGCCATTTACTAATTGCGAGAGAAGCGACCTTGATCGGAAGCTCCGTTGTTACCTTTGAAAAAATCAGGAACGTTGAACATAGGAGTATTCGACGACTGCTCCAATGCTCGGCTCTCATCGACTTGCTTCTTGAGTGCTCCGAAGATTCCATACGCACGCTTTTCCTCGATAGCTCCCTGTGTAGAGTTTTTAAGCTTTTCACTTGAGAGGGCTTTTGAATATGCGAGTGTAACAATCGCGGAATTGCCGGAGTTCTCTTGATCGTCGGTGTCCGGAGAGAAAGGCATAAGATCGGCGTCGGCCGAGATTTTCTGCCATGATCGCTTACCGAATACTTCGATAGACTGACCGGCGGAAGTAGCGTTCGCGTTAAAGAAAATGCTTCGCTTAAACTCGGTAAAGAATCGATCTGTTGCCGTCGGATTCTCTTCGAAGTATCGCTGATATCCGGTGAAAGATCTCCTTTTGAACTCTTTACCGTTGATCTTCAAGTACCAAAGAGAAGACGGAAGAATATCATTCGGGTATGGTACATATCCGGCGGTAAGATCGTCCGATTCAAGCGTTGCGATCTTTGAATGTTCCGAGTAATCCCAAAATGCGAAGTTGTATGCTTCTTGGCAAGAATCGGCAAGATATTCAGAAAGATCATCATCTGAAAAGAGATCGTTGTTTGCGATATCGGAGTAATCGATATCAAGCTTTTTTGCAAGTTTTTGTTTTGCTTCAAGTAGTGTCATTCGATGTTTTTATTGTACCATTTTTTATGTGAGGGCGACATACCTCCAAGTACCATTTACGAATAAGTAGAGCCTATAATCCACACCGTCGTCGTAAAACTGAAATTGATCGTAAAAGTTTTTTGGCGTGTTCGTCGGAGCGTAATCAATACTCTTTTTCACCTTCTTCATTGCCTCAAGGAAAACAAGATACTGCGCGAAAACATAGGCCGG
Organism: uncultured Gammaproteobacteria bacterium; assembly: GCA_964498735.1. Taxonomy (GTDB): domain Bacteria; phylum Patescibacteriota; class Patescibacteriia; order Magasanikbacterales; family UBA922; genus UBA922. Next base: position 27,693 of record CAZCHJ010000002.1, on the reverse strand, counting down.
ATCTTGATTCTGTTTCGGATCTTCGGTGGTGTGCGCTGAAGTATCTTCTACGCTCTCCACTTTCTCTTTTTCTTTTTGTTTTTTTGGATCTGCCATTATGTTGTGATTGCTCCCTCGTCTTCATACACGAACTCAATCGGAAGGATCTCAAGTGCTACACCGACCGTGTTGTTTTCAATATCAAGTTTGAGCATGAAGTTTCGAGATCGATATCGATTCTTCACGTCAAAGTAGATCTCTTCAATATCCCCTCCGGTGGTGGTAATTGTCTTTCGATCGACAAGTTTGAAGGGCGTAACAACCGCAATTTGATTTTGCTTTGGCGTATCAGGGAAATCAGAATCTACCGTCCACACCTCATTCGTTGTTCCGGCTCCGGAAATCGATGTGATATTTCGAGCATATCCGGCATTGTTGCTTGAACCGGATCCGGAATCTCCGTTGAACTGTACCTCGTCTCCGATCTGCGGAGTAACAAATTGACCTCCCACGTTATCGACGGCGAGAGTATGTTTGTTCGCACTATCAGCTTTGAGACCGGCTCCAACCAAAAAGATATCTCTCTTCATCGTTGAGATCTTCAAAGCAATATCGAAAGAAAATGAGTTTGTTCCAATCGATACGGCGCCCGTCGTTCCAAAGCTAGACTTCTTCACGCGCACACGCACACCGCGCACGATTTTTTTATTCACTCCTTTTCCGACAACCGGCGAAATATAAAATCCGCATTTTGCTCCGACTGTTTGGCTGAACCATTCGACGCCGTTGTTTGTGAGGCCGACACCATTAGTAACGCCGATGAAGAGGCGATACGATTCCGAGGAATACTCCATGCTCTTAAAAGAGATCGTTCCCTGATTCATATCTGCGCGAGTTGTTGCTTCAAAAAGTTTTGTTGTGAGATCGAAGCGATACAAGACTGCGCGACGAAGACCGTTTGTTCCGAGAAGGCCTCCAAAGTGGAGGACGTTGTCGATCACAATCGAGTTCTTCGGGTACTTATCCATAAGGCGGCTCGAAAGCGTATTGAGGAAGTTCGAAGCAAGCACTTCGATAGAATAGCCGTTTGTTTTGATGATCTGCCGAGAGGTAATGACGATCCAATCGGAACCCCATTTGCATATCGAATAGATATTGTCGTCGAACCATATCCACGGAGCGATCGATCGATCGGAGAAGTTGTCCCACAAAACAAGAACGCCTCGGCCGCGAATGTTCGCACCGATGAGGATTCCGTTTGAGTTCGTTACGATATGATCGATATCGTAACCGGTAGGAAGCTCGAACGCCGGAGAAGCGTCCGTTGTTACCGTGTCCGTTGTTACATTGAGCGTCGTGATCTTATTGTTTCGGCCAAAGAGTACCGTATCTTCATAGTTGTCGATCGGCGTCATTGGTGCCGTACCTCCGGAAGCGCTGATATCCGCGCCGAAATCTTTCCATTGATCATCAAAGGCAACATTGATCACAAAACTATTTCCTGAAGACGTTGTTCCGGTGAAAGCCGAAGAGAGCGTGATGTGCGTCGCGTCCGTATATGCTGAAATGCGGTAAAACTTATTTCCTCCATTTGTTCCGATCACACGAAAAGCTTTTCCAACCATTCCGGCGTCGAAGGTTGTACCGGTACCAACGACGGCCGTTGATCCGTTTGTAACGGCAACGGTGCCGGTAATATAGTTCGTAACGCTATCATAAGGATCGAACATTCCAAGATATCGATCCTGCTCATAAAGGAGACGTCCTTTCGGATCGACGTGCAAAGCCATAGCGTAGATATGGTTTACGGCCATTGCTCGATGAAGATATTGACCTCCGGATCCTGAAGAAAAACCGAGAAAAGATTGAATGATACAACCGTTCGCGTCGGAGGCCATAAGGTAATTAGCCTGACTTTGCGTCGTAACCGAACGGCTTCTTCCGTAACACATATTGAAGAACGTTCCTGAAAACTCCGTGAGAGTGCTTGAATCGATTAAATGGCTCTGTACTCCGGACAAGGTGATTCCATCTTTCGAGCGGCGCATATTTGAAGACTGAAAATACTCTCCTTTATCGGAGATCGCCTGATTCCCGAATCCTCGGAATGAATCAATTATTTCTTGTTTGAGTTGGTTTGCCATTTAAGAGAAGTTTTGATCTACCCAAGTTTTAGGATCCGGATCGATATTGTCGCTCCAAGATTTTGTTCGGGTGAGAATGTTATTTTGCCAATAATCGCCTCGCACACGATACGAAGGAATCGTAACAATGAAAGCGAGAACCTCTGCGCTTATTGTAACATTTCGGATCGCTGTAATCGTATATGTCGGGATTGAGGCCGTGAGAACTTGCACCGTCGCCGCAATAGAGACTGACGTTGAAGCAACGTATGTCGGAATTGAAAATGTTGCGGCCGCGACGGAAGCGGAGACTGTAACGTTTCTCTGTGCGATCACCGTATAAGTCGGAATCGAAACTGTGAGAATCTGTTCCGTCGGAGTGATCGTCGGATTCTGTGTCGTTGTGATCGTATATGACGGAACCGAAAACGTTGCCGTTTGTGCCGACGGTGAGAGCGTTACATTCTGTATCGCGTCTACGCTGTACGAAGGGATCGAGAATGTTGCCGTTTGAACTGAAGGTGCGACCGTCGCTCCGCCTGTAACGGTACTTGATTGTGCCGAGAAAACCGCGCTTGGCGGAGTGCTCATCGAAACCGTGATATCTGTTCCGGCCGAATATGTAGGAATCGAGAATGTGGCGCTTACTACTGAAGCGGAAATCGTAACATAACGTTCAGCTGAAACTGTATATGCCGGAATTGTAAACGTCGCTGATTGTACTGAAGGCGCCGCAATTACGTCCGGAGTAACTACCGTATACGCCGGAATGGAGAACGTCGCTGACTGTACCGTTGCATTATACAAAGCGTCATTCGAAACGATGTAAGAAGGAATTGAGAATGTGGCTGACTGTACTGAAGCTGAAATGGTTACATTTCGAACTGTGTCCACCGTGTATGAAGGAATCGAGAATGTGGCTGTTTGAACGTTTGCCGCAATAATCGTAACAAAGTTCCAACCACTATTACCTCCGCCGTCGGTTGAATAAAGAGCGTTCCATGTAGCACCGCCGGTTGCGGTAGAGTTAGAGATCGAAAGATATTGAGCATTGACCGTTCCGCTTGCTTGAGAAACGGTAAAAGATCCCGATCCTCCGGTACGTTGGATCGTGATCGTATTGCTTGCCGTACCATTGATATTCCACGTCGTCATTGTCGTCGTGGAGTTCGGGAATGTTATCGTATGCGCGCCTGATCCGTCGTCTTTAAGTTCGTTGAATGTATTCGCTCCGGTGATCGTAATTCCGGCCGTGCTCGATCCACGAGAAAACCAAAGATTATTGAATGTTTTTCCTCCACCGGCGAAAGTTACGGCTGTTCCTGAAGTGTTAGTGAATTTGATCGTTGAAGTGCTTGCATTGAGAGTGAGATTTGTTACTGTTGCCATGCTCCAAGCGGTGCCTGTTCCGGTGATCGTCCATGTTCCGGTACCCATATTCAATACTCGCGTATTTGAACCAGAAGAAGCAAACTTCACCATTGTCATATTGTGATTGTTTGAATTGAGCGTTCCGTTATCGAGTTGTACTCCCTCAAAAAGATCACTATTCGTGATATTCGTAAAATCGTCTTGGAAGTTATATGTTGCTCCGGTGCCTTGAAGAAGGAAAAATCCTTTTATAGAAAGACCGTTCGTTGTGATTGCATGAGTAACGGCATTTGTTGAAGTTACAAACCACGGATTGCCCGATACAGTCATGCCGGATCCAAAAGTAAGATCTCCGCCAAAGGTAACTCCTGTTCCTGATGAAGCCCAATTACATTGAAAAGTTCCGGTAAAGCCGGAGAAATTGAGATCCTTACAAAACTTCACGTCGTCGTCGGCAATGTTTACCGTACCGGATCCCGAACTCGAATCGAATCGCGCGTTATCATCTGCCGTCGGCACCGGAGCGCCGCCGGTACCACCTGAAGAAGTAGCCCATTTTGTGCCAACGGTTGAGTTCCATGTTGCGGTACCTCCAACCCAATATCGAGTTTCTGTAATAACTGATTCTGATCCAACCGTATAAAAACCGGCTGATCCAATGTTTCCGGTGTCGTTTTGATTATTGTATGAAGTAAGGATCCAATCAGCCGATCGAGCAACGTTGGAGATTCGAGTTTCATCGATCACACCGTCGAGACAAAGCACGCCTGAAGAGTGGTATGCGCCAAACTGACCACCGGAGCCGGAAGCGTTCGGGTTGCCGAGAGAGTTGCTGTAACTCGTTTGCTCGACACCATTGATATAAAACTTTCCGTTGTCTCCGGAAGCTGTCTTCACCCAAGCACAATAGTACCAAGTTCCGGTTGTCGTGCTGATCGATGTATACGAACGATACGATCCTCCATAGCCCCATTCGTGAGTTGTTGCGGTGAGGTTACAGAAAGCACCAAGACCGTTTCCTGTATCAAGATCCCAAATATAGTTCGTTGCTCCCTGTGTCGTAAACTTCACCCACATTTCGATCGTGTGAGTAGCTGATGATCCAATGATGTTTGCAAGGTTTCCTGAAGTGGTGTACTTCGATCCGGCCGTTACGCCAATACCGCCGCCCACCTTTCCGGTGGTAGCCGTACCTGAAGAGTTCGTTCCGTTCGTTCCGTTTGAAGTTTTGTCGTTGAGATCGAGCGTCGTTCCGTCTCCGGTGTGTACAACGTGCTTGTATGCGGAGTTCCATGCCGCGCCGGTAGATCCACCCTGAAAGGAATATGAAGACGCCCATTTGCCATAAGTGATATAGAAGGCCGTATCGGTTGAAGAAGATACTGTCGGGATTTTTACCCATGCTTCAACGGTGCCATTGGTACCGTCGTATTTAACCATTTCCCATGAGTAGAGAGAAGCACCGGCACTATCTGATGAGAAACAAATATCATATCCGCTTGAATCTCTAACCTTACCTCCGTTCGCAATAGTTTTAAGATCAGCGTGAGAAAGCTTTACAAGAACAGGGAAATCCGTGCTGTTACTAGAGCCGCATTTAGTGTGATCTATGGTAATGGATCGTGAGTAATATGCCATTCATAGGAGCAAAAGCTCTCATCACGCACGCCTTCCGCGCGGCGGAAAGAGTGCGAGTGAAAGCTCTAGTTGAGGTTGAGAATACCTTCGGAGTTCCACGAGATCGTGAACGTTCCGGCTGTAGACACCTTGTCGGATCCGAAGTCGAGGTAACAAATGAGAGGTGAGGTTGAAGCCGTACCTGTCGATTTGTAAATGACTGCACCGCGAGCCGTAATCGTGGAAGAAGTCCATGAAACGTCGTCGGCGTCGAATACTCCTTCGTTGTCCGTGTTGTCGGCTGTAACTGTCTTTGTCGAAAGTGAAGCGCCTCCGGCCGTATAACCGGTACCGGAAACCTCGTTCGTAATGTCGTCAAAGAAGTCGTGAGCGTCCTGATCGGGCGTGTAAGAAGAAGTAACAAGAGCAACCTTGATCGTGTCGGTGTCGAGATCGATCGAGCCGTCCATGATCTTTTTCTTGAAGCTGTTGTAAATTACGTCTGCCATTGAGAATCAAAAAATTATTTTCTAGTAATTCGACCGGTTAGAGAGAAGCTTTGAGCTTCTTGATCTCTGATTGCGCGTTTTTAGTGCGCGTTTTGAAGTCGAGGATCTTCGCTTCGAAGTGAGCAATACGAGCGAGCTTCTGCTCCTTCGTGAAAACGATTTTACCGTTCTCATCACGAGAGATCCCTCGCTTTGCTTCGATCTCGGCACGATCCGCACCGTTGCGCGATACCATTTCGTTTTTTGCCATTGAAAGATTGTAAGCTTGCTAGTAATGATTCGACCTTATCACTTTCTCCCTCCGAAGAGAGAGAAAGAGGAAGATCATATCTTCAAAGTAGAGCTAGACCTTTGCAAAAAGGTAAGCACCAGCCTTGCGACGTTCGTCTGCTACTTTGAAACCGTAACAGTTGAGGCCTTTGAAGTTCTGTCCGAAACCACCGATGAACGGCTCGACACCTGATTCGGTGAAGGCCATTGCCATAGTGATGAAGGACTTATGACCGGCGAGACAGTAGTAACCTGTCGTGTTGTTACCGGAGACCTGCTTGTTAGAGTAGATCTTGAATCCGGCAACGTAGCCGAGAATACCCTTCTTGATCACGTCTTCGTAAGCTGTCGAAACGGCTGTCTGAAGCTGTGAAGATTTGAGAAGGAGGTTGGCAACGATAGCCGGAGCTACGAACCAACGATCCTCTTCAGGGATCTCTGCGTCGTCAAGTTTAGTCTTGAGATCGACGAGGTAATCGAAGATTGTCGTCTTCGAAACCGTGATCGCGGTAACTGCCTCGATCGTGTACGTTGCACCGGCACCGATAGCGCCTCCGGTGTAAGCCGAAGCTACGTCGTCCTTGTCGTCTTCAATGACGATTGCCGTTGAAGAAGAGTAAGTTTTGACGCGGTACCAAACAGAATGACCGGCGGCCTTGAAGCCGAGACCGACCATTGCTGAAGTGAACGTTGTGCCGGATCCTGTAACGGCGCCGGTAGTAACGTCCACAGTAACCGTTCCGGTAGTGTAATCAGTACCGACACGGTTGCCCGACGCTACGTCGCCGTAGAGACCGAGCACGCCGTTATCCACGGTGCGAGCAAGTGTCTTTCCTGCGGTGTCAATGAGCGTTGAGCTTGCGTCTTCGACGTAAGAAGAGAACTTCGCAAAGCTTTCGATCTGGAAGTAGTAAGCCTTCTTTTTATCGACGACGAGAGTTGCTTCGGATTCCGAAGGAGTGTCCACGGACATTGCTGATCCGGTGTAATCCTTGAGGCCGAGAGCGGCGAACGTAAGCACGTTGAGGCGATCTGCACCGCCACCTTTGATCTCTCCCTCATAGTCCTGATTCGTGATATCAGGTGCGATTGCTCGCTGGAAGAAGATCTTGAGAGTGTTCTTTGCGAACTTCTCTCCCACGTTTGTTCCGTAGTTAGCCATTCAAAAAAAATGTGAATGAGAGGAACGTTTCGAAGACTAGATCTGTCCGGTGCGTACCATTTCGTTGTAGCGCTTGTGATCCGTCTTTCGGATATGCTCGATGTCTTCATCGGATAATCCTTTAGGCGTCTCTACCGGAGGATTCCCCCCTGTTGGCGTCGAGCGGTTGAGGCTCGGAGGCGTTTCAGGTTGCGGAGGGGTAGGATCTGCGGCCGGAGCCGGAGGTGTAGCACCTCCTACTTCAAAAAGAAAAGCGTTGAGAAGAACTTCCATAGGTGCTCCGCGATTTTTCTTCGACGTCGCAAACTTTGCAAACTCTTCTTCTTTGCCTTTGAGTTTCGGCTCGTTGAAACAATATGCTTCGAGAGCTTCGAGATCCTCTTCGGCCTTGCGCTTGGCGGCGTCTTCGAGATCTCGTTTCGCTTGTTTGCGAGTGAGAATCTCGGTTTTGATCGCCTGATTCTTTTCAAAGTCCGAAAGGTAATCCCAATTCGGCTCTGCCTGACGCATTTCCTCGTCTGTCGGACGTTCCTGTTTAGTAATGTCCGCGAGAGTTTTTTCGAGTTCGGCCTTTTGGCCTTCCACGATTTGATTCCTTCGTGCCGATTCCGAGAACTTCTTCGCGTAATCGACGGGTGGAGTAACCGGTGCCGGAGCCGGTGGAGTAACTTCGGGCGCCGGAGCGGCCGGTACTTCAGGCTGTGGTGCCGGTGGAGTAGGAGTATTCTCTTCCCCTTCTCGCACCTCTGTTTCCTTTGTTGTCGGAGTAGGAATCTCCGGCGTCTCTCCGGTTGGAGAGGTTGGCGGTGTGTGTGTTTCGCTCATTTCGTTCTTGCCGTCCTTGCAAGCAAGGGTTTGGCATAATTTTAAGAATTAGTGGCGCACATTTTCGAACTATTCGTCGCCCTCTGTCTCGGCTTCGATTGCGCGGATAAGAGCTTTCTTATCCATACCGGTGTAACCCTTGATTCCGAGTTCCTTTGCTTTCTTCGCGAGATCTTTCATGCTCATTCCTTCGAGACCGTCGCCCTCTTCTTCCTTATTGAAAGGGAAAAGTTTTCCGGCTTCGTGGAGCTTGATCTCCTTTTCGAAACGCTTACGCTGTTCGTCATTGAGGTACGAGCGGCGTGCCATAACAAAGTGCATTGCTTCTTCGGACATTGTGTCCTTGTCCCCTGCGAGGATCTCGTTGAGGATCTTTGTTGATTCTGCGTCCATACGATTGTGAAAATTAGAAACTAATAATGATTCGACTACATAACCTTCATCGGCATACCTCCCTTCATCGGAGGCATAGCGCCTTTCGGTGCCATTGCGACCGTCTTCATTGGAGGCTTTGCTTTTGACTTGGCCTTCTTGCCTTTGAGAAGTTTCTTCACCGGCGTCTTGCACTTCTTTGTGCCTTTCGGTGTTTTACACTTCTTGCCGCCTTTTGGATTCTTATTTTTTGTTGCCATTCAGCTTTTCAAGATTAAAGTTGCTAATATGCTTTTCAATGTACGACCTCGCCTCTTCCGGCGCCGTGATGAAATCTCGAAGCATAATGTAGTTATACAATCGAGCTTTCATGTGGCGGAGACGTCGTCTCCGGAAAAGCATTGATGAAAAGTCTTTCGGGTAATCGTAACCGGAGATCTCTTTCTCGACGGAAACGATCATTTTATCAAGGTACTTTTTGATGTCTTCGACTTTGAGAATGTTTTTCTCAAGAGCCTCCGCCCATGCCTTGAGAGTTTGGATCTCTTGCTTATTGAGATCCTCTTCTTTTATTCCCATTCTTGCGAGAAGTTCTTTCATTCGATGATCAAATTATACCACTTACGCGGCCGGTGCGGTAGGCGCGACCGGTGCCGTCGGTGTTGATAAAGGAGAAGGCGTTGCTTCATTCATCATCGTCGGAGCTTGTGGCTCAAAATCCATGACTTCCTTCTGTTCTTCCGGAGTGAGATCGAGGATATCGATCGCTTTCTTTCGGAGGATCTTCTTGAGAGGAACGTTGTCGGGAAACATTGCGGAGACTGCCTGAAGCTTGGTGATCGATTCAATCGTCTTTTGTTCGCGCTCTGCGGTTGAAATGACCTTACAAGCATATCCGACTTCGTCTTTCCAATCAGCCGTTCCGACGTTTTCCTTGTAGTATTTTCCGGAAACTGAAGACTTCTTGAAGAGATCGACCGGCTTGATCCATTTCTCATTTGCCATGACGAACTTGTACCACTTCTCACCGAGTTCGATTCGAGCAAGACGGTAAAACTTCGCGACTGAAACGATACGCTGATTCGAGTTCGCGAGCATGATCTTCACCTCGCCGAGCGTAACGTCTCCCTTTGTTTCGGATCCCTTTTCAGTTGCGGTTGTTGCGGTTGCACGCTCTACCATTCCGATAACGAAGTTCATTTCGTCCATGCTCTCGGAGAGATCAGGAATCTCGACTTGCTTCACGACGTCATTCGGGTTTCCGGCAACCGGATAGAATCCCCACGGAGCCGGATCGTATGACTGCGGTACCCATTTACCGTCTCCCTGTGTCGCGTCGTAGAAGTGCATACCGAAGTTTCGGAGTGTGCGGTTTTCTACCATTTGCGAGTACCAAGAATTGAGAACGTTGTTCGGAGTTCGAACGATATCAGCGAGACCGTCGCTCCAAATATCCGTCTTCTCGATATCGTCCGCCCAAGTGATGAATGGATAGAAATCAATATTGAGATAATCTTTGAGCTTCTTCTCGAAGAGCAATTCTCCGTCGGCCGTAATGCGGAGGAAGATCCGAAGATCCTTGTCCTCTTCACACCAAAGGCGAACATAGTGCTCATTGATCTCGACGTATGTTTCGCCGACTTGAGGATTATTTACGTCGAAGAGGCCGAGATCTTGCATACGCTCATTCTTTGCCTGAAGCGCTTTCACGTTCTCTTCCGAGAGTGCAAGCCCCATTGCTTGCGCGTATTTTTCACGCAAACGAGTAACGGCCGCCTGATCATAAAGCGGATTCTTTTCGATCTCGGAGATCGTCTGAAAGATATTGATGTGTGCCTGATAGTTCGCGGTATTGCTGATGTCGGCCGGATCCGCATATCGATCACAAAGCCAATCATAAGGCTCAAGAACTTCGACTGTCGGGCGACCGTCGAAGAGGTTGAGTTTCATTATTGAGCGACCGTAAAGGCCGACTTGTTTCTTATCGACGATATCCTTCAATTCGAGGTTGTCGATGTGATAGAAGTAATCCCAATATGCGTTCGCGAAGATCTCTTTCTGTTTGTCTCCGGAGAGTGATTCGAAATAGATATCCGTAAACTCGTCCGTCTTTGAGAGCATAGTGCGGATCGTCTCTTTCATAAGAGGCACATTCACGCTCTGTCGCTGTGTGAGACGGTTTGTGAATACTCGATCGCGGTAAAGAGAATAGTTCTCTCTCCAATCTTCATGTCGGCGTTGCTGATCGTTGAAAGCACCCTCGCGGTATTGATGTACTCGTGCCGCGCGATTCTCTTCGAGACTATACGTTTTTGTGAGGGTTGCTGATTCAGCCATTCAAAATTAAAGAGTTATGACGCGACCGAAAACAAAGCCGGAGATTGTACCTGATCCGGCGGCCGGATCTGCGGTAGGAACGGCAAGAACAATCGGAGCGTTCGCGAGTGCAACAAGAGCGGTTGCGACTGCGCGATTGAGTGAGTAAGCACTACCCGAAGAAATGTTGAGGAATCCTGATGTCGGGAAGTCTGCCGTTACCTTTGCCCCTGAAGCGTCGGTATAGCGAGCCTCAATAGCATTTGATCCGGTGTAAGCGGCCGTGAGGAAGCTCATTTTGAGCAAGATGAAATCGACGACAAAAACTTTTCCGGCGCCTTGTGCGGCTACGATCTCAACCGGAGTTGTATTGAGAGCCTTGATCTGTGCGCTCGTAAGAGCTACCGGAACGATCGTTGCGTCGCTCTGTACCCACAAAGCGGACGAAGAAGATCCAACGTTCTTGTACGTCGGATTCGCGGTTGAAGCCGCGTTCTCAATCATAAAGTAAGCACCGGTTTGAAATCCTGATGTTCCGGTAGCCGGAAGAGTACGACCTTTCGCGAGAATGATCTCGTTCGCGTCGTTAGTGAGAAGGATCTCGTTGTAAAGGTAATCCGATCGATTCGCGATGTACTCGGCTTCGACCGTGTTTCGCTGTGCTGAAGCTATCGCGCTAACGCGAGTAAGCTCTTGCTGATCAGCGATCGGAAGATCTGCGAACGTTTGAAATCTTGCCATTCATGTAAAAAATATGCGCTAGGTTTTTAATGCAAACAGTATACCATTTTTTATTATTGCAAGCACGTTATCCACACTATTTTCGATCCGGATATCTTCGCCGGTTGATACCGAATCCAATTCTTTCTCCTTGCTGAAGCATTGCTGTCGGATCCGGTGCGTGAAATGTTTTGACCGGCTCTGCTACTGCTGTCGGTGCAAACGTGAGAGCAAGTGCGTCGATCACGTCCGGAGATTCTACTCCGCGAGCACGCATATCGATCTTGCTCTCGATCACCGTGAGGCCTTGATCATTTTTCTTGTATCGGATCTCAAGCGCCTCGTCCCAACCCTGACCGTTATCGATCTCGATATCAATGTCTTCAAGAGATCCTTGACGCTTGAGCCAATTCGAAAGGCCTTCGGATCCGGCGTATATCTGCGCTCGCATGTTGGCATATTCTTTTTTTACGACGTCCTTGAACTTTGTTTTATCCTTCGGATCTTGTTCTCGAACGATACGAACCTCTGTCGCGGCCGCACCTTCTACGACCGGAATGATGTGAATACCGTCTTCTTTCAATCGATCGGTAACGCCTCCACCCATGCCGGTATCATCGACGAACGTATACTTTGGATCGATACCGTGCTCTTTCATAATGTTCTTCGTGAGACGTGCAACCTCCATGAGATCCGTCTCTGAAGATTTTCGGAGAAGCTTCGCGTAATTGTCTCCACGAAGTACCCATGCGTTGAAGTTTCGTCCTGACCGCGCGACGTCCAAGCCGAGACGCTTGATTCCATAATGCTCGGCTGATCCGAAGCGTTTGATTGCACCCTGAAGATCTTCGCGAGGAATAAGATATGACCAACCTTTCTCGTCCACGTCTTCAGCGCGAGGGAACTTGTTTTCATAAAGCACGCTGAAGAACTTATACTTTTTCGCTTCATCGATCGCTTCCTGTGTGAGACGGCCTTCTTTCATTCCCTTGTAGCAATCGATATTGATTTTATGAAAAAGAGGATCTTCACTCTCATCGAGGAAGTGATTGCGTCGAAAAGGGTTTCCGATCTCAAAGAGGAAGTTGTCGTCCGGATTGTCGTTTAGCATACGCATAACGAGCGCCCAATCAGGATCATCAATTAGGGAAGCTTCATCGGCGAGAACATTCGGAGCACCGAAACCGATCGCCTCTTTTGCTGATCCAATAAAAAGCTCCGATATCAGGCCATTGCCGACGTCGAAGGTGAGGTGATTCTTATTACGGTGGCGCTTGATTGCTTCAGCGCTGTCTCCTTTATCGAGACGGAAACGTGCGGCCGTGAACTCATTGTCGAAGATATGCGCGATCACATAATTCATAATGATCTTCGCTTTCTCTTTGGATCCTGAAACAATCGCCCACTTCTCCGGAAACGAAGCGACACGAGTAAGCACCGCGAGACCGGCCGTCTCCGACTTACCGAAGCGCGTGTGTGTCATGCAATGAACGCGAGGGTGCAAGCGCATTGAGATCTCCGCGAAGATATCGATCTGCGAAGGAACGAGGACGTGCGGTGTGCCGTCCTGATTCTTGTACATGCTCGCGACCATGTCGCGCACTTGTTCCGGATTGTATGGTAGCTCTGTTTTCATTCTCTCATTTCAAGCTCTGCAAGCCGATCACGGAATTGCTTTCTCTTTCGCTTCTCTGTGCGGCTTCCTTGCGCCCGATTCTTTGCGGCTCGATGATCTCTGTGCCGGTAGCCTTGCTCCGGTGCTTTGAGAGACTTTGCGATCCGCGCCATTAAAAGCGACGTGTGATCCGGCCGATTGAACCGGTGCTCGGAATGAAGACTTCGACCGTGTCTCCGACGAGTATGCGAATAAAGTTTTTATGAAGGCGCCCTGCAAGATAACAGAAACGAATCGCACCGTCGGCAAACTCCACTCGAAACTTGAGCGAGGGAAGTGCTTCAATGACTGTGCCTTTTTCTTTTCTATCCATTCACTTTGCCACTTTCAATTTTTGCTAGTAATTCGGGGTGAGTAATCTCATGCCCGATCTTTTCGACTTTTAAGGTTGCGTACTGTTGATTCGGATCTGTTCCGGCCATGATGAGAATGAAACGACTATCTCTCTCAAGCCACCGCATGACACCGAGCACATTTTGGATCACTCCGAAGGGCGTCTGTACTTCCATTCTGCATATCTCTCCTTCGAAGAGCGGCTCTTTATTGCTATCCGTTTGCTGTGTGAACCAGCATATCACGATCTCGCGAGGCTCTTTGATCCAATACGGAAGGCCGTCTGCGGTGAGTGTGAGGCCGAGTTTCGGAAGAACTTCCTCCGGCATGTAGAACTTTTGATCCTGAATATCCCAAGCCTTGAACGCACGAGGAAAACGAGAAGCTTTGATCGGAGGCATACACTACGCGAACGAATATCCTCCGCGTGATACTCTTCGGCAAGGATATCCGTCCTTATTGAATCGATGAGTATAAACGATCTGCCCGATCGACACGAACATATCCTGATGACACACCGGACACGTCTTCTTTGCGCGAGGGATCACAAGCTTCGGGATCTCCAGCTTCTCGTCGGTGCCGTGCTTAAATGACGCCTGTTCTTCGTATGAAGCGAGAGCGTCTTTGAATGATCTAGTGTGAAAGAACGAACGAATGATGAAACGGATTTTTTGAATGATTTTTTTAAGCATAAAGTTTATTCATTTCTGTTAGCGTGAGAACTGCGGCCGCACCGGTGGCCTTGATACCGTGCGCTTTCTGCCAAAGCTTGAGCGCGTCTCGTGTGATAGATCCAAAGTAACCGGTACTCTTTGGAACGTTGAGAGGGAAGAAACCTTCGTATCGGAGAATATCCTGAATCGCAATGATATCCGGATTGTTGTACACGACCGGAGCTTTCGGATCGTATTCGAAGATCTTCGTTGTATCGAAGTGATGTTTCGGCTTATCCGACTGACCGGCCTGAAACGTAAATTGCATAGGGTATACCGTGCAAAAGTTTCGTGCCTTGTAGAAATCCTCGGTGATCAAACGCTGACCGTCGAGAGCCGTTGCTACACGATCCCATGAATCGTCCATGACGAGAGCTTTCTTTCCCCATGCTTCAGGGTGCGTCGGAGCGTTCGTTTGATCGATCATCGTGAAATCGACTTGAGCGGTTGAGTGAACTCCCTGTGCTTCCCACGTCTTGAGATTCGGATTGAGCACTTGGGGGATATCGGTGTACTCCGGATAGTTCCAATACATGAGCGTCTGCACGCCTTTGCGTGTGCGCTGAATGACTGAAGCAACTGCGTCGATATCTCCAACCGGAAGATAGATCGGAAGAGAGATCTTGAAGAGAGGACGCACCTGATCGGCAATCGGTGTGCTTTGCGCGTTCGTCATTGCTGATTCTCCGAGCTTATCGGAAGGCATGAGAGCGTTGAGTGTTACTCCCTGCGCTCCGATGTTGTAGAGATCTTCGATCCCCATTCCGGCGCTGTCCTTGTTGATACGGCGACGGTAGATATCCGTTGCGCTGAAATCAAGCCATACGCCACCATTCGAGAGCCAAATGATGATACCGAGAAGCTTGCGAAGTGTTTGCGCCATACACGATCCGGATCCGTTCTGATCAAAGATCGGGAAACGTCGCCATTCGCTCGGTTTCTTCACTGTCCAATTCACCGGCTCGGCAAGAGCAACAATCTCGTGGAACTGATAGGCGTTCGCCTTCTCTTCGTCCGTGCGAGTGTCCGGAAGAACACCACTCAAAAACTTTTCATCGTCTTTCATAATAATATCTTCGTTACCTAATAATAATTTGACCTTGTTGCGGAGCGACGAATCGAACGTCGGCCTTCAGGGAATGAACCTGACGAGCTACCATTGCTCTACCCCGCGTGTTGCGTCGAGACTTCTCCCGACGCTTATCCCACTCAATGAAATTATACCGCACCTTGCGATCTTCTTGCTGTGCAAAACTAGAGCATATCGACGAAGAATTGTTTTCTCTCAAGATCGACGCGAAGCAATCGAAACATTGAATCCGTAACATTCGGATCTACTTCGTTTTTGTACTTGCGAATGGCCGCTTCGATGTAGCGAGGAATATCTCGAAAGCGCACCATTTGAGATCCGGAATGTTTTCCGTTCTCAATGTGAGCAAGGCATACGAGATAAACATAATCGATATCGGCTACCGTGTCGTGTATACGCGCTTCAGGAATGACTTCTTCAGGTGAAGCCGTCTCTATCACCACCTTCTTCGGCTCTGCGCCGTCCTGAAGCGTTTCAGCGCTTTCCGGACGTCTTACAACAAGTATATCCTTTTCGATCCGCTCGCAATAAAGGATCTTCGTCATATTTGTCGGATCTTCCTCGACACGAAACTCTCCCTTGATAAACCATTCCTTGATCGTCTCATACATTTTGGAACCGACTGTGATGAGAGGTTGATCCCCGACGATGATCGATGTAATACCGAACTCTTCGACCGCACGTTGCACCGGTTTTATTTTCATAGCTTATTTTTTGGTTAGATTGTTAAAAAGGAACTCAATCATATACGCATACACTTCTTCGGTGTCTTCCGACAAAGGAACCGATCTTTGTTTCAGCAAATGATGAGCCGCATGTGTGATCTCGTGTACAAGAGTTCCAACGGTTGCGTGCGGCTTTCCCCAAATGAGAGATCCTCCACCTCCAAACGGAAATTGAAGAGCGAGAGAGTAAGGATCGTGTCCGTGTGTTTCATACTGCTTCGATAGAGTTTCGAACTTCTCTTTTGTGAGAGCTTCTTTAGCCGCACCGAGAAGATCTTCCCACGGACAAACGATGAGCACAATATCCGCGTTGAATAGATCACACCTCGTCCACTTGATGATTGCTTTCTTTTTCATAGTACCTTGATCGGCTTTCGATACTCGGCATACTTGCGAGCTTTCTGTTTCGCCGACATGCGAGCGACTGCCTTCTTTTCGAACTTGCGGACGTTCTTCTCGTGCATACGCGGAGAGTTTGCGTGCTTCTCTTCGTGTACAATCGTGCTGATGAGCTTCTCTGTACCGTTCTTATTCGGATTGATTCGAGCGATCTTCTTGTTCTTATGTGCTCGCTTATTGATCACGATCGTCTTCTTTGCGAGATCTGTCTCGCCGTAGACGCGGCTCTTTGAGTTCTTCACTCCTTTCTTGAAACTCTTCGCACCTGACGGCTCTGCGGCCATGCGATGACCGATTGAACGAAGTGCTTTTGCGCGTGAGGTTGATCGACCAACAACGACGTTATCTTCGTCTCGAACGATCTCCCACTTCTTGCCGTCTTTCGGCTTGCTCATTTTGCGAATGTGATATGGCATTGATGAAATTATTATACCAAACTTCGAGCCTTCTGTGTTAGTGAAAGACGCACTCCATTCCCAACGTACCAACGATCGACGAGACCACGTGCGGCAAGCTTACCAACGACACGAGTGAACCAAAGGAATTGACCGTCATAATTCTTTTTTGTGAAAGCTACTCGATCACCGAAAGCCTGATGAAGATCCTTCACATTGCATTGAGGGTGATCTTTGATGTAACCGAGAATGAGACGATCGAGACCTGTCATTTGAGTATCGGAAAGATCTTTTCGATCAGGATCTCCACGCCGGTGAGTGCAAGAGCAATGCCTATCACAAGAACAAAGAAGATCGACATGCGGAAGATCGAGCGAATCATTTGATTGTGGCAAAGCGTACACCGGCACTCAAGCGAGCACCTGCCAAACGGATTGCAAAAGCATGGCATTCCCCTGATCATTCGGCGTCTTCAGTGAAAAGCGTCGGAATCTTGAACGTCTCGATCTCTTCCATGAAGGAATGAAAGCGAGGGTGTTCCTGCGCGGTGCCGTACACTTCGACCTGATTGTACCGGCGACCGACCACGCGACGAGCTTCGTCCGGAGTGAGGAACATTTTCTTCACGAGCGTCGTGCGCTCTCGCTTGTATGAGACGATGTTGTTCGCGTCCTCCGGCTTGATACCGTTGTCGCGAAGAGAGATCACATACTCGCGCTTTGCACGCTCAATCTGATTCTGATCACCGCACACGACGAGAGTGCGGAAGATCTTCTCCTCCGGTGTCTCACGCTTCTTCTCGGTTGTTTTCTTTGATGTTGGCATTCGATTATTTGTTTGATTGATAAAAAGCTTGTGCGAACTTCTGCGAGCAAAGCGACCGGAACTCCATGTCACTATCGACTTTGAAACAAGAGAACTCCGGAATGTGCTTGATCGCGCTCTTGTGCATTTTAGCCATTGACGGCTTCGGACGATTCGGCTGAACGTAGAGATTCGGATTCTTCGGAACGTCTTCCCATTTTGAATAGATCTTCGGAGGTATATTGAACTTTCCCCATAATGCTGTCTTCTTCGTCCACGGAGAGCCATAGTGCCACGGCTCGTATGTCATGCGTGGAGTACCGAGATAATCTTTCAAGTGACCGGTTGCCGGATTCTCTATCACCCAAAAAACCGGATTGCATTCAGTGATTATTCGTTGGCACTCTCTAACAAGAAACATTCCCTTCTGATGATCACCGATCTTGTGTCTTCCGTTTGCAATACTGAACTCTGTACATACCGGATTCGCAATTATTCCATAAACATTTTTAGGAGGGTGGAAGTTTTCGACACCGATATCGCTTCCAACACAAATGACAGTATAACCATTCTCTCGATACGGCTGTGTGTCCGATCCTGTATCTGCACACAAATGAAGAATGATTTTGTCCTTGTTATTCATAAGCTATTTCTTCTTCGGCGTTAGTACGCTTTTAATGGCGTCACCCAAAGCTTCGAGCTCCGGAATGTTCACCTTCTTGTTGTCGTCGATCACATTCGCGATCTTCGCCATTCGATCATTCGCATTGAGCGCGACGATAGGATTCTTGTTCTGAATTGCAAGCTCGGCGTAACGCTTCTTGATGTTTTCCGGAGTGTATCCGGCCTCTGAAAGTAGAAGGTGGCGGAGACGCTGAATCTCACTATTTCTCACAAGCTCATATCCACGAGTTGCGGCGCTCTTGTACTGCGGCGTGTATGTCATTTCTCCGTTCTTCTTCTTGATCACTTTCGTCGTCGGAGTGTCGATCTCGTAAGCCCTGATGTATGAGAGCGTGGCATTGTTCCAACACTTGCCGTCCTCCATTCCCATGTAGAGATACAGGAAGCGAAGCATTGCCGGTTTGAGGCGAGCGCTGATAGATTCGATCGTATCTTTTGGTGTGTTCTTTCCTTTAGCCATTGGTTAGATCATAAGAGAACTGAAACGTTGTCTCTCTCTTTGGTGCGGCTCCGGCGATATCGCATGAGAGCGTGATCATTCCTTCGAGAGTTTGACCGGCGACGTGGTTGAACGAGAGTACGTTTACCTGAAGAGGAAGCCCGAAATCTGCATGATTCTCGTATGTGATACCGAGACCAGAATAAAGCTCATTGAGCTTTTCGGTGAAGAGATCCTTCATGCGTGTTATTGCGGCATTGTCGCCGCCGAGTTGTGTGATGATGTTTTCCATTGCGTAAATTATAGCACTATCGAGACCGGCATGTGGCGGAGAGGCAAACAACGGCCTATCCGGTTTGCGAGGATTCCTAGAGACGCGAATCCCTTTCCTCCCCCACTTGCCGATCTCTGTACTGCTACCCGACGAGGGATTCAATAGCCTTGTCGAGATCTGTGTTACCGAAATCACAATCGATCTTCGAGCACCTGAAGGAATCGTATTTGCGATCTCTCCAATTCCACTTTCCGATCAATTCCCCTCCGCACTTTTTGCACTTGTGATCCCAAAGGATCGATTCGTCTTCAGTCTTGCGTCGGAGAGGTTTTCCGAGAGTGAAGAGGCCTAGTTCTGCGGCTTTTGGCATTATTTGAATCCGAGCATAGCGTTTGTAACCTGATGAATCGAGAGGCCATGCTTCTTGGCGTAGTCTCTTCGATAGATCGCCCTTTCGTGAGCCTGTTCTTGCTGTCGTTTTACACGAGCGGCTTTCGCGAGGCGTGCTTCACGGTATGGCTTTGCTTCATACCACGGCTGACCTTTTGAGAGCGGCGAAAGGATCCCTCTCATGTGCCGAGCCTGAAATTGTTTGATAGGCTCCGGCATATTATTCGCGAATGAGTTCGATCTTGTAATACTTATCGAGAAGGAGCTTCACTTCATTGAGCGCGGCAACGACTTCCGGAGCGATGAGAAGCACGATTCGAGTGTCGCCGTCGATGTACTTGAGTTCTACAATCGAAGCTTCGAACTCGATCTCCGGAGTGTTCGCAAGAAGATCCTTCATTTCAGTCTCGACGGAAGAGATCTCTTCATCGATGTTCTTGATCTGCGTCCTCTTTGCGCCCTCGGTAGGGAAGAGATCTTCCTGTTTGTCTGCACGCACGTCGTCCTGTTTGCGCTTGAGATCCTTGATTCGTGTCTCGAATGGCTCGGTGTTGAGCGAAAGCTTCACCTTGTATTCACGAAACGATTGAGGAAGCTGTGTCTTGAGCAAGAGACGGAGATACCAACAAAGATCATTCTTGAGCTTCAGTTCGTTGAAAGCGAAAACTGTGCTCGCGATGATGTTCGTGTCTCCATTGATCGACGCTTCTTCTTTGGTAATGACGCCCTTCTTCTTGTTTTTGCTTGGCATAACTTTTACTTCTTGTCCGCGTATGTCGGAACAATTTTATAGCCCCTGATAAAATCAAACTTTCGACGGTTGCTGTAAGAGATTCCGTAAGTACGATCCATATTGGCTTCAGCGACGGAGACTTCGGAGGTTGCCTCCTTGATCTTCACCTTGAAAGCTTCGACGGCCTCCTTACGTTCTGCTTCAAGCTTCTTTCGAATGTCGTACACCATTTTCTCACTCTTCAAGTCTTCTTCGGAGAGAAGTTCTTTCGGATCGGTGAGAGGTGTTTCAAGAAGAGCCGCGTAATCCTTCTCAAGCTGTTCTTTCGCGGCGACTGCCTTGTTGTATTTTTCCTTATCCATTGCAACCTCCATTTCGTTTACGAAGATTGCACCCTTGAGACCGGTGAGCATTTGATACTTCACCCAACGCTTCCCGAATAACATGAACATGATCGCTTCAAACATAGTTTTTCTTAAAAATTAAATAATAATTTGAGCCTTTGACCTCCTAATTTTACCACCTCCGGAAAGAGATCTCCACTCGGCCGGTGTGGATAAACTTGTTTTTTTCTTGCTAGTCCAATTCGTCGGCCGTTGGCGGTAGATCGATACCGGTTTCGGCGTGGATCTTGTCGATGTACTCGCCAAAATCATGCTTTGAGAGCGTCGTTGTGCTCTTCACAATACGAACCTGACGGCCGAGCACCTCTTTGATCTCTTCGGTGAGAAACATTCCGGAGAAGAGCTTGTGAAGGCTCTCGGTATTACGCTCTCCGGTTTCCTCTCCGATCATCGTGAGATATTTCCAATAGAAACGATTCTGTCGAAGCGTGCGCTTTGGACGGCGTGTCGAGATATAGATCGAGACTTTGTCGCCCTCCTTGAACTTATTCATTTGCGTTTGGTACCACGCCGGAGAATCGACTTGAAATCCTTTCTTTCCGTCTTTGAGCACAACCGTCGCGGCGAAGTCTTTCGTCTCCACGATCTCGTCCGGCTCGATCGCTCGCTTTGTGCGAGTATGCTTTTGCTTTTTGATTTTTTTATTCATACATGAGCAATTCTTTTTGTGCCTGTCGCTCATCGACCATTGATCCATAGAGCGGAGACGAGAGACCTTTTGCGAGTTCGACGATCTTGCGTGCTCGCGTCCACGGCTCATTCTCCATGATCCATTTGAATTGAGTACGGAAGGCGTCTCGCTCTTGCGAATAACGGAAGCTCTTCGAGAGGCAATACATGATCCACCAAAGCACCGCGATCGTGTACGAATGACAATGTTGCTTGAGGTGCTGTTCTTCGTGCACGATGTAGTCCTTCGGGATCTCTTGGTTTGTGTAGATCGTTCGGCCGAAAGCGACGGAGACCGTTCCGTCCGGATCGTACTCCGGAAAAAAGATCTTCAGGATTCTCCAAAACGGAGGACGTTTTTTAATGATCTTTGTTTTCATTTTCCTCCTTCTCAACAAGAAGCTCGACGACCTGCATTAGCTCCCCGATCGTTGCTTCTCGATTTACTGCGGTGCTCACTTCTCCTTTTTTATAGATCAGCCATTCGCGCAAGTTTTTTATATTCATAACCCGATAGCTTTTACGTCTTCGACCGATCTGACGACGTGGTATCGGCCGCCGTGATCTTTCACCCATTTCTCGAAAGCTTTTTGATCCGGTGATTGTCGGCCGTCCGACTTCTTCACTTCGAGACCAAAGAACAGTCCTCCGGCGATCACGATAATATCCGGAAGCCCTTTCGGTGTGTACTTTGGAAGACGTCTCATCGTGAATCCTCCTTCACCACCGCGATTGAAAGCTGGAATGTTGTTGAGGCGGAAGAAACAGCGACGTTTCAATTCAAGATATTCGCATATCGTGTTTTGAACGTCGCTTTCCTTCTCGCCGACGGGTTTATTGCGGATCGTTTTCTTGAACTGCATAACCGTTTGATGAGAGAGCACCGAAGACGATCTCAAGATCGGCCTCCTTCATTTGCTTCTTCCACTTCACATAGTTGTTGAGAGATCCTGCGAACTCTCGAACTTCTGCTTCGGTAAGATTCTGCTTGAAAGGCTCTGTGCCTTTCGTGATGTTGTACGTTTTTGCGCTCGTTGGCATTGGTGCTTGTGGCGTTTCCGGAGCCGGAGTATTTACGATCACCGTCGTCGGTGAAGTTGTTATATTCACGATCGTCGTTGGTTGCGTTTCTTCCGGTTTCGGATCTACCTGATTATTTTGTAATGGTGCCGGTGCCGGAGATTCGACTTTCGGCTCGGCTTTTGGTGCCGGTTTTTTTACCGGCTGATCTTGTGCGTCCGTGAAATCCACGACCGGCACTTCGATCGGCACTTTTACCTCCGGATTTTCAGGCGCCCGAGACGCCGGAAGAATGGAGGGGTGCTTCGAAAATAATGATAACACTATGAGCGAAGAAATGCCGATCACAACGATTGCAAGAATGTATCTACCGGTATTTGTATGCGCCATATTTTTCATTGAGCCGATCTCTTATTGCGACGTAATTTTCGGCCTTACTTATCGCTAGTAATTCGCCCATATTCGCACGATTCAAGAGGATCCAATCGAAGCGCTCTTTGATATCTTTCCGGCGAGCAAGTTCGTGATGAGCATGACACGCCGGAAGAATACAGAATCGAGCTTGCACTTGTCGCCCTGCGAAGATCAAAGCGTGGTGTCTTTCGATCCTCCCATTACAACCTCCGAGGAAAGCGAGACAACATTTTTTGTAATAGGGATCATCATTGAAAGAATCATTGAGCCACTTCGGAATGTGATTCATTATCTCGAAACGAGAACATGATCCGGTAATCGATATAGATTGAGCTTGCCTTCCGATCTCGCGGTTATCACTAATCCTTCATCGACCATTTCAGCCAAACGTGCGGAGATCTCGTAGCTGATGAATACTTCTCCGTGTTTCATCGTTTGCGTGCGGCCGACGAACTCATACGCAAACCACCATATTTTCTTCGGCAAAGCTTCCTTCATAATCGTCTCGATCTTTTCGTAATTCGAGATCGATTTTTCTCTATTTACTTTGCCGAGCGGTGCCATTTGTGCGAACTGCTCTTCAATTTGTTTTTGTGTAATCTGCATACTATTCTTCCTCGACCTTCTCCACGGTATGACCGAGGTGCTCGACTAGGGCAAGAAGATCGCTTGGTGCCATGCGGTAAGCATTTGCCGCCACACGGAAATCCTGTTTGAAGGGCTTTCCGGATTGCGTGATGTTATTCGCACAATGCTCGCGGAGAGCCTCTTCGTCTTTTATGAGAATACCGTCTATTTTCCACATTTGATTAAAAAGGAATGTCCTCTGCGTTGATATCATCGGAAGGGTAATCGACACTATCCCCTCCGGACGGCGTTGCTCGTTTCGTTGTCGTCGTCTTCTTTTTCGCACCGCCCTTTCCGTATGCACCGCGAGCCGGTGCGCGTGCCGGACGATCTTCTTCCGGAAACGCTACGTCTTGAGATCCTTCACTCACTCCGGCATTTGCCGCTTTTGGAGCAAACTGAAAACCTTCGACGACCACTTCGCAACGGTACATTTTTTTACCGCTCGATTCGTCTTCCCATGAGCGAGTTTGCATACGCCCTTCGAGATAGATCAAGTGTCCTTTCTTCGTGTACTGCGCGAGCGTTTCTGCTTGGCGGCCGAAGGCGACGAGGTTGTGAAAATCTGTCGCCTCTTGCTTTGCCTTGTTTTCGTCGAGCCACACGCGCGTCGTTGCGATTGAAAAACTCACAACTTTCGATCCGCTCGGAAGAGCTTTCAATTCAGGATCACGAGTAAGGCGCCCGATGAGGTGTACTTTGTTGAGATTCATAGAATTATTCTTTGTTGTTAGCTGTCTTTTGTAATGCGCGATATTCCGCGTCGAGTTCTTTTTCTCGCGTTGCTACCATGAACAACCCAATAAAAGCTCGATAATCTTTCATCACTTCTTCGGCCGGAACGGCTTTCTCAATGAGATCTCCGGTGTCCTTGCTGAAGTTTACGATTCGAGCGCCACTCGCTTTTCGATCGCGGAGAGCGTTTGAATTGTGAGCATTGAAGTACCCTGATACTTGATAGCGCTGATCGTTATATACCCCTTTGGAAGACTTGTAATCGATCACTTCGATCTTTCCGTCTATGCGAGCGAGCAAGTCCATGATTCCGAGGTACTCGATGATGTCTTCACCGGCCTTCGTATCACCGGCGAGATATGAGTTGTAGTACACAAGCTCTTCCATTGCGAGGAACTCGACGTGATGAAGATTGTACCAAGAAAGGAAAGCATTGATTCCGTTGAGGGCGCGATTCTCGACGGTGTTTTTTTCGTCGAGGTGGTCGAATGTTGGAAGAGGTTTCTTTGCAATCACAGCTTTTGCGAAATCGTGCGCGTAATTGTGAATGATATCTCCGGCTTCTCCGCCTTCAGTCTTCTTCTCTTCGTGTTTGTTTCGAGCTTGCTCCGCAACCGCAATGATCTCTTCGAGAGCGAATGTCTTTGGATTTTCGGCGCACGCTTGAGAGAAATGGGCGATCATGTGATCAGCCGAGAGATCTACCGCCCATTTTATCAAAGCCGGTTTGTTGAGTTTTCCGGTGCAAGCGGTGGCGGAAAGTATTCCGCCGACGCCTGTTTCGATCTTGATGTACCTGAAACTTTCTCCCCACGGCTTTTTTTCGATCTGCACCTTGCCGCCATAGAACGAGACGACTTCACCTTTTGGAACGTATGGTTTCATGTCTTTTGTTTTAGCCATTTTTTTTGAGTGTCTTACCGACGGCGATCTGTTTCGGAGAAAGGACGCCGACGACTTCATTCGTCTCGGCATTGATCACAATCTCAAAATCAGGAACGTCGATGTAATTCGCCTTCCCGACTTGAACATGCACCGGAAGGCTTATTGCAGGAAAATTGAATGAGAGTTCTTCCATAGACTACTTCTTGGATTTAGCTCCCTTTTTTGCGGCGGCATTGAGCTTGTCTTTCATGCCGTCTTTTTTGGAAGGAGTTGTCTCTTCGTTCTTCTCTTCCTTTTTTGGGGCGGCTTCAGCGTTCTTTGACCACTTGAACGTCTTCGTTCCGCTTGTTGCTTCGATGATCTCGGAGAAGTTCGGCGGAATGATTGCGCCAAGCTGATTCGTGCGATCCTTCGCTTCATACGTCTCCGAAGGCTGTACACGGATAATACGCTTCGTTACCGGCTGATTGTCTTCATTCACAGTTACGGCTTGCATGTAGCCGACAACGTCCACGAAAGCGATAAGATCTTCGGAGATCTTCGTGAGTATCTTCGGGCGCTTCACGAGTGTTCCTTCGACGTCTTTTTCTTCGACGTGCGCGACGAGAAGGATATTCACTCCGGTATCGCGAAGTTGCTTGAGCATTGACTTCATTGCGTCCTTGAGCCAACCCCAACCGGCCATTGTCGGAGATCCGTCCGGCATTACGTTTTTCGGATTCTTGAGGCTGACCATGTACACCTTGAGCTTCTCCATAAGCTCACCGATCGGATCGATGATGATCGTCTCATAATCTCCGCTTCGTGCGATCTCGTGGAGACCTTGAATGTCTTCCCATTTCGAAATCTTTGCGACGTCCATTTCGATACCGCGAAGACCGAAGTATTTCGCTCCGTTCTCGCAATCGACAAGAAGAGGTTTCGGAGCCGTGCTTCCGAACGTTGTCTTTCCGACACCACCGTTTCCGTATACAAGCATGACGAGCGAAGGCTTTGAAGCCGCGTCCGTCGTTTTGGTAATTTGCATAGTTTCTAAAATTAAACAATAAAAAAGACAGCTCGAAAGGACTACTTTTCGATGACTGTCGTATTGATCACGATACCGTGTGCGCGGCATTGATCGTCTTGCCATTTAGTGAGATAGAAACTCGGAAAAGTTTCCGCTTGCTTTTCCCACTTATTGCACTCGACGATCTCTTCACGCTTCATTCCTTCACCGAAGATCTGCGCGGTAATAACCACGAGAAGAGCGATGATGATAAACGTGAAGATGTTGTTGATTGTATTTTGCATACTGATTTTGTTCGCGTTGAATCTAGCCGTAAGGTGGCATATACCCGACAATTATTTTTGCAATAGCACCTCGATCTTTGCGACCGTCTGACGAACCGCTTCGCCGGTGATCTTGAATCGCTTCCCGACTTCGGCGTTGCTTTTCGAGATTCCGTCATTCAATCCGTAGCACGAGCGAAAGATCTTTTTTGATCTTGCCGGAGCTACTAATCGATCGAGCTTTTCGGCAAGAGCCTCTCTTTCCTTTGAAGTTAGTTCTCTTTTTGCCATGTAAACAGTATAGAAAAATCGCAAGATAAAAGCAAGTGATTTGTGGAAAAACTATTCGAGACGGCGATCTTCCCCTTTAATTTCAAGCATTTCGCACGTCTCTCCCAACCTCGACAAAATGCGATCGCCGTACTTATCCTCGAACTGTTGGAGAGAAAGATTCGTCGCGAGGAAGATCCTTTTTTCGGTGTTGTAAGCTTTATTCACGATCGCATAAAGGATCTCTTGAGACCATTCCGTTTGCTTTTCCGATCCGAGATCATCGAGCATGATCACGTCCTTCGAAGTGATATCGTCGATACGAGATCGGAGCATATTGAAATCGGAACGGAGATCGATCAAAAGATCCACCCAATTTTCATACACGATTCCGGTGCGGTGAGAGATCTCTCTCACTCGATTTTTTATTGCTTGGAGTATGTATGTCTTTCCGGTGCCGGTGCCTCCATAGAGAAACAAACCTTTCGAGAAAACTATCTTCTTCTCCTTTTCGTTTACTTCGACGAGCTTCTTTATTTTCGCGTGAAGTTTTTTGTCGATCTTATCGATCGAAGCTTCTTTGTATTTTTGCATGATTATTTTTCTTGTTTAGCTTTTAATTTTTCGGCGGCACTTTTCTTTCCAGCGACCGGCTCGTTGTGGTGAACATTCGAGATCTTTTGAAGTCCAGCGTTGTCGATCTCTTCTTCCCAACGTTTACCGCGAAGGTATACGATCGGAGCACATACAAAGCGGCCATTTTCTTTTACCCAATCGGTATGCTTCACTCGACGAGTACGAACGTCTTCGACTATCTTTCTCTGAAGCTCAAGCTCAAAACTCAAAAACTTTTTACGGCATAGCTCTCGATCACGTTTCCTCTTTGGATATGATTCCCAAAAAGAAAGAAAGAGTTCGTCGCTCTCCGGCTTTGCCGGAGTAGTTTGTTTAGTATCTTTCTTTGTAATAATTCTTTCTTTATTATCAGTGCTGTTTTGGCACAGTGCGGTTTTAGCATTGTGGCTTTTTGTACTTATGGCTTTTTCGGTGAGAGAGTATTCCATTCTTCCCGACTGTAAACGTCGAGCGACAAGATATCCTTTTTCAATGAGTTCGTCGATACCCGATCTCGTAGCGCGAACTCCGTCGATTGAATCTCCGGCCATACGTTCGGAAGAAAAATCCCAATCATTCGGTTTTGCTTGAATATACGCCCATACACCTTTTGCTTTCCAAGAAAGCGTTGGATCGAAGAGCACGCCGTTTGGTATTTGGGCGTAAGGTACCTCGATGTTACTTATTTTCATATTTGATTTTTTCTCTGCTCTCCCTCTCGTCTTGTGAGAGAGAGGGAAAGCGGAGAACACAAGACTTATAAAACGACGTACTCGATCGCGCGTCGATGATCAGTATATCGCGACAAGTAAAAAACAAGAAGACAAGTTGTGAATAAACGTGTGGAAGAGGTGCAAAAAGGCC
>CAZCHJ010000001.1:6033-41013 GCA_964498735.1 uncultured Gammaproteobacteria bacterium | reverse complement strand
CTTTTTTCAATTGGCAGAGACTCGTATATTTTGGAGGAACAGTCGGTGTGAGTGTATTTTTTGTATTAAGTGGTTTTCTACTCTTTTATCAATTATGCAAGAACGATGAACCGTTGGATAAAAAAGCTATATGGAAATACACAAAAAAGAGATTACTCAGAATTTTGCCCTTGTACTACTTCTCGATACTGGTGATCACATTGATTCTAAAATCTGACGTTTTTTTAAACATTCCTGGGCTCAAATCGATTATCTATAACATGCTCTTTATCCGTGAGATAAAAAGTAGTAGTGGAGGGGGGATCTTAACGATTAATCCAGTCTACTGGTCACTGGTGGTTGAAATGCACTTTTATATACTTCTCCCAGTTTTTTATTACTTTTTTTATAAATATAAAAAAATGGTTCTTTTTTTGGCCCCACTCGCATTCGGGATTATATATAGAATCATCCTAGTATTTGTTGTGAAAAATCCAACTATGCAATTATTGAGATTCACACCTGCAGATTTTGATTTTTTTGCATTAGGAATGCTCGGTAGTTACTTGTATATATATAAGAAAAATGTAATAGAAAAATTGGGCAGTGCAAGATTCCAGTTTCTTTTCGTATTACTATTCTTTTTGTTTGTACGTTTTTATGATCTAGAATTTGCCCCCACCATCTCGTATGTTTTGGCGCCGATACTTTTGGGCACGATTACGATACTCCTTATTCTTTCGTTTCTGGGCGATGATAGAACTGTCTTATCGTATGTGCTGACAACTAGACCCATTTTATTTATCGCCAAAATCAGTTTTAGTATTTATGTCTGGCATCCCGTAGTTTTTGAAAGAGTGGATAAACTATTGGTAACAAATCATACAAAAATCATCTTAGATGTAGTGGCTACTCTTGTAGTTTCAACGATAACTTATTATGCAATTGAAGCTCCATTTTTTAAATTGAAATCAAAGAAAAAAGATTTGGCACAAGAGTTACCATAGTACGTAATATATCTAAAATTACGTGGTATCTATTGAAATATAAAGAGATAAGATATCTTGAAAATCAATAGTCACTGGAGAGTTGCCATTTTCTATCTAAAATGGTAGAATACGAGAGTATTTTGGGATAAAAAATGTGCAAAAAAAGGCTTAAAAAAGGCACAAAAATAAGATTTCGATGGGGAAATTAGTTTCCAGTTTCCAAACTTCCAAAAAATACCATCAGTTTTCATAAAAATTTTGTAATACCCAAAGCAGTAAAAGAATTCAAAAAGATAATTTGATGTACGTATATGGATGAGAAGTTGAAACAATTGCTCGTAGAAGATTATAATTTTCGTTTTCCAAAAAAAGAATTTGTACCCGGAGTTTCTGCGGTTCCTGTATCTGGGAAAGTTTTTGATACTGAAGAAATTACAATCGCCGTTGAGTCAATACTTGAAGGTTGGTGGACTGATGGTAAGTATAGTGCCATGTTCGAGCATCGTCTTGCACAATGGTTGGGAGTGAAGTACGGATGTTATGTAAATTCTGGATCTTCCGCAAATCTAATCGCGTTGACCGCACTTACTTCGGTGAAGCTCGGAGAAAAAAGATTAAAAAAGGGGGACGAGGTAATCACGGTAGCTGCAGGTTTCCCTAGTACTGTAAATCCAATTATACAAAATGGTCTTGTCCCGGTGTTTGTTGATGTTGATCTAGGAACGTATAACGCAAATATTAAGGAGATACAAAAAGCACTTTCATCAAAAACTCGAGCAATAATGATTGCACATACACTGGGCAATCCATTTGATCTTGGGGCAATTAGAGAATTATGTGATAAACATGATTTGTGGCTTATTGAAGACAACTGTGATGCGTTGGGTGCAACATTCAATGGAAAGAAAACAGGAACATTTGGACATATAGCAACGTGCAGTTTTTATCCTGCACACCACATCACTACCGCTGAAGGGGGAATGGTATTCACCAATAATTCACGACTCTATAAGATTATTGAATCAATTAGAGATTGGGGGCGTGACTGTTGGTGTGAAACAGGTAAGGACAACACGTGCCAGAAGCGTTTCTGTTGGCAATTGGGTGAGTTACCCTACGGTTATGATCATAAATATATTTATTCCGAAATGGGGTATAACCTCAAAGCAACTGATATTCAGGCTGCTCTCGGTCTTGCCCAATTTGCAAAACTTGATTCTTTCGTAGGAAAAAGAAGGGAGAATTTTAATATTCTCTATGAAGGATTGAAAAAATTTGAGAAATATTTTTTGCTGCCTTCTTGGCAAAAAGAAGCACGACCAAGCTGGTTTGGATTTTTACTTACGGTAAAGGACGATGCACCATTCAGCCGTGATGAAATAGTACAATTCTTACAAGAAAAGAAAATTGGTACGAGATTTTTATTTTCAGGAAATTTACTCAGACAACCATACTTCACGAATCAAGATATTGAATATAGAGTTATAGGAGATTTGAAGAACGCTGATACGATTATGAAACAAACATTTTGGATTGGTGTGTATCCCGGTCTTACGAAGGAGATGTTGGAATATGTGATAGAGACATTCGAAATATTCTTATCGACATACGAGAGTGTATGATATCCCTCTATATAATTACTTGGCTTATACTCGGTGGATTTTCTATTACATCGTATTCTTTGATACTCGAAAAAAAATGTTTCTTTCAATCAAGTACATTGTTGTGTCCGGCAGTGCTCTCGGTAAATGAAAAAATAGTAAGCCTACTCATTGTCATAGTGATGACTAGTGTATTTGCATTGTTTGGTTGGAAATTGTGGAGTATCTTGAAAAAGATGGATATATCACCGAAATTCAAAAAAATATCAGCGCTTATAGCGTTTCTTTTTATAAGCGCGATTCTGGTGGTTCCTTTTGGCTCAAGCGACATGAGCTATTATTTTGCCGCAGGACGGGCACAAAATCAGGGATTGAATATTTATCACGATCATTGGCAGATGGAAAAAGAATTTGTATATCCAGTACCAATGAGCGACATAATTGGTTTCTCCTACGGACCTATCATTGCTCACGCTTTTAGCGGTTTATACCAAATTTCAAACAATGAAAGTGTGTGGTTTATGGTGATGTGGAAGTTACTTATGGCAACTAGTGTGGTATTGTGTGGCTATAGTATCTACCGTTTAATATCTCTACTTGATGGAAAAGTAGATAAAAAATTAATATATGCAGTATTTTTGCTACAGCCGTTACTCGTATTCGAAACAGTAGTGAATGGACATTTTGATGTATTGTGGCTGATCTGTGTACTCGAGGCGATCATAGCCGCACACAAGAAAAAATGGATATGGGTGATTCCACTTTTAGTAATTGGAATTTGGATTAAATTTGTTCCCGCTCTTATTGCGCCTTTTTTTCTCCTATGGTGGTGGCAATCAATTACGAAAGAAAATTGGAAAAAGCAATTATGGAGAACTGTGGGGGGTGTGGTGCTTGGTGTGGTAATAACAACGCTAGTTTGGCACAAATATTGGATTGGTCCTGAGGTGTTTCAGTCAGTGGTGATTCAATCAAAATGGGCAGTCATGAGTCTGTTTGCAGTGATTTATTTTTCACTGAAACCATTATTTGAAAGTGTATTCGGCAGCAATGCACACTGGATATTGACACGAGGAGTGCATGTAGCAGTGTTTACTGTATTTGCATATGTATTATTTCCATATTTCAAAAAGGTTTTTTCTATACTCAGAAAAAAAATGGTTTGGGAAACAGGGGACTATATCGCAGGCATGTTTGTTTTTTTGTTAGTCTATTTGTTAGTCTGGCAAAAATCATTTCTACCTTGGTATGGACTCTGGTTTCTACCATTAGGAATTGTCTTGTATAGCATCTACCAAAATCCATATCTACTCCGGATCACACGTTGGATTACACTGAGTCCTTTTATATATTATCTACTCTGGCTTGTTGATTGGTTCTTCACACACACAGATGCAGGAAGTGAATTGTGGTTTTACTATGCAATGGTGGGAATAGTTTTTCTTTATCCATTTTCAATTATTTTGGAATGGCGTGCATCTGGATTTGCAATACAAAAAGAAAAAAATCTTGAAAAGAAAAATATTGTACGTTTTTTGATTCGTCAGGTTTATAAAATGTGTATTGCAATTCCTTTTGGTTTTTTGATAGAACTCATATTCTTGGGTAAGAAAAAGATGATAGAAGAAGTGCCGTATGAATATTGTGTATGCATAACCTCGGTTATCTATCACAAACAAAAAGCATTATCATATGCTAGTACGCGTTCAGTCTATTCTCCCGAAGAGCGGTATGCACAGACGCTTGCAACAATTCGATCGATCAGAGAAAAAATACCAGGCGCACGTATTGTGTGTATTGAAGCTGGACTAGAGGCGGCACCTTTTGATTTGAAAAACCAGGTAGATGAATATGTATATGTCGGAGATAGATTCTTGGTTCGTCGTGCATGCGATAGTAGTCTCAAAAGTTTGGGAGAGGTGAGTATGCTTCTTGCTGCAGGATCCAAGTTACCACGAGCAAGGCAATATTGGAAAATCAGTGGAAGATACGTACTAACTCACGAATTCAATTTGAAGGAATGGAATAGAGAAGGCATGGTGTTTTATTATATCAGACCTGATTTCGTCTCTACTCGATTATATAGTTTTTCCAACAATGCAAAAAAAATATGGCTCAAATCTCTTGCTAAAGGAATTCCATATCTATTGCTCGATTATCCGGTAGAGTACACACTGAATCGGTTTGTATCGAAAAAATATATTTCCACAGTTGAAAGTGTTGGTGTGATGGGGAATGATGCCACCAATGGAAGAGAAATTAAAGAATAGATATGGGTATTATTTCATACATCAAAAAATTGAAAGAAAAAAAATATCTACGAGATGCAACGTATACGTACATAAGTTCATTGGTTAACGGCGCATCATTATTTTTAATCAGTGTTATTTTGGGACGAAATTTTTCAAAAGAATGGTTCGCTGTTTTTACGCTTTCTATTTTAGTTCTTAGTACTGTTTCTGAAATGTCTGACCTGGGGTTGAATGGGGGGCTACTCCGGTTTGCACCATTTTATATTGCACACAAAGAGTTGGATAAATTAAAACAATTGGTAAAAACAATCTGGAGATGGCGAGTAAGTATTGCAGCAATAATAACCTGTGGCGGTATTATGCTATCCTACCCATTATCTCACGTGCTACTAAAGCAAGAAGGAATGGTTGGTTATCTAATCTTTTCTTTTATTGGGGTCGGTGGTGTGATTTTTCTTGGTTTTATTAATACTTACTTACAGGCAGCACAGAGATTTTTCTATAATGCTGGACTACAGACACTCAAAGGAACGCTTAGATTGGGTCTGATCGCGGTGCTCATGATGTTTGGTGTGGATAATATATACTTCTATCTCGCCGTTTATATATTTGTTCCGTGGATTTTATTTTTTGCAAGCTTTCATGTATTGCCAAAAAATTTTCTTAAAGTGGAAATCGACCAGGAAGTTAAAAAAAATATACATGCACAGCTTGCCAAATTTAGTATGTGGCTGACCATTTGGTCTTTATTTTCCATTGTTTCAAGCAGGGTCGATCAGATAATGATTAGCAGATTCCTGGGTCTCCAAGAGGTTGCAATTTACGCGGCTGCATATCAATTGATTCAGCTCTATCCGTATATCGCACAATCAATTACTGCAGTTTTATCTCCGAGAATTAACAGTCTTGCGTCAGTAACGGATGTAAAAATATTTTTAAAACGTACACTCAAATGGATTTTGTTAATAATAGTGATACTGAGTATTCTGGTATTTCCTTCTCAATATTTGATTACCTTCTTTTTTGGACAAGGGTACACGGAGTCATTGTCAGTGTATCTAGTATTAGCATACAGTCTAGTACTCAATCTAATAACAGTGCCTTTCTCATTAGTAATTACAGTATATAACCGTACCTACATGATGGCTTTCTCTGGTGTGGTGCAATTGATAGTGAATGTGGTTGGTACTATACTCCTTATCCCGCGATTTGGAGTTATAGGCGCCGGCTATACATTCATGCTCGGTATTATTGTTGCAGTATTCTATAATATAGGATGTGCATATTATCTTTTGAAGAATAAAGAAATTATCGTACGCTAGTAACTAGTAATATGAAGCTTGCTGTACACTGTATTGTAAAAAATGAAGAAAATTATATTTGGTATGCACTCACCTCTGTTGTTGCGTTTGCAGACAAAATTATAGTCTTCGATACAGGATCGAGTGATAAAACAGTTAGTATCATAAAAGAATTGCAGGTACATTATCCGAATATTATTTTTGAAGAAAAAGGTGAATGTGACCAAAAAAGACATACAGAATTAAGACAGGAAATGATTGAACGAACAATGAGTGATTGGTTTATGATTCTTGATGGGGATGAGGTATGGTCTAGACGAGGTATGGAGGAGATAATGAGAGTGATGAGTACGGAGGATACTGAATGTTTTATTGCGCCATTCTATTTGTGCGTAGGAGATGTCTATCATTATTCAAAAAAAGGAGCCTATACGCTACGAGGAAAAGTTGTACACGCAACTCCACGTCTTTTCAAAAATAATAAAGGATTACATTGGAGCGGTTCATATAATCATGATGCCATATGTGATAATGAAGGAAGAAAGGTATTTGAAAAAGAAAAAGTTGTTTTTTTACAAGAAAAATTTTGGCATCTTTCTCACCTGAGGAGATCCTCAATCGATGATCAGGAATATAGCTCTGGATCAAGCAGAAAGTTCAAGAGAAGATTAACTTATTTCTTGATTGGTAAAAAAATTGAAGAAAAAATTCCTGAAGTATTTGAAGAAAATCCAGGAAAATATGTGAAAGAAATGGGTGTATTGGAGTCACTTAAAAATTTTATTCTGTTATTTCCGCTTAAAATATCGCAATTTTTCTATGAAAAGAAATTATAGATTTGACCCAAATCCGGTAAATACCCACATGCTACTGTTAAATCAGATAAACGAAAAAACTAAAGTACTTGAGGTAGGTACCGCGAGTGGTTATTTGGGGGAGTACTTGATTCATGAAAAAGAATGTGAAGTGTGGGGAATTGAACCAGTGAAAGAATTGTATGATGACGCATTGCCGATCGGGTATGCTAAATTATTTAATAAAACTGGAGAGGAAATTATTCGTGATAATGACCTAGATGGTCAACAGTTCGATCATATCTTACTCGGAGATGTTCTTGAACATATGACTCATCCACATGAGGTACTCAAGAATTTGAGAAAATATCTGAAACCAGAAGGTACGTGTGTGATTTCCTTACCCAATGTTGCACATTATTCGATTCGTTGGCAATTGTTGTGGGGTAAGTGGGATATGACTGATTCAGGGATTATGGATCGAACTCATATGGTATTTTTCACCAGAAAAACTATGCGAGAAATGATCGAGGGTGCTGGATTTGAAATACTTCTTGATCGTCCTTCTGCTGGATATATCGAACGATTTTTACGTCGAGCAGCGCATTTTGGACGACGAGTATTATTTATGTTTCCAGAATTATGTGCCGTACAGTTTATCTTCACAGCAAAACCAAAACCATAGTATGCTCTGTGTTGAAATAGCTATTCTATCTTACAATGAAGCTCGAAATATTCCTCTGGTACTGCGAACGTTATCAGAAGTTCGAGCACGTCTGGTACCAATTGAACTTAAGGTCATGATTATTGATAATGGTTCTAAAGATAATACACCAGATGTTATAAAAAAAGTTGAGTCAGAATATTCGTTTGTACGCCATCACACCATCCCAGAAAATAAGGGATACGGTTATGGGATTCGCACTGGATTAGGACTCCTTCAGGGAGATATCGTCGGCTATATGTGGGGTGATAATCAATTTGATGCTGCGATTGTTGAGAAAATGATACAAGCTTTTGTTGAGGATCAAAAAGTGGAAATTGTGAAAACATATCGAGTAAAGCGATATGATGGGGCATTCAGATTGTGGGTGAGTAAACTATATCAACTTTTATTCCGAGTTTTATATGGAATATATACACGTGATATTAATTCTGGACCAAAGTTATTTCGAATAGATTTTTTTAAAAAATTAAATCCCTTAGTTTCAGATGACTGGTTTATTGATGCTGAAATCATGATAAAAGCAACAAAACTGATTACTCCTTCAGGGGTAAAGGAATTGCCAATTACATTTTTACCTCGTAAGTTTGGGAAATCAAATGTACGTTTTAGTACATGCTTTGAGTTTTTTTGGAATTTAATTAAGTATAAGTTTACAAAACTATAAAAATTCAGATATGTCTCCAAAACGTATTTTTATTACGGGTGCAACTGGATTTTTAGGGAAGTATCTCGTACCGCTCTTAATTAGTTCTGGTTATCATGTTGTAGCTTTAACTAGAAAAAAGAGTCGAACAAAGATTTTTGATACTAAATTTAATAAAAAAATTACATGGTGTACGTCTGAGAGAGAGGTTGTGCGAGAGTTCAAATTAGGTATTGAGTGTGTGGTACATATTGCCACGAGCTATGGAAGAGATCATGAAACATTTGCAGATGTGATAGAAACTAATTTGTTGTTACCAATTCGTATACTCGAAAAAGCAATTGCCCATGGCTGCGAAGGATTCATTAATGCAGATACCTTTTTTCATCAAGATTTGGGTTTAAAACCGAAAGAAAAGAGTTATATTACAACCAAAAAATTTTTTCTTGAAATTGCTAAAAGTATGATATCGGGGGCTTCGATAAAGTTTGTGAATATGCGGATTGAACAAATGTATGGGCCAGGGGACCATATTGAAAAATTTATTCCATGGTTAATACAGAAGTTGTATTCAGGCGTACCGTTGATTGAATTAACAAAAGGGGAACAAAAACGTGATTTTGTGTATGTAGAAGACGCTGCAGAAGCGTTTGTGTCTGCAGTACAGCATATTGATTCGTTTGAAAATTTTGAAGAATTTGGAGTAGGCACCGGTGAATCAGTTTCAATAAAAGAAGCGGTGCTTTTTTTACAAAAGGCCACAAAGAATACCTCAAAGCTTGAGTGGGGACATATACCATACAGGGATCATGAAATTATGGAATCAAAGGCAGATATTTCTCATAATCAAAAATTGAAGTGGGTGGCAGAGACTGATTGGCGTGAAGGATTACAAAAAACGGTTGATTCAACTACCATGAGTATATGATATTCTTCGCATTACAACTTCTTGGATTTATTACCGTATCAATAATCCATCTGATTCCCTTCCATGATGCTGTAGAGGCGATCAATGAAGGAGTGTTCTCTTTCACGTCAACCACAGGATACTCAATTGCACGTAGTCTCATGTCCTACAGTGTATATTTATTGATTATGGTATGTGGTGCAGGTATTGTTGCGTATATCCATAAGAAGAATAATACAAAATTAGTATTACTGAAGGAAAAGGAATCTGTGTATCACAAAATTACAAAAAATGAATGGATTATTGTTATTGCGACGATTGGTGTGTTCAGTATACTCGCACTATTTTTTCGAGAGAGAATTTTTGACCAATCTACGCTACATAGTGAAGAGTTCTACAATCTTTCAGCATTACTAGAATTAAAAAATGGCCATTTTGATATTATCTATCCGTACTCAATTGGGAATTTAATAATGCTTAATTTATTTAGTTCACTTGGACTAAACCTGATTGGGTATAAAATTATTTTAAATACACTAGCTCTAATTTGTGGATATTGGGCAATAAGCATGATAGTAAAAAAAATACGCACCAGAATGATTACTTTTTTTGGGTTTCTTGTCTTCTTCGTTCAGCCACTTATTTCCCCCTCACTTCATCGAAATTTTTTGAGGTTTCTCTTACCTGCACTGATTCCGATCGTGTTGGAATATCTGATCAATCGTATGCATATAAAGTCCGCATACAGGGTTGTATTGTTGGTATTATGTAACATTGGAATATTATTTTTTTCATCTGCTGATGTTTTGGTTATCGGCTATACAATATACGTGTTATATCTAGGAATAGCGTGGTATGAGCGAAGAAGAATTAACGACCTTGTGCCGTTCTTATGCACACCATTGGTGGCGATCATGTTCATGAGTATCCTTACAGGATTCCAGTATTTTTATATATTAAAAAATCAAATATCTTCAATTTTTTTCTATTCCGGATACGCAAATACTACACCATATTTTAATATTTTTGATATCTCTCTTTCACATGGGTTAGGTACGTTGATGAAGATGTGTGCATATTGTCTTATATATTATCTGCCAATTATAGCATTAGGGAGTATTCTTATTTTTATCGTACTTTCGTATCGGAAAGAACATTTGATGTACACTCCATATCGGTTATTGATTGGACTAGCTATTTCGTATGCGCTGTATTTTAGACAGAATTTTGGAGATGCAGGGATCGGGCGAATCGGGATCGCAAGTACGGTACTAGTGTTCATTGTGTTATTGCTCCTACATTTTAGAGGGAGAGCGACTAAAAATATTGTACGAGTAAGCAGTGTATTTTTTACCCTGATTATGATTTCTAGTCTTCATTCTTTTTATTATGTCGCTAGAGATTTGTCGACGAACTATGAGAAACAAAAGAAACATGAAGGGCTCGTGTTATGTGCAGATACGTTTGTGGGAGAAAAATTAAAATTTGCTGGATTCGAATGGTGCGACGAAAAACTAGTCTCTGATCTGGAGAAGCTCAACCAGCAAGTTAATGGTAGACAGATATATATATACGATGACACATTTAGTCTATACTACATACTCAACTCTCGACCCATAGTCTTGATTCCTGCTTACTATATGGCGTATAGTAAAGAGTATATATTAGTCGAAAGAATGAAAGCTTTGTCGACTAATATTATGATTTATCCAAAAGAACTTCATTTTTTTGGAGTGCCTGAACCATATCTCACTGATACCCGCTTTATGCGTGTGATCAATGAATATCGTCAACAAGAATTTAGAGCTGCTACTGATACGGAGAAATACGTTATATATCAGAAATAATATATGTGTGGAATTGTTGGGGTAGTATATATGCAAAAGCAGGTAGACGAGTCGTTGCTTTTGGATATGCTAGAGACAATT
Organism: uncultured Gammaproteobacteria bacterium; assembly: GCA_964498735.1. GTDB lineage: Bacteria > Patescibacteriota > Patescibacteriia > Magasanikbacterales > UBA922 > UBA922. The sequence continues at coordinate 29,892 of CAZCHJ010000001.1, read as the reverse complement.
AGACATCGTGGACCTGAGAATCGTGGTACGTGGATTTCTTCAGATAAAAAAGTTTTGCTCGGTCATCAAAGATTGGCAATCATTGATATTTCCTCAGACGGGAACCAACCCATGCAGACAAAAGATGGACGTTATAGTATAACGTTTAATGGTGAAATTTATAATTATCTCGAATTGAAGACTGAGCTCGAGAAACAAGGTGTGATATTTCATACCAAGAGTGATACTGAAGTATTACTACAGGCATATGCGGTGTGGGGTAGGGCATGTGTAGAAAAATTGAATGGAATGTTTTCATTTGGAATTTGGGATGAGTATAAGAAAGAATTATTTGTCGCTCGCGATCATGTAGGAGAAAAACCCTTGAAATACTATACTGATAGCGAGAAATTTATTTTTGCATCAGAAGTCAAAGCAATACTGAAAGATCCATCAGTACCACGAGAAATCGATTGGAGTGCGATTGATTTGGCATTAAGCTTTAGATACGTGCCCGCTCCTCATACTGGTTTTATACATATCAAAAAGCTTCCCGCAGGTCACTATCTGGTCTGGAAGCAGGGAAAAGTTGAGATAGTACAATATTGGTTTCCAGAAAAAATTAAGGTGCGGAACGATAGAAATTTGGTTGAGTGGAAGAAGGAGTCATGGAATTTATTTGTTAGTTCAGTAAAAAAACGTCTCATGAGTGATGTTCCGTTGGGTGCGCTTTTGAGCGGTGGACTTGATTCCACATCAATTATTGCTGCAGCAAGTGAAGCAACTCAGAGGAAACTTGATACGTTTGTGATCAGTCTTGGGGGTGTGAGCGAGGATGAAAAGTACGCTGACATTGCAGCTCGATACTTCGATACCAACCACCACTCAGTGAATCTCTCTGATGTGGACTTTACTTCATATATTTCTCGTTTGAGTAAACATTACGATGAACCTTTTTTTGATCAAGCAGCACTACCCACCCTCATGATCAGTGAGGTGATGAAAAAAAAGGTTACCGTTGTTTTGAGTGGGGATGGTGGAGATGAATTATTTGGGGGATATAGTTCGTATGCGCAAATTCACAGATTCGGTCTCCTCGGCCGTATTCCAAGCGGTATAAGAAAAGCAATAGCAAGGCTTGTACGTGTTAATAATGCACTTTCATATAAAGCTGAAATGACTGCGGAAACATTTGAAAAAATATATACAGAGTACTACAGCATGTGGAAGAATTCGCTACCGATCAGTCATCGTTATATTACCAAGGATGACATATATCTTCCTGAATTAAGAAAAAAAATTGATCAAAATCTTGCTTCAGAGTACATGAAAAGATGGTTTTCAAGCGTGAATGCGGATAGTGTAAACAATGCAATGCTTGCAGATATTCGAGGGCGTTTACCAGATGGATATCTTGCCAAGGTTGATTTTAGTTCAATGGCATATGCAATTGAAACACGACCACCTTTTCTTGATGTCAGACTGGTAGAATCTGCACTTTCAATGCCAAGTGACTTGAAGATTAGAAATAAAGAAGGTAAGTATATCTGGAAGGAAGTAATGAAAGATAAGATCCCCGAAAGTATTATTGGTCGACCAAAAGCTGGATTCGGTATTCCATTACACGAACTTATTAAAAAAGAAATGAAGAATCTTATTGAAGATGTGCTGTTAAGTGAAAATTCTGAGATACAAAAATATTTTTCCAAAAAAACAATTTCCCATGTATGGTCACAGCATCTCGCACAGAATGCAGATTATAGTAACCATCTTTGGTCACTACTTATGCTTGAATTATGGCTCAAGGAATACCACGCACAATAAATGTACTTGAAATCAATGCAAATCTAGAATACGCTGGCGGACAGCGTAACATGGTTACGTTTGCAAAATATCTGAGAAAGGATATTTTTTCGGTTACGGTGTGTGCATACCGTGATGGTGGGCCGCTTGAGAATGTTATTAAATCTTTGGGGATTACTTGCGTAGTTGCTCATGGTGATGTCGAAAAAATAGCAACGGTTATTAAGGAAAAAAATATTGATATTATCCATATACACCGATCAGGCGGGTATGTGGCAATTGAGAAGAAAATATTATCAAGAGCAAAAGAGATCAATCCGAACATTGTTATTATTGAAAAAAATGTTTTTGGTAAATATGATCCGAGCGTGGATGCACTATTGGATTGTTCATTATTTCAGAGCATGATGCATATTCATGAACGGTACATACCAAAATCACACAAAGAGTTTAATTTTAAAAATCAAAAAGTTTTTTATAACCTGGTCGATCGGGAAGAATTTGAAAGCTATCGCGCTTCAAAAGAAAATATAGAAAAATTTCGAGAAAAAATAGGTGCAAAATCAGGGGACTATCTGATCGGTAAAATTGCTCGCCCAGCGCTTGAAAAATGGAGCGATTTACTGATTGATATGGTGCCGTATCTCGTGCGTAAAATACAGGATTTTAAGATAGTAATTATTGGGTGCCCAGAGTCTCGAATACGGAGAATTAATAAAAGTAAATATAAAAATTTCTTTATCATACTTCCTGAGACAAGTGAACAGCGTGATATCCATTTGTTTTATCAGTCTATTGATGTGCTTGCACATAGCTCAAAAATTGGTGAATGCAATGGGAATACGATCAATGAAGCTATGTTTTGGAAAAAGCCAGTACTCGTCAATTCTACTCCACGAAAAGATAACGGACAGCTTGAACAGGTAATTCATATGCAGAATGGGATTGTTGCTAATACTCCTATGACATTTGCCCGTGCATTAGAATATCTTCGTAAAAACGAGAATGAAGCAAAAAAAATGGGTGAGGCGGGATATCTGCAGATATGTTCAGAGTATGATCCTATACAAGTAACCAAAAGATTGGAAAAAGTATTCTTTGAAAAAATAAACATCAAAGATTTTTTAGTGCCTGAAGAATATGCGAGTATCGCATACCATCCAACTGAACAGGAGGTTAGAGAGTATAAGCAAGAGTACAGAGTACGTCTGAAGTGGGAATTTGGAACACTTTCAGTGATGGACCGATTATGTCTCATAGTATTATTCCCTAGAAAATTTTATTTCAAACTAAGAGATTTTGTAGAACATAAATGGAAATCATATGTACGATAAAAAAATCTCAGCTTGTTTAGTTGTATATCACGAGGAGAAAGTTATTGAGAGATGTCTCAAGAGTATCCAGGGTTTGGTAGATGAAATTATCGTGGTACATGATGGACCTTGTAATGATAGGACATTAGAGATTGCAAAGAAATATACTGATAAAGTGTTTATACGCGATCATGTGGGAATTATGGAAGCGCATCTGGTATTTGCATTTGAACAAGCTGTGGGTGACTGGATTTTTCGAATTGATGCAGATGAATATGTGGATCCTGAAGATTTTGAGACTATTAGGCATAGTATTGAAGATAGTGAGGTAGATGCCTTGATTTTCAAATGGGAATTATGGAATGGGAAAAAGGTAATTACTTTTCCAGGGTTGCAAAAAATGTGTTTAGTCAGACGAGACCATTTTCACTATCGTGGAATTCCACATGAAAATGGTTCAGTTGATGGAAAAATAAAAAAACTTGATGTGTATCTTCATCATAGACCAGCATACAATAATATTGCGTGGTCGAATTTCATGAGAAAAACTAGACAATGGGTACCTATTCATGTGGGTTATTTCTTTCCCGAAGAAGTAAGTTTCTCATGCTTTAATACTACCCCCGATGCATGGTTACTGCATACCCAAAAAATAAGAAAAAATATCTGGTATTATGTGCTGGTCGAACCTATAAAAATGTCTTTGGGGCAGCTGAAAAATGGTTTATGGATGAGTAGGTATGGTTGGCAGGTAGTATTGGAGAGGTCGGTCTATTATGGTATGCTGTACTGGCAAATTAAGAGACGAATGGATTCAAAAAAAGCCTAAACTATGGATAAAAATAGTTCCAAGATAGCCCTTATTAGGGGAAATGGTATGAATTCCTGGGAAGGGAGGATGTGGAATGATATGAGTGATCAGTTCTCGGTCACGGGTTTTTGTTCACAAAAAAATCTATTTCCTGTCGATGATCTTACATTCCCCATTATTCGGCTGAAGACGAGTACTGATATGCCGATTTATAGTAAAATCTCACTCCTATTTTCAGGTGTATTTCAGAAGATGTACGGTTTAGAATCCGAGTTAGAAAATTTTTCAATTGCACACACAGTGGAGCTCTATAATTATTATACCTACCAGGCAGTCGAAGCAAAAAAGAAGAATAAAAAACTAAAAATTGTAACCACTGTTTGGGATAACAGCTTTGGTCGTTTTGAATATGAGTATGCGCTCTCCATGCATCCGCCTACATTTTGGAGAGAAAAAATTAAAAAGATTATTACACAAAATATCGAGGGCGTCGATTTATTTGTTGCAGTAAGCGAATATAGTAAAAAGCTCCTTGAAGATTATGGAGTACCAGAAGAAAAAATTAGAATCATAGTACCTAGTCTTGCTCCGACTGCTCAAAAAGAAACGATGTTGATTGAAAAATATAATTTAACAAACACACCATTTTTTCTTATGGTGAATCGGTTGAAAAAAGAAAAAGGTATATATGATGTGCTCTATGCATGGAAGATGTATTTAAAAAATACAAAAAATAAAACTCCAATTCTGGTGATAGTAGGCAATGGTCCTGAACGATCAAACATGCTTCGATTGATCAGAGAATGGGGAATTGAAAAGTATACAGTCTACATCCAGAACCTGCCAAATCAGGAAGTAACTCAGCTCTATAGCCATGCCCGTGCACTGATCCTAGCAAGTATCCCAACTCCTCTGTGGCAAGAACAATTTGGATATGTACTTGCAGAAGCACTCACTTCAGGGTGTCCAGTAATAGCAACTACATCAGGTTCAATACCGGAAGTGGTAGGTGATGCAGGAATTCTTTGTCCGCCAGGTAATCCTGTAGCTCTCATGGGAGCGATGAAAGCACTTGATGAGGCTACAGTCTATGCGGCATATAAAGAAAAAGTACTTCGTTCAAAAGCGAGATTTACAGAAAACCGTTTTCAAAAAGAAATGAGTGAACTTTATTCTGAATTAGTATGAAAGTATCGATTATAATTCCAGTGTATAATGAAAAAAATACCATTGAATCTCTGCTTGCTAGAGTTTCTTCGGTTGCAGTTCCTGGCTGGGAGAAAGAAATAATTGTAGTTGAAGATTGTTCAACTGATGGAACGGGGGAAGTGCTAAAGAAATTGGTTAATCAATACAAAATTATTTTTCATGAAAAAAATCAGGGAAAGGGTGCTGCGCTGAAAACTGGTTTTGCCGCAGCTACAGGTGATTACGTACTAGTTCAGGATGCTGATCTTGAGTATGATCCAGGAGAGTACCCCAAATTATTGGAACCTGTTCAAAAATATGACGCAGATGTGGTATATGGCTCACGTTTTATGGGTGGAGAGGCACATCGAGTAGTGTATTTTTGGCACTATCTCGGTAATAAATTTTTGACCTTGCTTTCGAACATGTTTACCAATCTCAATCTGACAGATATGGAAACTTGTTATAAACTTTTCAGAAGAGAAATTATACAGAAAGTAAAACTTGAACAGGCTCGATTCGGATTTGATCCAGAGGTTACTGCAAAAGTCGCAGCGATAAAGCCGATACGAATTTTTGAAGTGGGGATATCATATAATGGGCGCACCTACGCTGAAGGTAAGAAAATCACCTGGAAAGATGGGTTTCGAGTAGTTTATTGTATTTTAAAATATGGGATATTTAAATAATATATTCGAGAACCAGCGAAAAATTATTTTTTTATTAATGATTTTGGTTATTTTAAATCTATTTATTTTTAGCGCCATTTTCGGTTTTCATGCAACAAGTGATACGGATAGTTTTCTCATGGCCATTGATTTTTTTAAAGGGAAGAGTGATATTATTTATCCTAATCGCTACTTGAATCCATTTTACGCAGTCGTGGCATCACAAATATTGCCATTCTTGAATTCAGCACAGAGTATTGTGGTAATCAATATTATTTTTTATACCGGACTTATTTTCCTTACCTATGGATTAGTACGTCGAGTATTTAAAAATAATACCACAGGTTTTATTGCAGCACTTTTGGTTATAACTGCATATCCCATACTTAGATATGGATTGCTGCAGGTCCAGGATATGGGGGGTTATTTTTGGTTCGTACTCACTATATATGCTGCATGGAGATGGTATGAAGATAAAAATTGGCGATGGCTTGCTATCGGAAGTATTTCTACTGCTTTTGGAGTTTTAACAAAGGAGAGTGGGTGTATGGGAGCTCTTTTTGCAGGATTGATATTACTTACCGAACAGGGGATACGTGTAAGAAAGAAAATAGCGCTTATTCTTGGATTTGCATTACTTCCATTCATCACAATTGTTATTAATGCGCTCAGAGGGCATGATGTCGGGTATAGTTCAGCGAGATGGTTTATAGAAAATTGGCAAGTATACGCTCCGGGTAATTACACGATAGTAAAGTGGTTGGGGGTAAATTTAACCACGTATAATATAGCCTGGATTTTTATTATCTATGGTTTGTACCTTTTGGTTAAAAATAGAAAGTCAATTAATCCTGACATAAAAAAATACCTCGTGCTTGTAATTCCTTCGAGTGCGTCATATTTCGCATGGCCGATGTTTATTGGGAGAACAGTATTTATTTCAGCATGGTTCTTTATTCCTATTGCAGCTTTTGCATTATCGTCTCTGATAGATTCTCATAAAAAAAATAAATTGATTGGAATATGTTCGGTAGTACTATGCGTGATTGCACCCTATATATTGCAATACATAATCGCATATGCACCATTATTTTCCATACTCGAGGTATGTCACTATAATCCCGTGTGCAGTGCACAATATTTTGTAGCTCATTGGCATGAGTTCAGTCGCACGGGTGTTTATTCAGCACCACTGGTACCCTAATATGTTTCAAGTTTCTTTAGTCATTCCTACCTATAATGAGGCAAAAAATCTACCATTACTAGTCAGAGAAATTTTTGAAACCATAGACCACTCGTTGATTGATCTCGAATTAATAATTGTTGACGATAATTCTCCGGATGGCACGGGCGAAGTGGCTGAAGAATTGAGGAAAGAATATCCAATAAAAGTTGTTCATCGAACAGGAAAATTAGGATTGGGAAGCGCTGTGCGTGCAGGTTTTACAGCGTCCACACGTTCGTATTTGGGTGTCATGGACGCTGATCTGAGCCACGATCCCAGTGTACTCAATTCTATGATCAACTCATTGAGTGAATATGATATTGTGCTTGGTAGTAGATTTGAAAAAGAAAGTGTGGTTGAACAATGGAAGTGGTGGCGTGAACTTATATCACGAATTGGTGTGTGGATTACGCATTTTCTGACGGGGGTTAAAGATCCTTTAAGCGGATATTTCTTTTTGCATAGAAATGTATTAGAGGGTGCTGCCCTCAATACAAGTGGTTATAAAATATTACTTGAAATACTGATCAAAGGTAGGTATAAAAAAATTAAAGAAGTTCCTTTCAGGTTTCGAATCAGAAAATTTAGCACCTCAAAACTTAATAGCAAGGAACATGTGCTTTTTTTGAAACAAATTATCGCATACAGCTGGTACAAATTATTTAGAAAATAATATGTTCACAAAAATAAAAAATTGGACATACAAAAATAAAATACCAGCTATAATTTTCTGTTTCGTTCTTTTTTTGTTGGTATTTAGAGTGGGTTATCGGACGTTTTGGATGGACGAGACCATGGTATTGAACTATTTGCATCAGGGACCAATTGAATTTATTATCGAGTATATAAGATTTCCAGACAATCATCCGCCCTTGTATTATTTTCTTGTTCTTCTGGTGAGTAAGGTATTACCATGGTCAGAACTCACGATACGATTTGTCTCAATTCTTTCTGGGCTTGGTACTGTGATACTTGTATACCGGTTCATGTACCGTATTACTGATGATAAGAAGATAGCGTCATTGGCATCTTTTTTTACAGGTTTTTCATCTTATTTTGTTCTTATCTCGCAAATGGCGCGTTACCACGGTCTAGCAGGATTGAGTGCACTTCTGGCGCTGTATTATTTTTATCGCGTCTACACTGAAGGGTTCAAAAAAGAACTGTGGTGGAGGTATCTAGGGGCACTGATGCTGACCGGATATATTGATTATCCCCATTTCATTTATGTTGTGTTAATCACTAATACACTTTTTTTGTATCAAATAGTACGTAAGCATTCTATTATTTCTTTGAAAAATTGGTTAATAGGAAATGTGTGTGTTGCTGTGGTATGTAGTCCATTAGCATGGATGCTCTATCACAGGATTATAATTCAGGGAGATGGAGGGTGGGGGGATATGAATTTGCTGGGCAATTCATGGCTGAGTATTATTGGAGGTGTATTTTTTCATATCTATGCATATTTTTTTGGAGAGAATATTTTTCCGTGGGATTATGTAATAGTAGGAGTCGGATGTACTGTATTAATGGGTGTATTTGTGGGTATTATTGGATTTTTTCGAAATAAAAAAGAAAATAAAAGCTATGGATTGATGATAGGTTTAGGTATAGCGTTGATTATATTGAATACTTTATTCATGAATAAGGCTGATGCCCGTTATAATTTTACGGTATATCCAAAATTTGGTTTTATTGCATATCCGATATGGATAATGATTTTTGTGATTTCCTTATCACGCATACAGTCGAAAAAAATAAGAAATACACTTTTTGTATTGTGGGGGATTGTTGAACTGGTCGGATTGACACATTTTTATCGTGTTGAAAATTATCTAAATCCTAGCTACTTCCGTACATTTGAAGCATTTCAATATGTAGAGAATCATTCCGAGGATGGAGATTATGTGGCTATTACACCTGATGCGAGTCAGGGAGTATATGATTTTTATCAGACTACGTATTTTAAAAAATTAAAGCCACTTGGTTGGAATGGATTTCAATCATCAACGATACCTGCCTCTACCCGAGTATGGTTTTTTTCTACGAGCGCTGATGGTAGTGAAGAAAGTGTTGCAACCGAGAGTAAGATACCTGTAGGCTATACAATCATCTCTCAATTTGATAGTGTTCCGCTTGATCCTAAATTTAAAATGCTAAAAGAAAAGTTTCTTAACAGACCAAGTTATACGTACAAGTACACAGTATTTTTACTTAAAAAAATATGACATGCGTCAATTGCAAAAACCAGATGAATTTTTATTTTACAAAAAAAGAATTTCGGATTTTTAAATGTGCGCATTGCAAATTGATGGTGGTTGAGAACGTACCAGATGATCTTGCACCGTATTATGGTGAGGGTTATTTTACCGGAGACGTAACGCTTGATGGATACATGGATTATGAGGTAGATAAACAAGTAACAAAAAAAACGTATCTAGGATATCTTGATAAAATAGAACAGGAGCACGCAAACAAGACTTCTTCAGATTTGTTTGAAGTGGGGTGTGCAACTGGTTTTTTTCTTGAACTTGCGAAGCAAAGAGGGTGGAGTGTAAGTGGGATTGACCTCTCGGCATATGCAGTCGAGAGAGGGAAGGAAAAAGGACTCGCTGTTTCGACAGATACCTTTGAATCAATTGGTGGTGAAAAAAAATATGACGTGATTGCAATGTATGATCTCATCGAACATGTGAAAGATCCGATTGAGACAATACACAAAGCACATGCATTGCTTCGGGACAATGGATTATTGGTTATAACTACTCCAGATGCGGGAAGCCTGTGGGCTAAGGTGTGGGGAAAAAAATGGCATGCTTTTGTTCCACCACAACACCTCTTCTATTTTTCAGATAAAAATTTATGTGAAATTTTAGTCGCGAACGGTTTTGAGATTAGAAAAAGTTCGCACGATGGGAAGCGTTTTGCAATACCATACATCATCCGTCTACTATACAGCTGGACAGGTATGCGTTTATTTTCAAAACTCGCCGAGTGGTCCTCGCAGACATTTCTCAAAAATATCTCTATTCCAATCAATGTTCGAGACACGGCATTTATTATTGCGCGTAAGGTGTAGACTATGATTTCTCTTGTCATTACGGTAAAAAATGAGCTCACCAATATCAAAGAGTGGTTTCAAAGTATACAGAAGCAGAAAAAAAATCCTGATGAAATTATTGTTGTTGACGGTATGTCGACTGACGGTACGTGGGAGTGGTTGCAAAGTATTGCATCGCAGAATATACGCGTATTCCAAAAAGAAGGAAATATTGCTACAGGACGTAACTATGCAATAACTCAGGCCAGGGGAGAGATCATTGTGGTTACTGATGCTGGGTGTATATATGGCGAGACATGGCTTAAAGAAATTGTTGAACCTTTGGAAAAGGATGATTTAAAAGCATCTACTACGGCCTTTAAACCTTGGTTCAAGAAAACTGATAATCTTATTCAGTATCTTATTGCAGCAGCGACTATTCCCCGAGAACGGGAATTCAAAAAAAGTTGGCTTCCTTCGAGTCGTTCTTTTGCATGTGTGAAATCACTTTGGACAGACGTTGGAGGGTATCCTGAGTGGATTCCGTATTGTGAGGATGTAATTTTTGATATTACGATACAGAAAAAAGGAGTAGAGATTGCACATGTTGAGAATACGTTAGTTGCATGGAGGCCGAGACATACTTTGGGAGCATTTATGCGACAACTGTATAATTATACACGGAGTGATGCCCATGGAAAATTATTCTACGAAAGACAGATAGTGCGATTTTGTGTATACATTGGATTGCTCGGACTCATCTATGGAATGGTATATTACCCGCTACTTTTCGGACTCATACTTATGGTGTGTGGCGCAATATATATGAAAAAATTTTGGTTTCGATTCTTTGAATTTGGTAAACCACTACCCTCTATGATCCGAGTATTCGGGTATATGTTGCTTATTCCGGTTATTGCAGTTGGAGATATTGCGAAGATGTGTGGGTGGATTGTGGGAATTGGTGAGCGGTGGTCAGGGAAAATAAAATACCATCACTATTGATGTAATGTTCGTTCTATTGACTCCCACAATTTTTTGGCAGTATTGTCCCACGAAAATCTGCTTCTTTGTTTGATTCCTTTTTCAATCAATTGCTCTCTTAATTTTTTATCAGCACTGATTGTTTTGAGAACTGTGGACATATCCTCTATATCAAAAGGGTCGAAATATAGAGCAGCATCACCAGCAATTTCTGGCATCGCAGTCGTCTGTGAAGAGATGATAGGAACTTCTGCATACATTGCTTCGATCAAGGGAACGGAAAATCCTTCAAAATATGAAGGTTGGACAAGTGATAGAGCTGAGCCAAGTAAGTTGTTGAGCTCTCGCTCATCAACGCGTCCAGTAAAAACCACGTCTGTTTTATAGGTAAGGTGAGCGAGTGCCTTAGTGAGTTCACGGTTACCCCAAAAAGATTGCCCAACAATTAGTAATTTCGTATCACTCCCAGTACGTTTTTTGAATAACTCAAAAGCACGTAGTAAACGAGTAATGTTTTTTCTGGGATGGATCGATCCGATGAAAATAAAATATTCTTTGCCTTTAGAAAATGTATTCCGTGTTTCTATTTTTGTTTTTTCGTCAATACGTTTGAATTGTGGTCCGACACCATTATAGACCACATCGATTTTAGTGGGATCAATGTTGTATGTATTAGCTAAATCATTTTTACTATATTCTGAAACAGTTGCAATGCGACTAGCCTGTTTCGCATAGCGAGGGAAATAAGAGTTATAGAATTTGGAAGATAAAAATTTGAGATCATGCGGGTAATGATGGAAATTAATATCATGTATTACCGAAAGACGTTTTATGGGGGAGTCTAGTGGAATAATACCATCAGGAGCTAGGAATAGGTCAGGATGTAGCTTCTGCACTGTTGTCCTAAGATAATGAGTATTCCATAGATACGTATATAATGGATTGGTAGTGGAAGGAGGGATGATTATGGGTGTAATGTTGTGAGAAAAAATAAACGAAGAATCATATGGACGGTCAAAGATAAAGAAAAATTGAATTTCTGGATGTGCTTCGGTGATTCTTTTGAGTGTGTGATATGCAAAATAACCAATGCCATCGAGGCGCTCTCTAATAAGCATTCGTGTATTTACTGCAATAGTAATCTGCTTCATATGCACTAATTTTCATGTATAGCACCTATATTATAGCATAAGGAACTTTTCTTCCAGTGGCTTGCTAAATAGGGTATTTTACGATACCATACCAACCAATATGGAAACAAAAAAATTAAATCTAGGGTGTGGTACCAATATACAGAAAGGTTGGGTAAACTTAGACATTTCGGCCCTACCAGGCGTTGATGTGGTTCATGATATTGAGAAACTGCCACTTCCTTTTTCTGACAATGAATTTGATGAAATCCTGTGTCAGGACATTCTTGAACATGTCGAATATATTCCAATCATTAAGGATCTGCATCGAATACTTAAACCTGGAGGAGTTATCCGAATTCGTGTTCCTCATTTTACGTCAAAACACAACTTCATCGATCCGACACATAAAAAAATGTTTTCGATCAATACGTTTGATTTTTTTGTAAAAGATTCATTTGCTCAGCATGGAAGAGGGTACTATTTTGATTTTGCCTTTAAACAGTGTGTATCTGCAAAAATAAGCTTTGAAAGAGGTTCGGTTCTTTTTTTTCTGCACCCTCTGATTGAGCGGTGGATCAACGTAAGTCCCCGTATGCAGAAAATTTACGAGTCTACATTTTTGTCCCGTTTATTTCCTGCATGTAATCTACTTATTACATTGGCAAAATAGATATAGGATTTGGTAGTATGAAACTCTCGATTATTGTGGTCAATTGGAATACATGTGACCTAACCCGACAAGCACTCACTTCGGTTTTTAAAGAAACAACGGGCTTCAATTACGAAGTAATTCTGATTGACAATAACTCTGCTGACGAGAGTGTAAAAATGGTAATACAAGAATTTCCGCAAGTGGTATTAATTGAAAATAAAGAAAATCTAGGCTTTGGAAAAGCAAATAATCAAGGAATGAAAATAGCTCGTGGGGAATATATTTTTCTCCTCAATAGTGACACCGTCGTACTTGATGGCGCTATCAACAAATTGGTCACATTTCTCGATACGCATCCCGAGATTGTGTGCGTTGGTCCAAAATTACTCAACCGTGACCTCACATTCCAGCACGCATGTCGAAGAAACTTGCCAAACCCCGCAAATGCTTTCTTTCATCTTTTCGGATTTGCAAAAATTTTCAAAAATAGTAGGCGAGCTACAGCATATAAGCGATTCAGCGATAATCCTGACAAGACTGAACCAGTCGAAGCAATTTCAGGAGCAGCTATGATGTTCCGAAAAGAAGTGTTTGAAAAAACAGGTGGTTTTGATGAACGGTTTTTCTTTTATGGAGAAGATCTGGATTTGTGTAAACAGATACAGGATAATGGCTGGAAAATTTTTTACGTGAGTGAGGCACATATCATTCATTTTGGTGGGAGTAGTAGCAAAAAACGCAAAACACAATCGTTGATTAATTTTTATGATGCAATGTGGATTTACTATCAGAAGCATTTTCATGTCAACATGTTTTTTGATGCAGTAATTTTTTTGGGAATTAAGACAAAATTATTTTTCTCTCTCTTAGTAAATTTCTTTAAACATACAACTGTATGAAAACAATTCTTGTAACCGGAGCTGCGGGTTTTATTGGTTCGCATCTCGTTGATCGATTACTGCAAAAAGGAAATCGAGTAATTGGGGTTGATAATTTATTTACCGGTTCAAAAGAAAATATTAAAGAAGCTTTGAAAAATAAGAATTTTAAGTTTATCGAACACGACATTGTTGATCCGTTATTTATCAAGGGACATATCGATCAGGTATATAATCTTGCGTGTCCTGCGTCACCGATACATTATCAGTCGAATCAGGTACACACCATTAAGGCATGTACGCTAGGTGTAATCAATATACTTGGACTTGCACGTAAACATGGAGCACGAATCCTACAAGCCTCTACTTCAGAAGTATACGGTGATCCAGAGACGCATCCACAGATTGAAGAATATCGTGGAAATGTGAATCCGATTGGTCCTCGAGCATGTTACGATGAAGGAAAACGCGTTGCGGAGACACTATTCTTCGATTATTACCGCATGCATGGAATGGACATAAAAATTGCTCGAATTTTCAATACCTATGGACCTCGTATGTCAAAAGAAGATGGGCGAGTGGTATCAAATTTTATCGTACAAGCACTTGGAAATAAGCCACTTGAATTATATGGTAACGGTGAGCAGACACGAAGTTTTTGTTATGTAAGCGACCTGGTAGATGGCCTTATCAAATTAATGAATTCTCCAAAAAAAGTACAAGGTCCGATCAATCTGGGTAACCCAGAAGAGCGAACGGTGAAAGAGTTGGCAGAAATGGTAATTACACTTACGCAATCAAAAAGTAAAATGGTATTTAAAAAACTACCAATCGATGATCCTCGTCGTCGGTGTCCGGATATTTCAAAAGCCAAAAAACTCTTGCACTGGTCGCCAAAAGTTGGTATAACAAAAGGATTACAAGAGACTATAACGTATTTTACGTCTATTATATGAACATTGTGTATATCGGTGGAGGATTTGTTGGTGCGTGCTCAGCCGCCGTTTCGGCTGATAGTGGTCATCAAGTAATAGTATATGATACCGATGAAAATAAAGTAAAAAAATTAAATAGTGGCGACCGAAGTCAGATTCAGTCTTGTTTATTTGAAGAAGGTCTTGCAGACCTGATTATTCGCAATAAAGAACGTATTGAATTTACGTCAACGTACGATGTGGTGGAAAAGTTTATTAATACGTGTGACGCTATTTTCATGTGTCTGCCAACACCAGAAATTGGTGAGACTGGTGAGAGTGATCTCTCTTATTATTTTGCGGGAGCAGAAAAAATAGCCCAAACACTCGCTACACGAAATGAAGGAACGCAGTCAAAATATATTGTTATCGTAAACAAAAGCACTGTACCTATCTCAATGATTGATCAAACAGAGCAGATAATGAAAAAACATGAGGTACAAGAATATGGCGTAGTATCTAATCCAGAATTTTTGGTAGAGGGGAAAGCGATACAGGGTTCCCTGCATCCTGATCGAGTTGTAATTGGTGCACAAAGTGAAAAAGATTTTGAAATCATGAGAAAAATATACCGACGCTTTTATGATGCGTCAGGAATTGAGTATATTGAAATTAATCCACACGAAGCAGCAGCTGGAAAGTTACTTGCAAATTTTTATCTGTTTAATAAGCTCGCCATTTGTTTCGATGTGATTGGTCGAACCTGCGAAGCATTTCCAGGTTTGAATTTTGAGAATATTCGAAGAGTACTCACAACCGATCCACGTATTGGAACGTGGGGGCTCTATGATAGTCTGTATGCCGGAGGGAGTTGCTTTATCAAAGATGCGCGTTCGCTATCTCATCAACTACAAACCGCAGGGTATGGTGCAACTCTGATTGACGAAACATATCTTGCTAATAAACGACAACTAGAGCTATTTCTTGGGCGTGCCGTAAAAGAAGCAGGAGTTTCATGGTCGGGTAAGCGTATTGCGTTACTTGGTGCTGCATTCAAGCAGGGGACCAATGATATACGAAATTCACCAAGTCTCGATATTGTACTCCACCTGACCAAAGAAGATGTGGCTACTGTTGCGGTGTATGATCCTGTGGCAATGGAAAATTTTAAAATCGCAACAAAAGATAATAAGAAAGTTGAATATGCTGATCAAGAAACATCAGTACTAGAAAATGCTGATGTGGTAATATTGGCGACTGATTGGCCACAGTTTCGAGAGTTAGGCGATACACTGTTGACGCAAAAAAAACGACCGCTTATTATGGATGGTCGGCGGATTTTACAGCATCGATATGCTGATTTAGTAGAAGCTGGTTTTTCTATTATTGCTGTGGGTTCTCCTTTTTTATCAAAAAATAAAATTTAAACATTATCCCTATGAAGTATCTTGTCACCGGTGGAGCCGGGTTCATTGGAACCAATCTAGTTATTGCATTAAAAAATGCAGGACACGAAGTGAAGGTAGTTGATAATTTTTCAGGAGGAAGAAAAGAAGAACGAATTCAGAAAGAAGTTGAATATGTTGAGGGCGATATTCGAGACTTTGATCTGCTTCTTCGGGAAATGGAGGGTGTAGATGGTGTATTTCATTTAGCTGCCCTTCCGAGAGTTACGTATTCAGTAGACCATCCCCAAGAAACACATGATGTGAATGTGAATGGAACACTCAATGTATTGCTCGCTGCAAGAGATCGAAAAGTAAAACGCGTGGTATTCTCTTCATCGAGTTCAACCTACGGCGATCAACCCCGTGAGATGTTCCCGCTCAAAGAAGATACGGTTGTAAAAAAACCGATTGCACCATATGCATTACACAAATTTATCGGAGAACAGTATTGCCGTCTATTCTCAGAATTATATTCACTCGAAACAGTGTCACTGGTGTATTTTAATGTGTATGGGCCACATGTAGATCCTAAGGGAGCATATGCACTTGTCATAGGTAGATTCCTCGAACAAGTCAAAAATGGTGAGCCAATGACCGTATGTGGGGATGGTGAGTATTTCCGAGATTACACCCATGTATCTGATGTTGCGCGTGCCAATATATTGGCCATGTCATCTGATAGTGTTGGAAAAGGCGAGATGATTAATATTGGAAATAATAATCCACATTCGGTAAATGAGATTGTTGCTATGATCGGGGGTAAACATGTAATGGTACCACCAAGACCAGGAGATGGAAGATATTTTCGTGCTGATATTACGAAAGCAAAAAGTTTACTCAATTGGGAACCGACGATTACACTCGAAGAAGGAATCGCTAAGCTCAAAAAAGAATGGGGAATTGAGTAAAGGGAAAAAGTTAAAAGTAAAAAGGCAAAAGAAAATGCACAGTAACATGTGCATTTTTGTAATTAAAATTTGTATTTGAATTTATTTCTTTTTACTTCTTCCATTTTATTTTTGACCTTGTTATTGCCCCATTCCACGCAACACTACATTAATGGTTCTAAGAATAATTGATATATCGAGGAGTGCTGATCTATTTTTTATATAATACAGATCGTACTGGAGTTTCTTGAGTGATGATTCGAGATTATCAGTATAATGCTGATGAATAGCGGCCCAGCCTGTGATACCGGGTTTTATAATATGTCTGAGAGGATAATACGGCATGATTCTAGTAAGCTCTTCAACAATTTCTGGTCGTTCAGGTCGAGGGCCAACCAGTGTCACGTCACCACGAAGTAAATTAAATGCCTGAGGTAATTCATCAAGTCTTGTTTTTCGTAAAAATTTACCAATCGGAGTGATTCTCTGATCTCCCTTCTGCGCAAACTCATAACCATGTGTCTCGGCACTTCCATCTTCAGCAAGTGCATACATGGTGCGCAGTTTATACATCCAGAAAATTTTTCCACCCTCTCCAACCATCTTGTTTCCATCAGATCCCTCTCGTTGCTGTTTGAAAAAAATTGGTCCAGGTGATGATAATTTGATCATGAGTGCGAGAATTGGGAAGAGGATGACAAAGATTAAACCAAACAAAATACCAAATAAAATATCTGTGCCACGTTTAGCTTTGGTATAGACTGGGTGTTCTGCAGTTTGTAAATTACTGAGAAACCAACTTTCAGAGAAAGTACTCGGCGGTATCCGTCCAGTCACTGTCTCATAGAATGAAGTCATGTCGATAATATTAACTTGCCAGAACAAAAGTTCATATAGTTCTCGCTTTACCTCTTCCTGATTGTTCATGTGTGGAGCAACCACGACGGTATGTATGTGCTGTGTGTCAATCGCAGGTCGGAGGGTATTGATGGTGTGATACAACTCGATTTCTTCATGGGGAGTTTTTTGAAACACATGATCAGGATCAACAATTGCAGAAACGTGATATCCGAGATGTGGTTGGCTCTCGAGAATCGAGATCAATTCTTTGATTTCCTCGGTAACACCCAAAAATAAAATGCGTGTTTTGAGTTTGTGAGTGCCGATATACGAGAGGTAGAGAGTCCGGAAAATGCCCGCTATTCCGAATCCGATGACTGTAGTGAGGGCGAGTATAGTCTTTGGAGAAATATCACTTGTGTCTGCGAGATAGAAAAAAATCATACCAATGAGCACAGCAACAATCGCAGACTCAATCATCCGTCGAGTATTACCATTGAGGGCCATAAGTCGAAGATCATAGAGCCCATTAATATAATTAGCAACGATCCACAAACAAAAAACGAGAGTAAAAGGACCGAGGTGTTGTATGATTAGGTCGGTAGATGGAATTGAAAAAATACGTAAACCAAGGGCTATGATGAACCCGATATAGTATGAAGCAAAATCTCCTAAAACAAGGAGTATTTGGCGGAGTCTATAGCTAAAAGATATAGTTGCGAACACAACGTTAGTATGTTATGCTTATAAATATAATTTAGCAGAATATAGCGATAAAAACAAGCGGACTATGGGGAAATCCATTTATATAGCAATAGTTGCGATATTGATAGGCACTTTGGGTACCAGCTTACCGGTCCACGGTGAGTTCCCTAATGATCCGCAAGCACGTCAGTGGTCTTATGAAGCGGCTGATGTGTACCGAGCGTGGGAGCTTGCGCATGGGTCTTCTAGTACCATTGTTGCTATTATTGATAATGGATTTGATACCACACACCCAGATCTTAAGAGTACTCTATGGGTCAATACCCGAGAAATTCCTGATAATGGTATTGATGATGATAGAAATGGGTACATTGATGATATACATGGGTGGAATTTTTTAGATAATTCTAATAAACTCGATATTTCAAAAGAGAGTGACGAAGAAGATTCACTCGGGAGTCATGCAACAATGGTTGCAGGGTTGATTGCTGCGACAAGTAATAATGCTATTGGTGGTGTAGGTATTGCTCCAGGTGTGAAGCTGATGGATCTCAAAATAATTGATTCTCAAGGGCTAGGAGAAACTAAACCATTAGTAGACGCTATTTATTATGCAGTGAATAATGGCGCAAGCGTGATTAATATTAGTATCGTAGGATACGGATTCGTTCCTGAAGTAGTTCAGGCACTCAACTATGCATACCAAAATGGTGTCATAGTAGTGGCTGCTGCTGGGAATGAGAGCGTAGACTTGGATGGATCTACTCGATTTCCTGTTTGCGGTGATGCACATAGGCCTTACACGGCAGTACTCGGCGTCAGTGCTATTGGACCCACGCGTCGCCTAGCATCTTTTTCTAATGTTGGAGGATCATGCATCGACCTTACTGCTCCAGGTGTTAATATTGGTGGTTCTGTCCGGACGGGTAGTGATGTTGATTTCAAAAATGGTTGGAACGGCACGTCATTTGCGGCACCTTTTGTTACTGGTGCTGCTGCGTTGGTTAAGAGTGTGCAGCAGTCGTGGAATATCGATCAAATAGTTCGTGTACTGAAGGCAACTGCACATCATACTGTGGGCAGCGATGAAAAAATATATCAAGAGGCATATGGAAGTGGACTTCTGCAGGTCGGAGCTGCTATCGAAGCGGCACAACTTGGTGTGGTGCCAGCTGCAAAAAATTTTATTGCAGGTGAAACTGATGAATCATTTACCGCAGCTCGTCGTATCTTAGTCAGTTCACAAGGAGGTGCTGTGTATGATGATATATTCGAAGGGAATAGGATTGAGCGGCCAAGTAACATTCTCGGTGATGCTATTAATTTTTCAGCAGTACGAGATATCAATGGTTCGGTATATTATGTAGTGATCAAGAAAAAAAATAATACTGAGCAGTATGTACTCGTGTATGATTCGTCTTGGAAACGTCGTTACCGATGGTCTGTTGATAATAGATCGTACCAAATTCTCTCTGCAAATTTATATGGCGATGAAACCAAAGAAATTGTACTATCCGCAACCGATAGTGGTAATACAGTAATACAAGTGTTCGCAATTGATGGCACACTCCTTCGAACGATTGGGGATACTGTGAAGCATAAGAGTGTACATGCTACAGTGTATCAAGATCTAGAGAATGATAATGACGAACTTCTATATGTAACAGAAGAAAATGATCGAAGAGTAGTAATACAAAAAATTGATCTTCTTTTGCAAGAACCACAGAAATTATTTGAAACACAATTGAAGACAAGTGGAAGTGTTGCCGTGGTCAATACGTCTGATGAACAATTGATTGCAATTGGTTCAGATGTTGGAACCGGACCAGTGGTAAGTTTGTTTTCGTTGAGCGGTGAAGTAGTTGGTTCATTTAGACCATACGATCTTTCATTCCGTGGAGGAGTCAATGTGTCTAGCGTAGTGTATGGAGATGAGGGAGAAGAACAGCTCGTAGTGACTCCGAAACGCGGTATGCAAACATTAAAAATTTTTACACCCGATGGAAGTGTACAATTACTCGATCGGTCAATTGATAATGTACTCTCGGTGAATACTAATGTTATTACGGCAGTAGTGCCATTTTAATCTTTTTAGCTTTCATATGCTAAAGGAAACTCCTATTTTTGAGAAAAAAAATGTTCTGGTGACTGGTGGAGCAGGGTTCATCGGATCACATATTTGCGAGAGGCTCTTGAAAGAAGCTCATGTGATTTGTATGGACGATTTGTCAAATTCTACCATCACCAATATTGAACATTTATTGCAATACCCTGATTTTGAGTTTATTAAGTACGATGTTACGCAACCGATTGATCTCATGCAATTTCCTGAACTTGAGAAATTTCGAGTTCGTTTCCAGGGTGTACAGGAAATTTATCATTTTGCATGCCCGACAAGTCCTAAAAATTTTGAATCATTAAAAATACAATCATTGTGGGCTAATTCTCGCGCAATGCTGAACACACTCGATTTGGCGGTAAAATATCGGGCCAAATATTTATTTGGTTCGAGCTCAGTCGTCTATGGCGAACCAACTGCAGAGGATCATATTTTTAGCGAAGAAGAAGAGGGTATCGTCCATCATCTATCACCCCGAGGTTGTTATGATGAAGGAAAGCGTTTTGCTGAGACATGTGTTGAAACCTATGTTCAGGTATATGGACTTGATGCAAAAATCGCAAGAATATTTACCACATATGGACCTCGGATGAAACTACGGGACGGACTCCTCATACCAGATTTTATTTTGAGTGCGATCAATGGTGAAGATTTGGTGATTTATGGGGATGATACACTACACCAGTCACTCTGCTATATTTCAGATTTGGTTGATGGATTAGTTCGATTAATGAATACAGATCCGGATGTGTCATTGATTAATTTAGGACATGATGAGCCTCAAAAAATGGGTGCGGTTGCGCAAAAAATTATTGAAATGACTCGATCGACTTCAACCATTCGGTATGAAAATCCTCTAGTATTCCTTACCAAAAAAGGAATTCCGGATTTACGCCGTGCAAAAGAAAATTTGAGCTGGATACCTCTCGTACGTCTTGAAGAAGGTCTCAAGCGTACGATTGATTACACACTTGCACATAAGGAGTCGCTTGAGTTTAATGCGTAATATGTATGTTTATTGCATTGGTACCAGCATACAATGAGTCAGAAAGAATCGCCGAGGTAGTGCGTTCTCTATTGGAAAAAAAAGTTGATGAAGTGGTAGTAATTGATGATGGGTCGAGTGATGATACTGCACTTCGTGCGCGCGATGCAGGTGCTACAGTACTTATCCATGAAATAAATTTGGGACAAGGAGCAGCGCTTGAGACAGGGCATGAATATGCTCGGCAAAAAAAAGCTGATTTTGTTCTCCATTTTGATGGTGATGGACAATTTGATGTGGACGATATTTTCCGCGCCAAAGAAATGATTGAACAGAATAATGCAGACATTGTACTAGGTTCGCGTTTTTTGGGAAAAAATTCATCGGTTCCATGGTTCAAGCGACATATATTATTGCCGATCGGACGTATAATTAATCGTATATTTACAGGCTTGTCACTTACTGATGCACATAACGGGTTTCGAGTACTGAATTCGCGAGCGTTTACAAAAATTCAGTTAAAACATAATCGGATGGCTCATGCGACAGAAATTCTTGAACAAATAAATAAACACGGATTAACTTTCAAAGAAATTCCGATAACTGTTACTTATCGAGAATATGGACAGCGTATGAAGAGTGGTTTTGCTATCCTGAAAGATTTAATTATTGGTAAATTTGTAGGTTAAATTATGCGTATTATATTTCAACTTGGTATTGCGGTACTGTCACTCGTGGCAATTATTAGTGTACTTCGAAAACAAAAAGAACATTTTGTCGGACCAATGGGTGCGCTATTTTGGGTTGTTTTTTGGGTAGCGGTCGTTGGTACGGTCTCACTCCCGACTGAATTGCTCGATCGGATTTCGAGGGTGATCGGTATCGGACGGGGAGTTGACCTGGTAATGTATACTTCAATCGCGCTTTTATTTTTCTTAATATTCAAGTTGCATATTAAAATAGAAAAAATGCAACGTGACATGACACAGGTGATACGTGATAAAGCATTGAAAGAAATAGGGGAGAAGAAATAATGTATATGAAAATTGCACATATTGTTTCCACGTATCCACCATACTATGGAGGAATGGGGAATGTGGTATTTGAAATGGCGAGTAGACTAAACGAACGAGGTCATTTTATTGAAGTATTTACTCCAGAATACAAGCGTAACAATCAAAATGCGGAAGAAACAAAAGCGCTCGAAGATCGAGAAGATTTTGGCCGTAGACTCAGTGCGCCAGTTACCTATGGAAACGCTGCGTTCCTTCCTTCGCTTGCACACGAACTTGATCAATTCGATCTGGTGCATTTGCATTATCCATTTTTTGGCACTGCAAAATTAGTATCACGATGGAAAAAACGTAACCCACAGAAGCCTCTGGTTATTACGTATCATATGGATACGAGGGGTACCGGGCTCAAGGGGTTACTATTCAAAACATATGCGAACTACGTCATGCCAAACATTTTGAAGTCAGCTGACAGATTGATTGCAAGTTCATTTGATTATATTGAGCATAGTGACGCAAAAAAAGTATATTCTGAAACGAAAGAAAAATGGATCGAGTTACCATTCGGGGTGGATATAAATCGTTTCCAGCCAAGAGAAAAACCAGAAATATTATTCGAACGATATGGACTTGATCCTGAAATTCCAACTATTATTTTTGTTGGTGGAATGGATAGCGCCCATTATTTTAAGGGGGTGCCGATACTACTCGAGGCAATTGCTCGTTGTAAAAATGAAGATATGATAGTTCAAGTAGTTCTGGTAGGTGAAGGAAATCTACGTCAAGAATTCGAATTGCAAGCAAAGATACTGGGCTTAGGAGAAATAATAAAATTTGTAGGTACTGTTTCGTACGATGAATTACCCTTGCATTATGCAATGGGGGATGTATGTGTGCTCCCATCAACTACCCAGGGTGAAGCGTTCGGGATGGTATTGATTGAAGCAATGTCCTGTGGTGTTCCAGTATTAACAAGCGATTTGCCCGGTGTCCGAACGATAGGTGTGCAAGGTGGAGATGTGTTTACACCTGGAGACCCGACGGACCTTGCTGAGGCGATTATAGGTTTTTTTGGTCCAGAGGTAGATCATGAAACGGCTCAAAATAAGGCACGGAAAGTAGTAGAAGAGAAATATAATTGGACTCCGATCGTAGATCATCTTGAACAACAGTACCAGAAGCTTATTGCAGGATAGAGAGTGGGTGTGGTATAGTACTATCTACTAATCGTGCTAAAGAAAATTATATGGGAACATTTAAAAAAGGTTTATTTT
>CAZCHJ010000001.1:964-5933 GCA_964498735.1 uncultured Gammaproteobacteria bacterium | reverse complement strand
TCTACTAATCGTGCTAAAGAAAATTATATGGGAACATTTAAAAAAGGTTTATTTTTCGGTGGACTCTTAGGTGCTGGTTTGATGTGGCTTAATACCACCAAACGCGGTAAAGAACTTCGGGACAATCTACTCGATTATGCTGCTGAAGTGTACGAGGAAGTAAAAACAAAAATAACCTCATCAAAACAATGGGAAAAACTGACAAAAAATGAATATGTTCGTACGGTTGAAGAAGTGGTTAATAAATATGCAGTAGAGCATGATTTATCAGATAAAGTGCGGGATGTTGTAGAAAAAGTAGTAAAAGCGCAATGGAAAAAAGTAAAAGGTGCCTAATTTATTATACCTATATGTTCAAAAGATATTTTATTACGACTTTTATTATTATATTGTTTTTCGCATCCTCGGGTGCTGCATATTATTTTTACTCACAATGGAAAAAAGCAACTACAGTGCCTAGTCAGCAAGAAGAAATGGAGAGTGTGCGTTCAATTATATCAAATTACATGGAACTTCCTCAGGGGGAAAATCCTACTATTGCAACCGTTGTAGACAAACAAAAACTTGCTGATCAGCCATTTTTTACACATGCAGAAAACGGAGATAAAGTACTTATTTACACCAATGCTCGAAAGGCAATTTTGTACCGTCCCACTACCAAGAAAGTGGTAGAAGTTGCACCTATATATTTTGATGAGACGGCAGCTGGAGAGGCTGAACAACAACCGACTAGTACCACCACACCATAAGTGTGATACAGCTCTATACAAACACCCAACCTCTATTGGGTGTTTTATAATTAGATATATAAGTTTTCAACAGTTTTGTGGTGGGTTCCATAGAGCGTGTATGGTATACTATAGCTGGAGATATTGGAATACAAATATATTCCAATATTCTACAAGACGTTATTATTTGGAAAAATCACTATAAATTACATGGATGGCACGCGTGAGATGAGGATAAGGCGCCGTGACCTGCATACATTGGTCATGACGATAGCAATTATAGCGAGTTTGCTCGTTCCTTTTTCGGTTTCTGCAACTATTTATGAACCTGGCGAAACTCTTGAACCTGATTGTGCGCCAATAGATATGAATTGCGGAGTGACTCCTCCAGCATCTTCAGGTGCAAATACTGATATAACGTCACTGCAAGGTTTGAGTATGATAACTTCTACTCACGCTTTTTTTGTGCATACAACTTCTACAAATTTAGTAGTAACAGGATTGCTCACATTACCACTAGACAGTATTATCGATGCTTCTGTTTCAGATGCACTAACTATTGATGGAGGAATGATCAATAATACACCTATTGGATCAGTTACTCCCTCTACGGCAGTATTTACGAATGTCACTTCAACCAATGGATTTATTGATGCGCTCGCGTTCACAACAATAACGGGTGGGAGTGTAACCAGTACGAATGGTAATTTTTCTAATTTTTCATTTGTCAATCTTTCGGGTATGAGTGCTACCACCACCAATCTGTCATTTGGTAATGCAGTTGGAACAGGCGTAACCACTACCAATGCATTCTTTGAGAATGCAGGAATCACTGCCCTAGTATTAGGTGGGGAATCAATCAACGATTTCACAGGAAATGGACTTACGGTTTTTGGTGGTGCATTACAATTAGCAGCAAGTTATTTGGACGGATCAACCTATGATTCACGTTTTGTAAATGTAGCAGGTGACACCATGACGGGTCCGCTTACGGTTCCATCTTCAACTATCGGAATTTTGACTGTTACATCAACTCTTAATTTGTCTACGAATAGTATTAGTGATGCATTTGTAGTAAATGCATTAACGGTTGATGGGGGAAGTATTGAAAATACGCCGATCGGAATAAGTATTCCTACATCAGCTCGCTTCACGACAGTTAGTTCAAGTGATTTAGGTATTGTTGGGACGTTAAGTATTTCTTCAAGTTCTCTGTCTGACGGGATAAGACAGCGCTTCATCACGGATGATTTATTTGGTGATTACACAGTTACCCAGGATAGTTTTGATAATGGATTTGGTAGTGATCGAAAAAATCAATCATTACGTATCGGATTTAATAAAAATCGCGGTGGTGAACGTTTAATTCCTTCTTCAGCCTCAATGGGAATTGATTTTGAATCGTATTTTATGCAAGGATCAAATGATCCTGCAATGGAACTTCATTTGCCAAGCATTGTTGATACTGATGGTATTGAAAGACGTCCGATTAGTCTTGAGTATCATCTCATATCTGGAACCTCAACTCCGGGTATTGCTAATCTTATGTTCAATGCGCAAGGTATTTCTTTTGGAAATACTACAGGTACACAATATGCGCATTTGAGCCCTACCGAGTTTACCTTCAACAGTACGGGAATTAGACAAAATACTAATAATATTAATTGGCTTCGTCAAATGAATAATGCGGGTAATGGAACTATTGAAATCGCACGAGTAAATAATCTGGATCAGGTGCTTATTTCTGAATCAGGTGCTGATACTGTTATTGCAAGTAATTTGGGAATTGGAACAAACGCGATTGGTGCTAGACTATCGCTTGGAGCGAGTAGTACTGCGCAAGGCGGGGGAATATTGTTTGAAGGTGATACAAATCTATACCGAGAGCAAGCAGACGTGTTAGCAACCGATGATTTTTTTACCATGAATCAGCCGAATACTTCTGGAGGTGGTCTTGCTATTACATATGGCTCAAGCCGTGCTGCATTGCGATTAGCGGGAGGTTCGGGAGATATCGTAGTGTTCGGTTGTACTACTGCGAGTTGTACACGTATGCAGATTGGCGCTGGAGGTGGCAATCAGGCGTTAGGTTCAAGTATGGATTTTTGGAGTTATGGTCATATTGTATTCAATACAGTTGGCGGAGGAGAGAATGCGCGTTTTGAACCAAATGGAGATTTTTTAATCGCTACGACTACTGATTATGCAAAATTCACTGTTGATGGTAGTGCATATTTGTCAGGAGCAGTTAGAATTGCAACGACTACTGCGGTTGCGGGACTTACGGTAGGCACAACATCATACTTCAATGGAGCAATGATGTTTGTTAGTGCATCTGGAACGCAAGTAACCTCAACAAACCTTGCTATTTCAGGAAGTTATTTACAGACACCTCGTTCTAATCCAACGATCGAAGGAAATATCTCCTTTTCTGCTCCAGAAAAAATTGAAATTGCAGGAAAATATGCGTATGTGACTAATAGTAGTCTTAATAGGTTTGGTATTATTGATATTTCTGATCCAAATGAACCTGTAGAGATAAGTACTCTTTCCTCTTCTACCGCGTTTTCTTTTGTAAAAGGCTTAGATATTGCAGGAAAATATGCATATGTGTCAGGATTGGAGACATTCCAAATTATAGATATTTCCAACCCAACAAGTCCAACGATTATTGGGGGTGTTACTTCTACAGATATTTATCTAGATGCCGTGTATGTTTCAGGGAACTATGCGTATGTTTCGGGTATTGATTCAGTGCAAATTATCAATATTTCCAACCCAACAAGTCCCGTAATTGTCGGTAGTGTTGTTTCTTCAACTGCACTTGGTTCGGTAACTTCATTATATGTATCTGGCGTGTATGCATATGTAGCTGATCGATCTTCTGATTCTTTGAGAATTGTTGATGTTTCAAATCCTGCAAGTCCCGTAATTGTCGGTAGTGTTGTTTCTTCAACTGCACTTAATGATCCATGGTCTGTATATGTTTCCGGTAAGCACGCATATCTTGCAAATGAAACCGATGACTCACTCCGAATCATTGATGTTTCAGATCCGACGAGTCCGGTAATTGTGGGTGGAGTAAAGAACGCTTCGTTACTCGATGGCGCTCGATCAGTATATGTTTCAGGAAAGTATGCGTATGTGGGTGTAAGTAGTGATAATTCACTCCGAATCATTGATGTTTCAGATCCGACGAGTCCGGTAATTGTGGGTGGGATAAAGAATGGTTCACTACTCTATGGCGTTCGATCAGTATATGTTTCAGGAAAGTATGCGTATACTGCAAATTGGGCGGGTAATTCAATAAGCATTATTGATTTGGGTGGTATTGATGCGCCTGTTGCAAATATGGGAATGCTTGAAGTAAGTTCGGTGAATGTCACTGACAATTTTAATGTTGCAAATAACGCGTCTATTACCAATGGATTGAATGTTGGTGGTAGTATTAAGATCGATAATGGACTTTCAGTTTCAGCTTCAGATGTCTTTATGCCAGGTCTCGATGCGCCATCTTCTACATCAGACATGTTGTGTCTTCAACCAGATGGAAGAGTAACACACCAGGCTAGTAACTGTACGGTTTCTTCGCAGAGATTTAAGCATGATATTGAAGATTGGTCGAATGGTCTCGAAGAGGTACTAGCTTTTCGAACGGTGAAATATAAACGAAATAGTGACAATGTAGAGGAATTAGGTCTTATTGCTGAAGAAGTGAATCAGATTGATCCACACTATGTAATTTTTGAACCTGGTAATAGTACAACTCCCCGCTCTCTTGATTATGAACGTTTCGTTGTCCCGCTTATCTCCGCGGTACAATCACAGCAGCAACAAATCGATGGCCTCCTGCTTGCTTCGATAGGCGTGTCATCAACAACACTACATGCTACCTCAGAAGAAGAACTACTTTATGCTGCCAACCGCCCCCTCACAAGTGCACTCGAATATCTCATCAACAAAATTACAGAGAGTGCAATTATTATCAAAGATTTTGTTGCTGAGAGAATTACCGCGGTTGTAGGGGTGTTTCATAAAGTGAAGACGGGTGTGATTGAGGTTGATGACGGCATGGAAATAAAAGACTCTTCAACAGGTCAGGTGTACTGTGTAAAAATTATCGATGGACAGTTGACTAATGTATTAGGTACCTGTACTGCCGATGTGATAGACACAACAACTAATGTAGACACAACAACTAATGTAGACACAACAACTAATGTAGACACAACAACTAATGT
>CAZCHJ010000001.1:0-864 GCA_964498735.1 uncultured Gammaproteobacteria bacterium | reverse complement strand
AGACACAACAACTAATACGGATCAATTACAAGATACAGTCTCTAATATACTTTCAGATATCTTATTTGGAAATGATACGACATCCACTGCAATAAATAGCTCGAGTGCTACCAATTAAAGTTAGGAAAATGATAAAAAATTTTGAAATGAACATTGCTTTTGTAGTCAATGATGAGTAAATTTTATGAAAAAAGGACGTGGGTTATTGTGGAACATTGTCTGGATATGTGCGCTTTTTTTTCCTGTATATACAGAAGCTTCTACTGCTGACGGTACGATTGATACTACCTATAAATATGGATGGGGAGAGAATTTAGGATGGATTAACTTTGCACCAACTGACTCATTAAATAGTTATCATGGACTCAGAATCACAGACTCAGCTGTGACTGGATATGCATGGTCACGTTCGTATGGGTGGATTAATTTTTCTCCATCAACTAGTGGAGTGACTAATAATTGCAGCGGACAATTGGGTGGGTATGCATGGTCTACTGAGCTTGGATGGATTCCGATGAATGGCGTGACGATTGATGCTTCGGGCAAATTTACTGGTGTGGGAGGTGGGGTGGTATCTTCTGCAGGAAGAATTACTTTTGATTGTGCTAGCTGTGATGTGCGAACTGATTGGAGGCAATGCTCAGTTCGGTGTGGAAATGGAGTAATAGAAAGTGGAGAGGCATGTGATAATGGTGCATCTAATGGAGTATGTCCACAAACGTGTTCCTCCTCATGTACCGTAAATTCTTGTGTGAGTGTTGGTCCTTCATCACAAACCTGTGCCAACGGTGCGTCTGACTATCCAACCTGTACGCCACCATCACAAACCTGTGCCAACGGTGCGTCTGACTATCCAACCTGTAC